>JBDIAR010000152.1:0-8185 GCA_039812545.1 Dermatophilaceae bacterium | reverse complement strand
CTAGTGTCCCTCGTCGGTGATTCGTTTCACTAGTCGTCCGAGTGATTCGAGGATCTGTTCGGCGGTTTTGGTCCAGATGAACGGTTTGGGGTGTTCGTTCCATGCTGCGCTCCACTGGCGAAGGTCTCTTTCGAGGGCGTGAACGCTGCGGTGGTCGCCGCGGCGCAGGAGGTCGTCGGTGAGGTAGGCGAACCAGCGTTCGACCTGGTTGAGCCAGGAGGAGTAGGTCGGGGTGAAGTGCATGTGGAATCGAGGGTGCGCAGCCAGCCAGCGCTTGACGATGGGGTGTTTGTGGGTGCTGTAGTTGTCGCAGACCAGGTGCACGTCCGCGGTGTCGGGGATCCGGCTGTCGATCGTGGCGAGGAATTTCTTGAACTCCACGGCGCGGTGTCGTCGGTGGATTTCGGTGATCACCATGCCGTCGGCCACGTTGAAGGCGGCGAACAAGGTGGTGATCGCCGGGATCAGAGGTTGTCAAGATCCTTGTGTAAACAGTGTTTCGGACATTAGTTTGTTTTTTGGTTAGAGGTGGGGGTTGACTCGTCGAGCTAGCCCGACGAGATGAATCTTGATGCCACGAAGACAGTCACTGCCGGCCGCATGGGGCCAGGTCAGCCGCGGAGTCGAGGGACGGGCTGGCAGCGGGGACAGAAGAACGATGACCGGTTCATGAAGTGCTCCCGCCGGATCGGCGTCTCACACCGGGCACACGGCCGCCCCTCCCGCCCGTATGCCGCAAGCCGTCTGTCGAAGTAGCCCGAGGCGCCGTTGACGTTGACGTAGAGCGCGTCGAAACTCGTACCGCCCTGGGCCAGCGCCTCCGTCATCACCTCACGCGCCGCGGTCAGAACACGACGAAGCGCCGGGCGGGTCAACGTCGAGGAGAGCCGCTCGCCGTGAACGCCGGCGCGCCACAGCGCCTCGTCGGCGTAGATATTGCCGATCCCCGAGACCAGCCGCTGGTCGAGCAACCCCCGCTTGACCGCGCTGTCGCGGCGCTTCAGCCCGGCCACGACCACGTCGAGGTCGTATGCCGGGTCGAAGGGGTCGGGCGCCACGTGCGCCACGGATATCGGTATGCCGTTCCCGGCGAGTTCCGCGAGCGCCAACCCGCCGAAAGTCCGCTGATCCACGAACCGCAACTCGGCCCCGCCGTCGGCGAAGGCGAACACGGCGTGGCAGTGCCGCGGCCGCGGAGACGCCTCGGGTGCGACGAGCAGTTGACCGCTCATGCCCAGATGGATGACGAGGGCGACCGGCTCAGCCCGCTGCGACGTCAACTCCAGCCACAGGTACTTCCCTCGACGGCGCGCCGCCACCACCTGCATACCGGCGAGGCGAACGGCGAGCGCCGCCGGGCCGGGCGGATACCGGCGAGCCACCCGGGTGCCGGACAGTTCGGCAGACGAGATCTGCCGGCCCACGACATGCTCGGCCAGGCCCCGCCGGACGACCTCGACCTCGGGGAGCTCAGGCACCCGTCGGCGTCTCGTCGCCCGGCGCGTCCGCGGCGACCGAAACCTGACCGCGGGCGTCCACCAGCGCCCGCCGCGCGTCCAACGCCCGCCACGCCTTCTTGGCGGCCTTCTGCTCGGCCTCCTTCTTGCTGCGCCCGGAGCCGGTACCCAGTTCCTCGTCGCTGACGATGGCGCGGGCGTGGAAGGTCTTCTCGTGATCCGGGCCCTCTTGGTCGACGGCGTATTCCGGCGCGCGGAGGTCCATTTCGGCGGCCAGTTCCTGCAGCGAGGTCTTCCAGTCCAACCCGGCACCCAGCCCCGCCGACTCCTCCAGGAGCGGGTCGAAGAGGGTGTGGATGAAACCGGTGGCGGCCGACAACCCACAACTGAGGTAGATGGTCCCGATCAGCGCCTCAAGCGTGTCGGCGAGAATCGACGCCTTGTCCCGCCCGCCGGTGGCCTCCTCACCCTTGCCGAGGAGGATGTGATCGCCCAAGCCGATGGTCCGAGCCACGCCGGCCAGGGCCGGCATACGGACCACGGCGGCCCGCAGCTTGGCGAGCTGCCCCTCGGGCAGGTCGGGGTGCGCGGCATACAGGGTGTCGGTGATGACCAGGCCGAGCACGGAGTCGCCGAGGAACTCCAACCGCTCGTTGTGCGGGAGGCCGCCGTTCTCGTACGCGAAAGAGCGGTGGGTCAGTGCTCTGGTGAGCAACGACTCGTCGAGCCTCTGGCCGACCATCTGCTCGAGATGGTCGGCGAGGGGTCCGACGAATCGGGCCAGGCCGGCGACGCCGTGGGCGTCGGAATCCGGCGCGCGTGTGGAGGCCACGATTCGCGGGCTCCTCTCAGCCCTGGTGTTCCGTGCGCTCTGCCTCGACGTACTGCCGGCCGTTGTACGTGCCGCAGCTCGGGCAGGCGATGTGCGGCTGCTTCGGCTGGCGGCACTGCGGGCACGGCGTCACGGTCGTCGCGGTCGCCTTCCAATTGGCGCGGCGCGAGCGGGTGTTGGAGCGGGACATCCTCCGCTTGGGGACAGCCACGTCGGTTTCCTATCTGGTCTGGGCCGGACGTCTACGCGAGCGAGGATTCGTCGCGTTCGTCGTCCGACCGGCGGCTCGTGGTGAGGGCCTGGAGGGCCGCCCACCGCGGGTCGAGGGTCTCGTGCCGGTGGTCCGGGGCTTCGGCCAAGGGCTGTCCGCACTGAGCGCACAAACCCGGGCAGTCCTCCCGGCATACCGGCTGGAACGGCAGGGCGGTCACCACAGCGTCCCGGAGTACGGGTCGCAGATCGATCAGATCGTCCACGAGTTCGTACACCTCGGCCTCGTCCGAGTCGGCGTCCACCTCATGATGGTGCGCCGCCCGATCGGCGTAGGCGAACAGCTCCTGAAACCGGGTCTGCACAGGCAATTCGACCGGCTCCAGGCACCGCACGCAGGCACCGTTCGCACGAGATTCGACCGACCCGGTCACCAGGACGCCCTCCTGGACGGATTCGAGACGGAGCTCGACGTCCAGGTCACGACCACTCGGCACGGCGACGACTTCGGTCCCGAAGTCTTCGTCGAGTTCGATCGTGCGGGTCAGATCCAGCTGCGTACCCGGTCGCCTGCTGAGGTCCCGGGTGTCGAAGACCATGGGCTGGCGAGGGTCGAGGCGGTTCATTGCTCCACACGAAACGGTGACGGGTTGGTCGGCGCCCGAGCGGACGTAGACCGACGGGCAAGATTACCGGACCTGGGGACCCGGCCCAAAATCACGCGCCACCCGCTCGCGCAGGGCCGCGAGCACGTGGTCGGGAACCATGCCGGTCACGTCGCCGCCGAACCGCACGACCTCCTTGATCAGCGAGCTCGACACGTGCTCGTATGCCGGGTTGCCGGGAAGGAAGACCGTCTCGATCCCGGTGAGATGGCGGTTCATGTGGGCCATCGGCAGTTCGTATGCGAAGTCGGTGCCGCTGCGCAGTCCCTTGACGATCGCCGTGGCCCCGAGTTCCCGGCACGCCTCGACCAACAACATATTCGCGAACAGCTCGACGCGGACCCGGTCACCGCCGGGCACCTCTCGCAGGGCGGCGAGGACCAGGTCACGCCGCTCGGGCGCGGTGAACAGCCCACTGGCCTTGTTCGGGTTGTAGAGGATGACGACGACGACTTCGTCGAACAGCTCCGCACTGCGGGCGATCACATCCAGATGCCCGTTGGTGACCGGGTCGTACGAGCCGGGGCACACGCAGATCCGGGGGCCGCCGGTGTTGGCCGGGCCGGGGTCGGCGACGGGGTTCGTCGGTGAGCTCGTCATGCTGCGTCAGTATGCCAGTGGCTCGTCTGCCCGTTGTGCGTATGCCGGTGTCCGCGTGCCGGTGCCAGCGGCCGGGAGGGCGGGCGACCGCGGGTACGGGGCGAGCGGGCGGCATTAGGCTTACCCGCGTGACCGACATGCCGAATCCGCAGGACCAGCCGAAGATCGACGCCGATCAGTACGACCGTGGGTACGACTACACGACGTATTGGACCGGCCGCGACTATGAGAACGCCGCCGAGCAGGCCGCGATCCGCGACCTCATCGGCCCGGAGCACTTCCGGCACGCCGCGGACATCGGTGGCGGGTTCGGCCGGCTGTGCCTGCTGCTGCGGGAGTATGCCGACCAGGTCACCCTCACCGACCCGAGCCAGACCCAGCTCGACGCGTCGGTGGAGGTCCTGGCGGGCACCGACATCGCGGCCCGTCGGATGCAGGCCGAGGCGCTGGAATTCGCCGACGGCGAGCTGGACCTGGTGACCATGGTGCGGGTCATGCACCACCTGCCGGATCCGACCAAGGCCTTCGCGGAGATCAGCCGAGTCCTCGCCCACCACGGCGTCGCCATCATCGAGGTGGCCAACGCCGGCCACGCGGTCAACCGGCTGCGGGCCCTGAAGAACCGGGAGAAGCTGCCGACCACACCGATCCCGGTCAATGTCGACAACGCCCGCGAGGACGGCGAAGCGCCGATCAACTTCGTCAACCACAATGTCTCCACCGTCACCGGCCAACTCGCCGACGCCGGGCTGGTCCTGGAGCGCAAGCTGTCGGTGTCCAACCTGCGCAGCCCCAAGATCAAGCAGTACGTGCCCGGCGCGATCATGCTTGCCGTCGAGCGGGCCCTGCAAAGGCCGCTGGCGCCGCTGGACTTCGGGCCGAGCATGTTCCTGAAGTTGCGCAAGGCCTGACCTCACTGGGCCACGGCATACCAGATCGTCGTGTCGCCGTGGCGACGCTGCGAGTCAAGGACCAGGCCCGGCGGCCAGCCCGGCTCGGGGCTGCGGGCGGAGCGTTCCACCACGACGACCGAACCGGCGCGCAGCCAGCCGCCCGCGACCAGCGCCGCGAGCATCCGCCCCAGAGCCTCCTCCGTCAGCGGATAGGGCGGGTCGGCGAAGACGACATCGGCCGGACCGGCCAATGGCCCCGTCGCCGGATCGGTCGTCAGGTATGCCTGCACCTTGGCGACCGCGACCGTCACCTGCGGCAAGCCGACCGTTCGGGCATTGTCCCGGGCCACGGCAGCGGCCCGACGGTCCGCCTCCACGAGGACGACCCGCTCGGCGCCGCGGCTGGCCGCCTCCAAGCCCAGGGCGCCCGAACCGGCATACAGGTCCAGGACACTCGCCCCGGGCAAGACCCCCCGGTGTTCCAGTCGGGAGAACACCGCCTCCCGAACCCGGTCGGCCGTCGGTCTGGTGCCATCGCCCTTCGGCGCCGCCAGTCGTCGGCCCCCCGCGACCCCCGCGATGATCCGCGTCATCGGCGGGTCACCCCCGGTCCAGGTAGGCCGCTTGTTCGGCGTCCAATCGGGTGCGAACCCGAAGGTCCAGGTCCACGTGCTGGTCGAGCTGCGGATCCTTCGCGACGATCGCGGTGGCGTCCGCGCGAGCCCATGCGATCAGCACCTCGTCCTCGGGATGGGTGACCCGCAGGAACCGCAGGGAAGAACGACCGCTCTGCCGGGCCCCAAGGACATCGCCCTCGCGGCGCTGCCGGACGTCGAGTTCGGCCAGCCGGAACCCGTCGGTGGTGGATGCGACCGCGGCCAGTCGCTCGCGGGCCGCGGGCTGCTGCGAGCGGGTGGTCAACAGGCACAGGCCCGGGTGTTCGCCCCGCCCGATCCGGCCCCGTAGCTGGTGCAACTGGGACACCCCGAACCGGTCGGCGTCGATCACCACCATGAGGGTCGCGTTCGGCACGTCCACGCCGACCTCGATCACGGTCGTGGCGACCAGGACGTCGAGGGCGCCCGCGGCGAACGCCGTCATCACGGTTTCCTTCGACTCGGCGTCCAACCGGCCGTGCAGAACCCCGATGCGCACCCCGTCGAGTTCCGGGCGGGCCGCCAAGAGCGCGGCGATCTCGTAGACCCCTCGCGGCGGGTGACGCTCGTCCTGGTCCGATCCGGTGAGCTCGGCGTCGGCCTCGGCGGTGTCGTCCTCGCTGTCCCCGATCTTCGGGGCGACGACGAACACCTGCCGGGCGGCGCGCACCTCCTCCCCCACGCGGGCCCAGACCCGGTCGAACCAGCCCGGCATACTCTCGTCGACGACATGCGTCGTGATCGGGATCCGACCCGACGGCAACTCGCGCAGCGTGGTGGTCTCCAGGTCGCCGAACACCGTCATGGCCACCGTGCGTGGGATCGGTGTCGCCGTCATGACGAGGGTATGCGGGGGCGTGATTCCCTTGTCGCGCAGGGCGTCACGTTGTTCGACGCCGAAACGGTGCTGCTCGTCCACGACGACGAGGCCGAGGTCGGCGAACTGGACGTCGCGCTGGATCAGGGCATGGGTTCCCACGACGATCCCCGCCGCGCCGCTGGCCGCGTCCGCCAGCGCTTGACGCCGGGCCGCGACCGACTGGCTGCCGGTGAGCAGAACGACCTTCGTCCCCACCGGTCCGCCGAATCCGTCGAATCCGTCAAATCCACCGAACAAGCCGCCGAGGGAGAGGTCACCCAGCAGCTGCCGGATCGACCGCAGGTGTTGCGCGGCCAGCACCTCGGTGGGCGCGAGCAAAGCGGCCTGGGCCCCGGCGTCGACCATGGCCAGCATGGCGCGTAGCGCGACCACGGTCTTGCCCGAACCCACCTCGCCCTGCAGGAGCCGGTGCATCGGGGTCGGCCGGGCCAGATCGGCGAAGATCTGTTCGCCGGCGGCCCGCTGTCCCGCCGTCAAGGCATACGGCAACTCGGCGTCGAACGCGGCGAGCAGCCCGTCGGGTCGGGCCACCCGAGCGGTGGTGCGGATGCCCGCCAACTCGGCCCGTCGCCGGGCGATGATGACCTGCAGGGTCAGCGCCTCGTCGTAGCGCAGTCGCCGGGTGCCCTCCCGGGCCTCCTCGCGCGTCGCCGGGCGGTGTACCGCCCACAATGCGTCGCGGTGGGAGAGCAACCCTCGTCCGGCATACACCTGCTCGGGCACCGGCTCGCTCAGCCGAGCCATCTGGAGGCAGACCATGACGGCTCGCCGGATCGCGGGGCTCGGGTTGCCGCCGGTTTCACGGTAAATGGGCAGCAGATAGCCCCGCCAGGCGGCGAGCCCGCTGTCCGTGGCGTCGTCCAGCATGGCGTAGTCGGGGTGGGTGAGCTGCAACTCGTGACGGAACGAGGAGACCACGCCGTTGAACACGCCTCGCCGGCCCGGGACGAGCTTGTCCTGGTGCCCGAACGGTTTGAAGAAGGTCAGCTTGAGGGTCCCGCCACGACTGTCGCCGAGCGTGACGAGCAACAGCGACCCGGCCCGCTGGCGCATCCGCTGGGTCTTCGCATCCAGCACCTCGGCGACGACGGTGGCCCGCTCCCCCTCGACCAGGGTCCGGAAATCGGTGGCCTCGTCCTGGTTGAGGTAACTCTTCGGGGCGGTCTCCAGCAGATCGGCGACGGTCGTGATCTGCTCGCGGGACTCGGCGAACCGCTTGGCCTCCCTCGCGGACATGACGGCCCGCAACGGCGTCCACTCCGTCAGACCCGAGAGGTCCCGGTTCGTTCTGCTCATCGTGATCCCACCGCCCCGCCGCTCGTCACTCAAGCCCGAGGAGCAGCAGGTGGATCGGCTGGGCACCGTCGATCGTCGTGATCTCCAGCCCCCGACGACGCAACCGGGCCGCCGAGACCACCGCCTCGACCAGCCGCGGGGAGGCGTCCGCCCCGCCGACGACGGTGAGCAACTCGCCGCCGTCGGCCAGCAGCAGGGCCAGAACCTGACCGGCGACGGTGGCAGCCTCCTGACCGATGACCGCGATATCGCCGTCGACGAACCCCAGCACATCTCCCTCGGCGCACCAGCCCGCCGCCGTCCGCGCGGCTCGGGTCGCGATGCTCACCGTGGCGTACCGGGTGTGGTCGGCGGCCGCGGTCATCGAGGCCACCGCGTCGGCGAGCGCGGCGCCGGGATCGTGGACGGCGAGCGCGGCGAGCCCTTGGACGACCGCGAGCGTCGGGACGACCCGCGCCGAGACACCGGAGGCCTCAAGGAGTTCGGCGGCGGCGTCGGCGACCAGCCGGGTGTCCTTGTCGTTGGGCAACAGGATGATCGACTCCGCGGCGCTCGACCGCGCGGCCGTCAGAATCGCGCCGGTGGAGGCTCGCGCTCCGGGGGCGGACCTGACGACCACCGCGCCGGCCGCCCGGAAGGTTTCGATGAGCCCCTCGCCCATCACGCAGGCCACGACGGCGGATCGGTCCTTGCCCC
>JBDIAR010000151.1:0-8238 GCA_039812545.1 Dermatophilaceae bacterium | reverse complement strand
CCGGCGCGCGGCGCCGACGCGCCGGTAACGCGCGGGCACGGCATACGCCTCGCCGGATAACCTTGGGCCCATGGCATCCAAGACCTCCACCGTGGACACTGTCGTCAGCTTGTGCAAACGCCGGGGCTTCGTGTTCCCGTGTGGCGAGATCTACGGCGGCACGAGGTCGGCCTGGGACTACGGGCCGCTCGGGGTGGAGCTGAAGGAGAACATCAAGCGCCAGTGGTGGAAGTCCATGGTGCACGGCCGCGACGACATCGTCGGCCTGGACTCCTCGATCATCCTGCCGCGCGAGACCTGGGTGGCCTCCGGCCACGTCGGCACGTTCAGCGATCCGCTGGTCGAATGCACGAGTTGCCACAAGCGGTTCCGGGCCGACCACCTGCAGGAGGACGTCGCGGCCAAGCGGGCCGCCAAGGGCGATGACATCAACCCGGACGACGTCGACCTGGCCACCATCGCCTGCCCGAACTGCGGCAACCGCGGCACCTGGACCGAACCCCGGCAGTTCAACATGATGCTCAAGACCTACCTCGGCGTCGTCGAGGACGAGAACGGGCTGCACTATCTGCGGCCGGAGACCGCCCAGGGCATCTTCATCAACTTCGCCAATGTCGTGCAGGCCGCGCGGCGCAAGCCGCCGTTCGGTATCGCCCAGACCGGCAAGAGCTTCCGCAACGAGATCACGCCGGGCAACTTCATCTTCCGCACCCGTGAGTTCGAGCAGATGGAGATGGAGTTCTTCGTCGTGCCGGGCACCGACGAGGAGTGGCACCAGTACTGGATCGACGAGCGCACCCGCTGGTACGTCGATCTCGGCATCAAGGCCGACAACCTGCGGCACTACGAGCATCCCAAGGAGAAGCTGTCGCACTACTCGAAGCGGACCGTCGACATCGAGTACCGCTTCCACTTCACCGGTTCCGAATGGGGGGAGCTCGAGGGCATCGCCAACCGCACCGACTTCGACCTCTCCCAGCACACGAAGTTCTCCGGTAGCGACCTGTCGTACTTCGACCAGGCCAGTGGGGAGCGGTACGTCCCGTACGTCATCGAACCCGCGGCCGGTCTCTCGCGGAGCCTGATGACCTTCCTCGTCGATGCGTATGCCGAGGACGAGGCTCCCAACACCAAGGGCGGCGTCGACACCCGCGTGGTCCTGCGCCTCGACCATCGGCTCGCGCCCGTCAAGGCCGCCGTGCTCCCGCTCTCGCGCAACGCCGATCTGTCCCCGAAGGCGCGTGACCTGGCAACCGCGTTGCGCCGCAACTGGAATGTCGAGTTCGACGACGCCCAGGCGATCGGGCGGCGCTACCGGCGCCAGGACGAGATCGGTACCCCCTACTGCATCACCGTCGACTTCGACACCCTGGAGGACCAGGCCGTCACGATCCGCCACCGCGACTCGATGGAGCAGGAGCGCGTCGGGCTGGACCAGGTGGCGAGCTGGCTCGGCAGTCGACTCGTCGGCTGCTGATCCCGCTCGCCGCCGGTCACAGCAGGTCGGTCAGTTCCGGCCGGGCGGCTGCCCGGACGGCCTCCAGTGCTTCGCGCGCGGTGCGGGCGTCCCGGGCCAGGGCCGCGAGCCGCTGGCATTCCGAGAAGGAGTGCCAGGACAGGGCGAGCCGGACCAACGGCACCTTGCTCGGCGCCATGGACAGACTCTGGGCACCGAGCCCGGCCAGGACCAGGGCGAGCAGGGGATCGCCGGCCGACTCCCCGCATACCCCCATGGGACGTCCGGTACGCGCCGACCCGTCGCAGGCCGCGCCGATGACATCGAGAACCGCCGGCTGCCACGGGTCGAGCAGGTCGGACAGGGCGCCCTGCATCCGGTCCGCGGCCATCGTGTACTGGGCCAGGTCGTTCGTCCCGAGGCTGCCGAAATCGACTTCGCTGAGGACGTGCGCCGACCGCAGTGCGGCGCCCGGCACTTCGATCATGACGCCGGCCTTGGGCAGGCCGTTCTCGCGGACCCGGCGCGCGAACCAGGCGGCCTCTTCGGCGGTGGCGACCATCGGTGCCATGACCCGAACGTCGGCGCCGGTGAGCCGGGCCGCATTGGCCAGGGCCTCGAGTTGGGCGTCGAGCAGGTCGGGGCGTTCGGCGGAGAGCCGCAACCCGCGGCGGCCGAGGGCCGGGTTCTCCTCCGGCCCGAGGTCGGCGAACGCCAGCGGCTTGTCCGCCCCGGCGTCCAGGGTCCGCACGACGACCCGCCGGGTGCCGAAGGGTTCGAAGACCTGCCGGTAGATCTCGGTCTGTTCGGCCACCGTCGGCGCCCGGTCCGAGGACAGGAAGACGAACTCGGTGCGGAACAGCCCAACACCTTCGAGGTCCAGGGCCGCCGCGGCGACCGCATCCTCGACGCCACCGATATTCGCCAGCAGCGCCACGGCGTGACCGTCCCGAGTCCGGCCGGGTCCGGAGCGTACCGCCAGGGCCGCGGCCAGCGCCGCCCGTCGGGCCGCCTGCGCGGCCACCAGCGCCGGGTCCGGGTTGAGCGTCACCTCGCCACTGTCACCGTCGAGTGCGAGGTGGGTCCCGACGGGGATGGTGGTGGCGGCGCGGACCTGGACGACGGCGGGGATCCCCATCTGCGCGGCCAGGATGGCGGTGTGGCTGGTGCGGCCGCCGGCCTCGGTGATGATCCCGATGACGAGCGCCCGGTCGAGGGTGGCGGTCTCGGCGGGGGCGAGGTCCTCGGCGACGATGACGCTCGGCTCGTGGAAGTCGGGCACGCCGGGGGCGGGGACTCCGAGAACTGCGGCGACCGCGCGGGCGCCGACATCACGCAGATCGGTGACCCGCTCGGCGAAGTACCCGCCGAGCGCCTCGAACTGCGCGGCATACTCCTCGATCGCCCCCGCGACGGCATTGGCGGGACCGCGGCCGACGGCGAGTTGCTTGCCGGCGGCCTTGATCAGGCCCTTGTCGCGGGCGATGAGGGCGGTCGCCTTGAGAATCTGCTGGGCCGTGTCGTCCGCGGTGGCGGCTCTGTCCTCCAGGGAGATCGCCACCTGCTCGAATGCCGCGCGCACCGTGGCCAGGGCGGCCTCGACGTCGGTGGGCGCGGGTTCGTCGGCCGGCGGCCGGACCGGCGGTGCGACCTGCACCACCGGTCCGTATGCCGTGCCGGGACTCACGCCGATGCCCTGGCGGGTTTCGGGTGCGTCCATGCCGATCATGCCGATCACTCCGCGTCGAGGTCGCGGGAGAGCAGCGCGACGAGGGAGTCGAGGGTCTCCTCGGCGCCCTCGCCCTCGGCGGAGAGGACGACCTCCTCGCCGTGACGGGCGCCGAGCGCCATGACCCCGAGGATGCTCGTCGCGTCGACGAGGTCCTCACCGGGGCGACCGATTTCGACGTCCAGGCCGGAGGCGGAGGCCGCCTCGACGAACAGGGCGGCCGGGCGGGCGTGCAGGCCGACGGAGGAGGCGATGGTGACGGTGCGAGTTGCCATGAGCTGGGCTCCTTTGCGTGAGGTGGTGGGCTTTTTCTGTATGCCGTTTGGACTGGATGGTGCCGAGGCTTTCAGACCTGCGCGGTGGCGAGGGAGTGGTGGTCGCGGGACTTCAGGGCGACCACGATGCCGGCCATGACCGCGACTCCGACGGCGAGAGCGAGCAGGAAGAGCAGGAAGTTGCCGATGAGGGGCAGCACCCAGATCCCGCCGTGCGGGGCCCGCAGCGTCGCGCCGAAGACCATGCAGAGCCCGCCGGTGATCGCCGAGCCGACGACGGAGGAGGCGATGATGCGGACCGGGTCGGCGGCGGCGAACGGGATGGCACCTTCGGAGATGAAGGAGGCGCCGAGCAGCCACGCGGCCTTGCCGTTCTCGCGCTCGGGCTCGGTGAAAAGCTTGGGACGCAGCGTCGTGGCCAGCGCCATCGCGAGAGGGGCCACCATGCCGGCGGCCATGACGGCGGCCATGATCTTCAGCTGAGGAGCGTCGGTCGCGGTGCCGGCGGCGGTCAGGCCGGCGGCGCCGAAGCTGTACGCGACCTTGTTGACCGGGCCACCGAGGTCGAAGCCCATCATCGCGCCGAGGATGAGACCGAGCAGCAGCGCGCTGGTTCCGCCCATCCCGCCCAGCCAGGAGGTCAGGCCGTTCATGAGGTTGACGATCGGGCGGCCGAGGACCGCGATCATCAGGCCGCTGGAGATGAGCGTGGACAGCAGCGGGATGACGACCACCGGCATGACCCCGCGGACGCCCTTGGCGACATTCCAGCCGGCGATCCAACGGGCGACGAAGCCGCCGAGCAGGCCGGTGACGATGCCGCCGAGGAAGCCGGCGCCCATGTTCGAGGCGATGGCGCCGCCGACGATCCCGGGGACCAGACCGGGCCGGTCGGCGATGGCGAAGGCGATGAAGCCGGAGAGGATCGGTACGAGGAAGCCGAAGGAGGCCGCGCCGATCGTGAAGAGTAGGGCCGCCCACGAGGTGAGGGAGATCGGGTTGAAGCTCGTGAGGATGTTGAACTCACCCTCCTTGCCCAGGCCGTACTTGACGATCTGGATGGCGCCGTCCTGTCCGAGGGCGACCTGGGCCAGCATGAACGACAGGGCGATGAGGATGCCGCCCGCGGCGACGAACGGGATCATGTACGACACACCGGTCATCAGCCATTGACGCAGTCGCGTCCCGAGGCCGGCGCCCTCCTCGACCTTGGTCACCAGGCCGCCCGAGGCCGGGGTGGCCGCTGCGGCGACCGCGGCCCGGGCCTTGTCCGGATCGGCCGCCCACTCCTCGGCCAGGGCGATGGCCTCCTCGATCAGCGCCGGTCCGTCGGAGATGGCCTTCTTGACGCCGACGTCGACGGTGGGTTTGCCGGCGAACCGGGCCCGGTCCTTGACCGGCAGGTCGTGGGCGAAGATGACCGCGTCGGCGGCCGCGATCTGGGCCGCCGAGAGCGGCTTGGTGCCGACCGAACCCTGGGTTTCGACGGTCATCTGGTGACCGCCCGCCTTGGCCGCGCGCTCGAGTCCCTCGGCCGCCATATAGGTGTGCGCGATGCCGGTGGGGCAGGAGGTCACCCCGACGAAGGTGTAGGTCTTGGTGGTGGCGGGGGCCGATGGGGCAGTCGTGGTCCCGGCGGCTGTCGCGGCCGAGGCGGCCGCTGCCGGCGCTGCGGCGGCGGCCACGGGTGCGGCTGCCGGTGCGGGGGAAGTGGCGGGAGCATCGAGGGAGACCTCGTTCTCGACGATCTCGACGACCTCTTCGCGAGTCGTGGCTGCGAGCAGCGCGGCCCGGAACTCCTTCTTCATCAGGGCGCGCGCGAGTTTCGGCAGCATCTGCATGTGGGCATCGCCGCCGCCCTCGGGAGCGGCGATCAGGAAGATGACGTTGGCCGGTCCGTCCTTGGCTCCCCAGTCGATGCCGTCGACCGCCCGTCCGAAGACGAGCGACGGTTCGGTGATGGCGGCGCTGCGCGCATGGGGTATGCCGATGCCGCCGGGCAGCCCGGTCGCCATCGTCTCCTCGCGCTTGCGGACATCCGCGAGGAACGCTTCGAGGTCGGTGCACCGGCCCGTGTCGAGCAGGGTCTGGGCGAGTGCGCGGGTCGCCTCATGGCGATCCGGGGCGGTCAGGTCGAGGACGACCTGCTCTGTCGTGATGAGCGCCATCTGGGTTCCTTTCGGGTGTGGTCGATCAGCGGGCGTGGGTGAGTACGGCTGCAACCCGGGTACGGGTCGAACAGGAGTTGTCGGAACGGCTCGATCGAGGGAGGGGCTCGATCGCGGGATGGAGGTTGATCGGGGGTTTCAGGAGAGCTGGAGGTCGAAGTTGGGGGAGTCGGTGAGGCGGACGGGCAGGTCGGCCAGGTCGGCGGGCGTCGGGACCTGGCTACCCGGGAGCCGCACCGCGGCGGCGCCCCAGGTGACGCCTGCGGTCAGCGCGGCCGCGGGGTCCGCGCCCCCGGTCAGCGCATCGATCAGGCCGGCGAGGAGACAGTCCCCGGCACCGACCGTGGACAGTGGCGTGTCGATCGAGGCGCGAGCGTGCAGCACCGTGTCCGGGTCCACCCAAAGCGCGCCGTCGCCGCCGAGGCTGACGACGACTGTCTCGATGCCGTTCTCGACCAATCCGTATGCCGCGTCGCGGACCTGCCCGAGGGTGGTCAGTTCTCGTCCGACGAGTTCGGCGAGTTCCTCGTGGTTCGGCTTGATGAGGTGGGGTCGGGCCGAGACGGCGGGTCCGAAGGGCGCGCCGGAGGAGTCGATCGCCACGCGCAGCCCGGCCTCGCGCGCCCGGGTGACCAGGCCGGCATACAGGGTGTCGGGTGCTCCGGGGGGCAGCGATCCGGACCCGACCACCCACGAGCTTTCACCGACCGCGGCCGCGTCCCGAGCCCGCGCCAGGGTGACCTCGAGAAGCTGGTCGACCTCGGCGGCGCTGAGGGTGGGGCCGGGCTCGTTGAGCTTGGTCGTCGTTCCGTCCGGTTCGACCACGGCGACGTTCATCCGCAGCGAGCCGCCGGCGACGGGCACGCATACCCGGACGACGCCTGCCGCATCGAGCAGTTCGGCCATGAGCAATCCCTCGGGACCGCCGGCCGGGAGGACCGCGACGGTGGCGGCGCCCTGTGCGGTCAGCGCCCGGGAGATGTTCACGCCCTTGCCGCCGGGGTCGATGCGCGAGGAGGTCGCGCGGTGCACCTCGCCACGGTGGATGGCATCGACGGCGATCGTGCGGTCGATGCTCGGGTTGGGCGTCACGGTGACGATCATGCGAGGACCACCTCGGGGCCGGAGTCGGCGATTTCGTCGACGACTTCTGGGTCGATTTCGGTGTCGGTGATGAGCAGGGCTATGTCGCGCAGGTGGGCGAAGCGATGCAGGTGGTCGTCGCCGGCTTTGGTGGAGTCGGTCAGGACCACGGCCCGCCGGGCGGCCCCGACCATGGCGGCTTTGACGAGCGACTCGGACTGGTCGGGGGTGGTCAGGCCGCGGCCGACGGAGAAGCCGTTGGTCCCGACGAAGGCGACATCGACGAAGACGCCGTCGAGGGCGTCCGTGGCCCAGTGGCCGACGGCGGCCCCGGTGCGGGGGCGTACCCGTCCGCCCAGCAGGTAGAGGTTGAGGTGCTCGTGTCCGGCGAGCAGGGCGGCGACTGCGATGGAGTTCGTCAGGACGGTGAGCGAGAGGTCGGCGGGCAGCAGTTCGGCCAGGGCGAGGGTCGTCGTGCCCGAGTCGATCAGGATCGTGCCGTCCGGGGGGAGTTCCTGCAGCGCCCTGGCGGCGATCCGCCGCTTCTCGGCGGTGAGCCGCTCGGTGCGCACGGCCAGGCTGGGCTCGACGTCGAGGCGTTCGACGGGGATGGCGCCGCCGTGGACGCGGCGCAGGGTGCCCCGGCGTTCCAGCACGGTGAGGTCGCGCCGGATCGTTTCGGTGGCTACCCCGAGGGACTCGGCGAGCGTCAGCACATCGACGCGGCCGGCCCGGCGAGCCTCGCCGAGAATGTGCTGCTGTCGCTCTTGGGCGTACATCGGAGCTCGGTGTCCTCTCGTGGGTCGGCGGCGGTGGCGTTCCACCCAGTGAAGCGCGCCACCGGGGCGTTGTCAACAGATTCGGGCACCCGATTTCGAGCAATCCGCAGACTGGATGTGGATTCGGGCATCCCGAGGGGCCCTATCGGGGCAAATCACCCACGCCCATCCCAAAATCGGAGCCAACCGGGCACCAGCGGCGGACGGCCGAGGACCTGCCCATCCGCCACACCATCGCCACACCATCGCCACGGCATTGGACCGCCGGGCCGAACACCGAGCGCGTTCCGAGCCCCCGGCATACGCTCGATGTCGTGAACCCAACCCGCCGCGCTCGGGTCCCGACCAGAGTCGGCGCGTCCCGCGTCGGAGCGGGTTCGGCGGTTTGGCTGGCGGTCGCGGCGCAGGCGATCGCGCTCACGGTCACGTCGGCGGCCTACGGGTACACCAGTGACGAGCTCTACTTCCGGATGCTCGGCCCGGCACTGGCCTACGTCGACCAGCCGCCGCTGACCCCGTGGCTGGCACGTACCCTCTCCGCCCTGGTCGCCGACGAACCGTGGGCGCTACGGATCCCCGCGACCCTGGCCAGTGCCGGCACCGTGCTGCTCGCCGCGGCGATCGCTCGCGAACTCGGCGGCGACCGGCGCGCCCAGGCCTACGCCGCGTGGGGGATCGCCGGGGGCGCGTTGCCGCTGATGCTCGGCCACGTCCTGTTGACGAGCACCCTCGACCTGACCGCCTGGCT
>JBDIAR010000150.1:0-8240 GCA_039812545.1 Dermatophilaceae bacterium | reverse complement strand
CTTCAACACCGCCTCGGCGGGTCGGTGTTCCCGGCGCCGCGATCACCCTACGCGTCGAGCTGGGCGACCAGTCGAGGGGCGAGTCCCACATAGCCGGCCGGGCTCAGCGCCACCAGCCGGGCCTCGACGTCCGCGGGCAGCCCCAGCCCGCGGACGAACGCGCGCAGGTCGTCGCCGTCGATCCGCCGGCCGCGGGTCAACTCCTTGAGCCGCTCGTACGGCTGCTCCATGCCCGGTACGCCCTGGGCGGCCAGGGCGCGCATCGCCGACTGGACCGGTTCGCCGAGGACCTCCCAGTTGGCGTCGAGGTCCGCGGCCATCGCCTCGGGTACTGCATCGAGCCCGGCCAGCCCGCGGCGGACATTGTCGATGGCCAACAGGGAGTGCCCGTATGCCGTCCCGATATTGCGCTGCATGCTGGAGTCGGTCAGGTCGCGCTGCATCCGCGAGGTGACCAGGGTGGCGGCCAAGACGTCGAGCAGGGCGCAGCTGACCTCGAGGTTGGCCTCGGCGTTCTCGAATCGGATCGGGTTGACCTTGTGCGGCATCGTGCTCGAACCCACGGTCCCCTGCCCGCGGACCTGCGCGAAGTAGCCGAGCGAGATATAGGTCCACACATCGGTTGCGAGGTTGTGCAGGATCCGGTTGAAGCGGGCCAGATCGGCATACAACTCGGCCTGCCAGTCGTGACTCTCGATCTGGGTCGTGAGCGGGTTCCACGTCAGCCCCAGCCCCTCGACGAACTCCCGCGAAATCGCCGGCCAGTCGGCGTCCGGGACGGCGACGACGTGCGCGCCGTACGTGCCGGTCGCGCCGTTGATCTTGCCCAGGTATGCCGTGTGTTCGATGCGTTCGACCTGGCGCCCGAGCCGGTATGCCAGGACGGCGAGTTCCTTCCCGAGCGTGGTCGGGGTGGCCGCCTGGCCGTGGGTGCGCGCGAGCATCGGGACGTCGGCCAGGCCCCGGGCCAGGTCGCCGATCTGGGCGACGAGGGCGCGGGCGGCCGGCAGCCAGACGTCTTCGGTGGCGCCGCGGACCATCAGCGCGTAGCTCAGGTTGTTGATGTCCTCGCTCGTGCAGCAGAAGTGGACGAGTTCGGTGATCCCGTCGGTCCCGTCCCGGCCGGCCAACACCTGGGCGAGCCGGTCCTTGACGTAGTACTCGACGGCCTTGACGTCGTGGACGGTTTCGCGTTCGATCTGCGCGAGCCGGGCGATGTCTTCGGCCCCGAACTCCTCGACCACGTGCCGCAGGGCGTGTTGTTCGGCGGGGGTGAGCGCCGGAACGCCCGCGACGACGCCGCGGTCGGTGAGCGCGATGAGCCACTCGATTTCGACCTTGACCCGGGCCCGGTTGAGGGCCGCCTCGCTGAGGTGGTCGACCAGCGCGGCGACGGCGGCACGGTACCGGCCGTCGAGGGCGCCGAGCGGGATGGGGGGCGAGACGTCGGCAAGGTTGACCATGGCCGTCATTGTCCCGCAGCCGCCCGCGCCCCCGCCCACTCCTCCAATTTCGCCCGATCGGGCGATATCGGGGACCGCCGGTCGGTTCCGGGCCACAAAATCGCCCGATCGGGCGATTTTGTGGGACGCCCTCCGTGGATGGGACCTCGGACGTCCGGAAGGATGGCACCCGTGACCGCCGCCGTCGACCTGCTCGCCGCCCTGGCCGGTCAGCCCGTGGACATCGTCCGCTGGGACTACGGCCTGCGGTTCTGGACGCGGGACAACTGGGAGGTGCTGCTGGCCGGTGACATCGAGGTCAGCGCGCCGGACGGTCAGGTCGGGCTCGTCGATACCGCTGCGCCCGACAACCGGCTTCCGGCATCGTTGGAGGGTCTGGAGGACCAGTTCATCGGGCAGGTCGTCACCGGCCCCGACGGCACCGTGTCCATCCCGGTCGGTGAGCGTCGGCTGACCGTGGCGGCGGGCGAGGATTTCGAGGCGTGGCAGGTCATGGGGCCGGCCGGGCAGCGCGTCATCTGTATGCCGGGTGGGGGCCTCGCCGTCTTCTCGTGAGGCGGCGACTGAACGTCTCGAACTGGGCTGACCTGGTCGAACCGGCGCTGATCGGCTGCTGCACCTCTCGATCAGCGCGGTCGGTGTGGGTCAGGACCCGAGTCCCGGCGCTGCACCATCGCGAAGGTCTCGCCCTGCGGCCCGGCCAGCACGGCCGCGGGCCCGCCGGCTCCCTCGTACGGATCGCCGAGCAGCGTGGCGCCGTGGTCCAGGGCGAGGGCGACGGCCAGTTCGAGCTGTTCGACGGCGAGGTATGCCATCCAGTGCGCGGGGACCTGCGCGGGGTATGCCGGGTCGATCTCGCCGAGCCCGGCCACCGCGCCCTCGGCGGTCGACATCAGCGACCACCCGGTCCCCGCAGGCTCCCCCTCGACATCGACATCCTCGGCGTCGGCCTGCGCCCGCAGGTCCACGCCGAAGATGTCGGCGTAGAACCGGCCACAGTCGGCATACGAGCGGGTCATCACCTCGAACCAGCCGAACGCCCCCGGTTCGTCGACCAGCCCGAAACCGCCCAGCCCGGTGTCCTGCCACACCCCGAACTCGGCGCCGCCGGGATCGCGTAGTCGCGCCGTGCGAGCCAGCTGCCCGATCGCGCCGGGCGTCGCGATGACGGCGCCGCCGAGCTCACGGGCCCGGGCCGCCGCCGCGTCGACGTCGGGGGAGGCCAGGAAGGTGGTCCAGGTCGCCGGTCCGCGTCGTCCCGGGCGGGCCAGGGCGATGCCGGCGACCGGTATGCCGTCGCGCACGGCGATCGTGTATCCGCCGGTCTCGGCCGTCCCCGGCTGGAACTCCCAGCCGAACAGCTCGCTGTAGAAGGCCCGCGGGATCCTGGGGTCGGCGGTGGTCAGCTCGGCCCAGCACGGTGTGCCGGGCGGGCGGGTGTCGGTGCGGATCGGCATGGTCAGCCGTCGGCGTCGGCCGCGCCGGCGGCGTCGGCGGCGGCGGCACCGTCGCCGGGCCGGGCGCTTCTCCCGGCGGCCAGCAGCTCCGGGAGGGCCTGCACAATCCCCCGACAGGCTCCCGTCACCTCGGCATAGGTGCGCCGGAAGTCCCGGATCGAGCCGTACCACGGGTCGTCCACCTCAAGCGTTCCGGCGCTCACCGCCGCCGGGTCGAAACTGCGCAGATAGGCGACCTTGGCCTCGGCTCCCGGTATGCCGCTGCGTGCGGCCAGCCGTCGCAGGTCGCGCACGTGGCTGCTGTCGGCGGCCAGGACCAGGTCTCGCTCGGCGAACCAGTCCGGGGAGAACTGCCGGACGACATGCCGGGACCCGTCGTGACCGTTGTCGGCGAGCACCTGGATCGTGCGGTGATCGGCCCCGTCGCCGACGTGCCAGGAGCCGAGCCCGGCGGAGTCCACCGCGACGGCACCGGCATACGGGCTGTTCGCCACCAGGTCGGCCAGGACGACCTCCGCCATCGGCGAACGGCAGATATTCCCGCTGCAGATCATGGTGATCCGGTAGGTGGGCAGGTGCTCGGGATCGGCCGTCGCGGACATGCCACCATTGTCCCCCGCCGCCGGCGACGCAAGAGCGATTCGGACATAGCACCATCAACCGGACAGGAAAGTGGATGTGATCTATTTCACATTGCGTATAACGGTTTGAACTCAGGCGCTGTTACTGGTGTTACTCCTGTTGTCAGAGTTTTCTTTGTTGCCTGTGGTGCGATTTCCAAGGTTTGTCCACGGCAGTATGGCTGGGTAGCCTCGCCAGTCGATGGCCCCCTGGTAAGGGCTTTGATGAAAACCCTCGGGGGAGGAAGAGGTTTGTTCCGTGGCCGTTAGTAATGTCCGTGGTCGAAAGCGGGCCGTCTCAGCACTGGCCGTCGGCCTGACCGCGGTGGCCCTGCAGCCCGCGCAACAGGCCCAGGCCTCCTACACGATCATGTGCGTCGGGTTCTCGGCCTGCAGCGCCGCCGGGTACTCCCACTACGGCTACGCGACCGCCTACACGCAGTCTTGGTGGGGCCAATGGTCCGGCCACAACTGCACGAACTACGCGGCATACCGGCTCGCCAAGAAGGGCGTCGGCAACCCGGGCATCAACGGCAACGCCGGCGCCTGGGGCGGTCAGCTCGCCGCCAAGGGGTATGCCGTCAACAAGACTCCGACCGTCGGCTCGGTCGGCTGGTACGCGTACGGCTCGGCCTGGGCGCCGGGCTGGGGTCACGTGTCCATCGTGGAGTCGGTGACGCCGACGACGATCACCTTGTCGGAGGACTCGATCACCGGCAACGGTTTCCGCTACCGCACCATCGACCGCAGCGACTCGCGGGCCATGCCGACCAGCTTCATTCACGTGGCCGACGAAGCCGCGGCGCCGACCCTGGCAACTCCGGCGTCCGCGACTTCATTCGCCGACGTCAATCTGGGCGCGCCGTTCGCCTCCGAGATCGGCTGGGTCGGCGCCAAGGGCATCAGCAACGGCTGGGTCGTGGGCTCGGCGCGGTACTACCGCCCGACGTTGTCCATCTCCCGCGAGGCGATGGCCGCCTTCATCTACCGGTATGCCGGTTCGCCCGCGTTCACGGCGCCGGCTCGGTCACCGTTCGCCGACCTGACCCCCAGCTCGCCGTTCTACAAGGAGATCACCTGGCTGGAAACCAAGGGGATCGCCAATGGCTGGGCCGGTTCGGGAGGCGTCTACTTCAAGCCCCAAGCCCAGATCTCCCGTGAGGCGATGGCCGCGTTCTTGTATCGGGTCGCGGGCTCGCCGGCGTTCACCGCGCCGTCGGTGTCACCGTTCAAGGACCTCGCCCCGAACTCGCCGTTCTACAAGGAGATCACCTGGCTGGCCGCCAAGCGGATCTCCACCGGGTACCAGACCTCCACGGGTGCGGCATTCGGCTCTGCCCAAGCGGTTCAGCGCAACGCCATGGCCGCCTTCCTGTACCGCCAGTCCGCCGCCACCCGCTGATCCACGAAACCTGGCGGACCGTCGAAACCTGACTGACGGGCGCCGACCCGACCAAACCCACGCTCAGCGCGCCTGCGGTGGGGTCGTGTCCAGGACGGTGTCGAATCGTTCGAGCCCTTCGGGCCGGTGCGACACCATGACGACGCTGTGTCCCCGCCAGTGCTCGGCGAGGTCCGCCAGCACTCGCTGAGCCGTGGCGTGATCGAGGTGGGCGACGGGTTCGTCGAGCAGGATCACCGGACGCGCCGACACCAGCGCTCGGGCGATCGCGAGTCGGGCTCGTTCGCCGCCGGACAGACCTCGCGCCGAGGAGCCGATCCTGGTGTCCAGTCCGGCCGGCAAGGCGGCGAACCACCCGATCAGACCGGCTTGATCCAGCGCTGCGACGAGGTCGGTGTCCGTGGCCGCCGGTCGTGCCAGCCGCAGGTTCTCGCGCACCGTGCTGTCGAACACATGCGGTTCGTCATCCACGATGGCGATCCGCCCTCTGATCTCGTCCACCGGCCAATCGGCCATCTCGCGCCCGTCCACGCGGTACTGCCCTCCGTCAGGGTCGAGGGTGCGGGCCAGGACCGCGAGAATCGTGGACTTGCCCGAGCCGTTGGGGCCCACCACGGCTACCCGCGACCCCGGCGCGAGGTCGATGTCGAGCGGACCGATCACCGGATCGCCGATCGTCCAGCGTGCGGTGACGTCTGACATCTCCAGCCGCGGCGGTGCGGTGCGCTCGACGTCGCGCACGGGATCGGCCCTCGATCCGGCTTGGCGCTCGGGGTCGTCGTTCGGGTCCGGTCCGAACCATTGTTCGACCGGCACCTCGCGGACGGCCGGCTCTTGGTCCAGGAGCGCGGCCAACCGGTGCCCGGCGCCGACCGCCCGGGCCGCGGCCGTGGCGATGTCCGGCAGCCCGGCCGCGGCATCGCCGAGCGCGACGGGGATGAGCAACAACAGTGCCGCGACGGGAGAAGACAGTCGACCCCCGACCTCAGGGCTGACGATGACGGCCATGGTGACCGTGGCGGCAGCCGTGGCCACGTGCTGCCAGGCCAGGCTCGCCGCCCGCGTTCCCCCGGTGCGCCGGCTCACCAGGGCCACCCGCGCGTGGGCGTCGTCGAGGCGGCGCATGGCGTCGGGCCCGCCATGGACGGCCTGGACGTGAGTCGCGTTGCTCGTCACGAGGGCCGCGATCCGGGCGGCGTCGGCGCGGGCCGCCAAGCCGGCGTCCTGCGTTCTGCGCTCACCGCGGTAGGTCAGGGCCAGGCCCGCCGAGTGGGCCGCCACCAGTGCCGCGCATACCGCGGCCGCGCCCGGCGACACCACCGCACAGCCCAGCGTGGCGACGACCGCGGCCACCGCGAAACCCACGAGGGGCACCAGCACGCGCACCGCGGCATACACCTGGTCGTCCAGATCGCGAACCACCGCGGTGAGGACGTCCGATCGCGAGCCGGCGCCCAGCCGAGCCGGCGTGAGCGGGACGAGGCGCGTGTAGACCATCGTTCGGCGCTCGACGAGGCGCGTGAAGGCGGCGTCGTGGGCGAGCATGCGTTCGGCATACCGCAACACCGGTCGCCCGATCCCAAACGCCCGGACCGCGACGATGGCCGCCAGCAGGGTCAGGATCGGTGGCATCGTGCTGGCCTGGACGATCAGCCAGCCGGAGGTGGCGGTCAACGCGATCCCACAGCTCGTGGCCAGACCACCGATCAGGCCGGCACCGATCAGGCGACGCGATGTGCGGCGATCGCTCACGGCGCGCACCGGTCGGCGGTGGCCAGGTCCACTGCGCAGTCGGCCAGCTCGACGAGTTCTGGTCGATGCGTGACGACCACGACGGGACGTCGCCGGGACTGGGCGACGATGACCTCATGCAGGCCGGTGCTCTGGCGCGGATCCAGGTGGGCCGTCGGCTCGTCGAGCAGGAGCAACGAATCCTCGTCCAGCAAGGCGCGGGCCACGGCCAGGCGGGCGCGCTGACCGGCGGACAAGCCAAACCCGTCGTCCCCGAGTTCGCGGTCCAGGACGTCTTGCGCGGGGTCCGTTCCGGCCAGTTCGTCGGTCAGGTCGACGGCCGCGAGGACGGCCCTGAGCCGCACGTCCGCCGGGTCCCCCGAGCCATGTCCCGCGGGGCCTCCGAGGGTGAGGTTGTCCCGGACCGTACCGGCCACGAGGAAGGGCCGCTGGGAGACCAGGTGGCTGTGCGGCGCGGACACCGAACCGCACGTCGGCGTCCGCAGACCGGCGAGGAGTTCCAGCAGGGTGGTCTTGCCGACCCCCGACGGCCCGGTGATCACCGTCAACCCCGGACGCACCTCGAGGTCGAGCCCACTGAGGACCTGGCGGTCGGTCTGCGGATATCGGTAGGAGACCCCACGCAGTGAGGCCACCTCGTTCGACACCTGGCCAGCCGGGCCCTCGGAATTGCCGGCACGTCCGCGGGCGAGATCGCGCCCGCTGTCACGGTCGAGGTCGGCGAGGATGGCCGCCAGGGCCGCCGCACCGTCCGCGGCATTGTGGAACTCGGCTCCGACCCGTCGGATCGGCCAGTACGCCTCTGGAGCCAGGAGAATCGCGGTCAACGCCGTCTGCAACGACATATCGCCCCAGGCCAGGCGCACCCCACAGACCACGGCGACGATCGCCACGCAGATCGTGGCCAGCAGTTCGAGCGCCACCGAGGACAAGAACGCCAGCCGCAAGGTCCGCAGGCCCGCGACCCGGTGGTCGTCCCCGACCCGGCGGATGGTCGCCACCTGGCCACGCGCGCGGCCGTAGGCGACCAGGGTCGGCAACCCCCGCACGACGTCGAGGAAGTGGCCGGCGAGCGCGGCATCGGTACGCCAGCGGGCCTTGGTCGCCTCGCGCGTGGTGGCGCCGATCAGGGCGGCGAAGAACGGCAGGAGCGGGACGGTCGCCACGCACACCAGTGCCGACGGCCAGTCGACGACGGCCAGCGTGGCGATCGCGGCGAACGGCAGCACGACCGCACCGACGAGCGCGGGCAGGTAGCGAGCCACGTACGGTTCGACGGCGGCGGCGCCCTCCGTCGCCAGCGAAAGCGCCGGTGCGGTCTCGGGCCGGTCCTCGGCGGGGCGCCGCAACCACCGGTCTATCAGCGATCGCCGCAGCGCGCCGGACACCCGTGCGCCGGTGCGGATGGCCACCGCCTCGGTTGCGGCCGCCAGCGCGGCCTTGGCGGCCATCGCGACGGCCAAGGTGATCGCGGCGGAGATCACCGGGTCGGCAGCTAACCCGCCGCCGTGACCGCCACCCTGACCGCCACCCGCACCGCCGCCCA
>JBDIAR010000149.1:0-8386 GCA_039812545.1 Dermatophilaceae bacterium | reverse complement strand
CCGTGCGGCCCCTCGGCGGTATGCCAGGAGTCGCCTTTGCCCCCGAGGACGGCTCCGGAGCCGAGTAGCGCCTCGACGCCGGGTTTGGTGTTGAACGCGCCCCACACGTGTTCGACGGGAAGGTTGACGACCTTGGACACGACGATCTGGGCCTCGGGGCTCGCGCCGCTTTGCCCTTCGGCCACCGCCTGGGACTGTTCGGTTTCTGACATCGGTACCTCCATCTCGCACCCCTGCCTCGAACCGGCCGGGGCTTCGCCGATTGGTCTAGCACATCAATCCCGGACGTGCTGCGCAAGGCCCACGCGCCGGGTCTTTGGTCATACTTCGCCGACCCGCTCGCGCGACCGTCACCTCATCGGCGGGCGACGACCCGGACCAGGGCCTCGACCACCCGCGGGTCGTACTCGTAACCGAGTCCGAGGACGATCCGTTCGATCGCGCGCTCGGTCACCTCGTCCCCCACCCGGTCCCCCACGAAGTCGTCGAAGGCGTTGGCCACCTTCAGGATTCGGCTCTCCACCGGGATCTCCTCGCCGAGTTCCCGGTGCAGCCGGAACTGGGTGGCCTGAGCGGCGACGATCCGCGCCACGTCGTCGGGAACCCCCGACTCGGTGACGATCCGCGCGGAGTCCGCGGCGATCCGGTTCTGGTCCACCGGAGCCGCCTGGCTGGTCGCCCCGCCCGGGATCGGTTCGACGAGGGCGACCTGGCCGATGTCGTGCAGCAGAGCGGCATACTCGACATTGGCGCAGGCGCGTTCGGGCAGGCCGAGGTCGCGGGCGATCGCCACCCCGATCCGGGCCACCCGGTCGGCGTGTTCGGGGGTGGTGTACCGGCCCAGCTCGGTGACCCGCGACAGCATCCGGATGGTCTGGCGGTGTGTGTCGGCCACGGCCTGGGCGCGGCGGACGGCGAACTGGGTCAGCAGCAGCGGAACCACGAAGAGCGGGATGGCGCTCGGTCCCAGCGGGCGTTCGGCGAGGGCGATGAGCGTGCCGGTGGCGCCCATCGCCAGGGACATCCCGAGGTTCTCGCGGTAGGCGTCGATGATCCGCTGCCGCACCGGTGTCTCGTCTCGCACGGCGGTCAGCGCCCCGCTGCAGGTCGCCTGCACCGCCAGCCCGAACGCCGAGACCGCGAGCATCACCAGGGCGATCGGCCACCGGCTCGAGGCGAGCGTGTCTCGGGTCGCCAGGCTCTGTTGCCCGGGCAGCGCCGTTCGGTATGCCAGTGCCACCGTTGCCGTGGCCAGCAGGCGGCAGGTCGAGGACACCGGGTGCACCGGCCGGCCCCGAAGGTACGCGACGCCGCCCCCCACGATGAGGGCCAGGCCGGTCACGGTGACGACGACCTCGGGCCCGAAGATCACCGGGTGACCGACCGGCGAGACGGTGGTCATGGCGAAGGCGAAGGACGCCGAGATCGTGATCGGCGCCTGATCCGAGGCGCCGGGTGTGGCGATCCGCCACAGTTCGCCGACGACCATGACGGCGCCGAAGACCGCGATGACGACGAGGTCGTTGTCGTAGGACCAGGCCGGCGAGTCGACGGAGTCGATCGCCACGACGAGCAGGAGGATCAGGCCGACCAGGGCGGTGCCGGCATTGACGTCGAGGCGTTGACGGCGGCGGGCGGGGACCTCGCCGGGGGCGGTTCGGGTTCGGGTCATGACGTGCGGCCCCGGCTCATCGCGGTAGGGCCGGCGGCGCCACGGCCGCGAGCCGGTCGACGTGCCAGCGCAGCGCGTCCATGATCGGGGGTTCCACGGCGCCGCTCTCGTCCAGCAGGACCAGGGCGGCGCTCGGGGGGACCCGCTCCTCGTGGATGAGCGCGTCGAAGCGGGCGGCCGCCTCGATCACCTCGACCGCCAGCCGGGTCGTGCCGGGCGCCGGGAGGTTCCGGCCGGCACCCGGGCGGGCCCGGATGAGGTCGGCGGCGTCGCGCAGGAAGTCGACGTCCGAGATCAGGTCGGCGCCGGCCGTGGCCTCGTCGATCACGGCCCCTGCGCCGACGGAGCGGGTATGCAGGGCGACCCGTCCGACGTGCCGCAACAGGGCGGCATACCTCATCGACTGGACGAGCTGGTGCGGCAGGTTCAGGTGTTGCCCGAGGTGGACGACGATGTCGGCGAGCCGGTCCCCTCGCCCGGCCATGTCGGGCATCTTGGTCTCCAGGGCGACCAGCAGGGAGCGCACGGTGCGTTCGTGGGCGCGTTGCTCCTGCCCGTACTGGGTGAAGGCCCAGCGGGCCACGAAGAGCGGCGCCAGGACGAGGACGGCACTGAACGGGCCGACCTCGGCGGGCAACCACAAGATGACGAAGAGGAACCCGATCAGCCCGTAACCGACATACGCCAGACCGGACGTGGCGACCAATTGCACGACGGTACTGCGGAAATTGCCCTGCCGGCTGACCGCGATGACCCCGGCGAGCACGACGGCATTGGTCAGGCATTGGACGAGGTCGGCGACGATGAGGGGCAGCCCCACGTCGATGACGAGGCCGGCGCCGGACAGCTGCGCGATGTGCTCGGACCCCCCGGCGACGCGGTAGACGACCCCGCCGACGCAGCCGACCAGGGCGGTCATCGCGATATTGAGGACCCCCACCACCGGAGCCCGGACGAAGATTTCGAGCAATAACGAGGCCCCGCCGACGATGGCGGCCCCGAGCGGTCCGACGATGACGACGGAGGCGAGTTGGATGACGCTGGTGAAGAGCAGGTTGATCCCGGACCCGATGTCGGATTCGCGGACCAGCCAGCTGATGACCCCCAGCGTGACCAGGATGGCCAGCGCCAGCGGGTCGGTGGGGGGACCGAAGGTGCGCCAGCTCAGCAGAGCGGCGCTCAGGGTGACGACGACGACGCCGGCGACGTACCCCAGCACTGCGGTCGGTTGCCGCGTGGTGGGGGTGTCGACGGACATACCACCACGCTAACGCTCGCCGTCCTCGGGACGGCTCAGCACCGAGGTGCCGAGCCCGGCCGGATCAGCCGCCCCAGAGCCAGGTACCGCGCGGCTCGGTCGGCGCGGCCCCGCCCCAGAGCCAGGTGCCCAGGGCGTCGTCGGGAGCCGCGCCACCCCACAGCCACGTGCTGCGAGCCGAGGTGGTCGGAGCTGCGCCGCCCCAGAGCCAGGTGGACGAGGTCGTGTCGATGCTGCTGTTCATGGGAGTGTCCTTTTGCTGATCGTGAGGCGAATGGGTGAGCGCACCTGACTGCCGCCAGGGCGCGGTGATGGGGTGGTGCGAAGGGGAGGATGGTGATCTCGGCGGTCAGCGGGTCGGGACGGTCCACACCTGGGTGGCGTCCTTGGCCAACATCGCCTCAAGCATGCGTACGAGCATCTTCATGTCTTGCTCCTTCGGGCAGCTCCCGTGTCGACGAGGTGGGTATGCGCCGCGGCACCTCGGCGGGGAATCAGTTATCGGGTACCGCTGTCGACCTGGCTCTCGGACGAGTCCATGTCCGAGGCGCCTCCCCGTGGTCGGTACCGGTTCGACGATCGTGACATATCGCGCGCGCGCGACTATGCCTCCTTTGACAAGTCTTGACCGTTTCCTACCCAACTATTTTGGGTCTGGCATCGGGCGTGCCGCGGTGGTCGATCCGGTGTGGGAAACTAGACGCCGAAACCCACATCTCGAAGGAGTACCACCATGAGCAAGCGCGCCCGCAAGCGCCGCACCCGCAAGGGCAACGCCAGCAACCACGGTCGGCGCCCGAACGCCTGAGCGGTCAATCCGCCGGCAAACCGCCCTCGAAGGTGGCCTCGATGGTCACCGAGGTGACCGCGATCCGCGCGATGATCGCCTGACGCAGGTGTGATGGCGCGGGTTCGCAGCCGCACGCGCGGCGCACCGCGTGCTTGATCGCCAGGTCCAGGTGATATTGCCGTAGGCATTGGGCGCACGCCGCCAGATGTGCCTGGATGCGCGCGCCGTCGTCGGCGAGCATCTCGCCGTCGAGGTACTCGTACAACCGCAGGAGGGTCCCCGAGCAGTCCACGGGGCCGTGCTCGTGCGGCATACCCATGCCCTGGCCCGCGGTCATGACCCCGATCCCTTCTCGGCGGCCGGCTCGGGGACCTGCAGGCCGCGGTCCGCGGCATACCCGCTGAGCAGGTCGCGCAACTGCCGGCGGCCCCGGTGCAGGCGGCTCATCACGGTCCCGATGGGGGTGTCCATGATCTCGGCGATCTCCTTGTAGGAGTACCCCTCGACATCGGCGAAGTACACCGCGAGCCGGAACTCCTCGGGCAGCTGCTGGAGAGCCTCCTTGACCTGGGAGTCCGGCAGCCGGTCGAGCGCCTCGACCTCCGCCGAACGCAGGCCGGCCGAGGTGTGCGACTCGGCCCGGGCCAGCTGCCAGTCCTCGATCTCCGAGCTGTCCTGCTGCTGCGGTTCGCGGGTCTTCTTGCGGTAGCTGTTGATGTACGTGTTGGTCAGGATGCGGTACATCCACGCCTTGAGGTTGGTCCCCGGCTTGAACTGATGAAAGGCCGCGTATGCCTTGGCGTAGGTCTCCTGGAGAAGGTCCTCCGCATCGGCCGGGTTGCGCGTGGTCCGCAGCGCCGCGGAGTAGAGCTGGTCGAGCAGCGGGAGCGCCTCGCGCTCGAACCGGGCGCGCCGGTCCTGGGGGGACTCGGTCGCCGGGTCCGGCTCGGGCAGGGAGGTCGTCATCACCGCCAACCCTACTGGCGCACCGTCCCGGCGGGCGCCGCCGCGACCGGGAACGGTGGAGATCCGCGCGGGATCCAGGACGGGGTCGAGGGCGAGCACGACGTGGTCAACGTCGGCCGGCCGGTGGCTCATTCCCGTGAGCGCTCCCTTGGGACACTCAACGCCGCGTGGACCGGCCGGCCGGGCGGAGGTGGTCGACGAGCGTCGCGCAGGCCCGGTTCAGTTCGGCCGCCGCGCCCGTGGTAAACGAGTGCGTCCCCGGTACCTCCACGATGACGAGTCCGCGTGCGCCACCGGCGGGTGGCGCCGGCGCCGTCTTGCGCAGCCCCTGGTGGATCTGCTCGGCCGTGCCGAACGGGTCGCGGGTGCCCTGCACGATGCCGACCGGTATGCCGGTGCGCAGTGCGCCGGCCAGTTCCGTCACGCGGGAGTTCTGCGGTTTGCCCGGCGGATGCAACGGGAACGAGCACAGCACCAGGGCGGCCACCGGCATACCGGGATCGGCCGCGGCAGCGGCCCGGCAGGCGACGCGGGCCCCGGCGCTGCGGCCCCCGTGCAGATAGGGCCCGGGTAGCTGATCCCGCTGCGTCCCATCCCCATGCGTCAGGCCCGTCACGACGGTATGCCAGCACGCGTCCAGGATCGCCGGGCGGGCGGCCACCTTCTTGCCGGCGACCAGCCAGGGTTGCTCGACCCAGACGACGGTCCAGCCGTCGGCGCGCAGGGCGGTGCCGAGGGCGGTGAGGTCCGGGGAGCCGAAACCGCCACCGGCGCCGTGGCCGAGGAAGCAGGTACCCCGGGCGCCCGATCCGGTGGTGGGCTGCTCGATGCGGACCCCGGCCGGCCCGTGGTCGGTGTCGATCAGGCGGGTGTTCGCGGCGGCGTCGGGTGCGAGGACGGGTCGGTCAGGCATCGAGGACCTCTCCGGTCGTGGGGTCGACGACCCCGAACAGGGTGTCGTCCGGGGCGGGGTCGAGCAGGTGCGGCCCGTTGTTCCGCACTCCGTTGACCGCCGGCGTCACGGGGTATGCCGCGAACCGGCCGAGGCCGGCCCGCTGGGCCAGAGTGGGCGGGGCGAGCAGGTCGGCCACGTCCGCCAGGGCGGCGTCCGGATCCAGCCACCGCCGCCAGTCCGCGCGGTCCAGGACGAGCGGCTGGCGGTCGTGGATGCGGTCCAGGCCCGGTTCGGCGGCCTGGGTGACGATGGTGAAGGTCGCCAGCCAGGCCAACGGGTCGTCGCGGTCGCGGGCCGGGTCGCGCCAGAACTCGTAGAGGCCCGCCAGGGCGAGCGGTTCCCCGTCGGCCCGATGGACGAAGAAGGGCTGTTTGCGGGGCTTGCCCTTGGCATCCGTGGCGATCGGCGAGGGCTGCCATTCGTACCAGCCGGTCGCCGGCACCAGACACCGGCGGGCATCGGCGATCCGGGCGAACGCGGGCTTCTCGGCGATCGTCTCGGCCCGGGCGTTGATCATCCGCGGTCCGCCGGAGGTGTCCTTGGCCCAGGACGGGACCAGGCCCCAGGTCAGCAGTCGCAGTTGGCGGTGCGGAGCCTGCGCCGGCTCGCCGGCCGGTCCGCGGGGTCGCCGGGTCACAATGACCGGGGCCTGCTTGGTCGGGGCCATGTTGTGGTCCGGCTCCCCGGGCGGGGGCAGCTGTGGGGTGGCGAGGATCGATCGGGTCGGTGCCGAGGTCAGATCCTCGTCCACCTCGAACTCCTCGACGAGATCCTCGGGGCGTGCCGTGGCGGCATACCGACCGCACATCACGGGCCTCCTGGGTGAGAACACGCACGATCCGAACGTCCTGCGATCGGCCGTGGGGCCCCGAGACGTCGCGGTTGTGGCCTACGGTAGGACGTACGCATCACCGTCGCCACCAGGAGTGTCCATGTCCATTGTCCGGCGCGTTGCCCGACCGCTGCTCGCATCCGTCTTCGTGGTCCAGGGCGTCGACGCCCTGCGTCGCCCGGAACCCCGCGCCGAAAAGGCCGCTCCCCTGCTGGCCAAGCTGCCGGAGGGCACGAATGTGCCGACCGACCCGGTACAGGTCGTCCGGATCAACGGGGCGGCGCTCGTCCTCGGGGGCGCCATGCTCGCGACGGGCCGCGCGCCCCGGCTCGCGGCGACCGTCCTGGCCGCCGGCATCGTGCCGGACACCATCACGAACTACCAGTTCTGGACGGCGCCGGACGCCCAGACGAAGGCCGAGCAGCGGTCCCACTTCCTGAAGAACCTCGGTCTGCTCGGCGGGGCGTTGCTCGCCGCCGTGGACACCGAGGGTCGGCCCGGGGTGGCCTGGCGGGCCCGCGCCGCCGGCACCGACGCCAAGAAGGGTGCCGAACACCTGGCGTCCTCGGCGCGTCGGGAGTTCCGGGCCGCGAAGGCCGAGGCCAAGCTGAAGGCCAAGAACGTCGTGAGCTGAACCGTTGTCCGAACTCTGGCCGGCGCCCACGGCTCCCGGGCCGCTGGCCGCCACCGTCGCCCTCCCGGGTTCGAAGTCCCTGACGAACCGGTTCCTCGTCCTCGCGGCCCTCGCCAACGACCGGTCCCGGCTACGCGCGCCATTGGTGTCCCGCGACACCGAGCTCATGGCCGCCGCGCTCACCGAACTCGGCGCCCGGATCACGACCACTGCGGGCCGCGACGGGATCTCGGACTGGGTCGTGACCCCGGCCGCCGTCATCCGCGGGGACGCCACCATCGAGTGCGGGCTGGCGGGGACCGTCATGCGTTTCCTCCCCCCGGTCGCCGGGCTGGCCGACGGGCCGGTGCGGTTCGACGGAGACACCGCGGCCCGCGGTCGCCCCATGGGACCGGTCCTGACGGCGTTACGGCAGCTCGGCATACCGGTCGACGACGCGGGTTCGGGAAGCCTGCCGTTCACGGTGCGCGGACAGCGGCGGGTCGCCGGCGGCGAGGTCGTGCTCGACGCCTCGGCCTCAAGCCAGTTCGTCTCCGCGCTGCTGTTGGCCGGGGCGCGCTTCGAGGAAGGGGTCACGGTGCGCCATGTGGGTGCGCCGATCCCCTCGACGCCGCACATCTCGATGACCGTCGAGACCTTGCGGGACTCCGGCGTCGTGGTGGACGACAGCGAACCCGATCTGTGGCGCGTCGAACCCAGCGAGATCAACGCCCTGGACGTCCAGATCGAACCCGACCTGTCCAACGCCGGCCCGTTCCTCGCGGCGGCGCTGGTGGCCGGCGGGTCGGTGCGGGTGCCCGACTGGCCGCAGCACACCACGCAGGCCGGCGATGCGATGCGCGACATCCTCGATGCGATGGGCGCGGACGTGTCCCTGGACCGCGACGGGTTGACGGTGCGCGGGTCCGGCGAACTCGGCGGCATCGAGGTCGACCTGCACGACGCGGCCGAACTCACCCCGACCGTGGCGGCGCTCGCCGCGCTCGCGGACTCCCCGAGCCGGATCACCGGCGTCGCCCACATCCGCGGCCACGAAACCGACCGGATCGCGGCCCTCGTCACCGAGCTCGGCGCGCTCGGGGCGCAGGTGACGGAGCTGCCGGACGGGCTGTACATCGCGCCGGGACCGTTGCGCGGCGGGCGATTCCGCAGTTACGCCGATCACCGGATGGCCACCGCCGGCGCGATCGTGGGGCTGCGCGCGCCGGGTGTCCTCGTCGAGGACGTCGAGACCACGCGCAAGACGCTGCCGGACTTCCCGGGGCTGTGGGCGCACATG
>JBDIAR010000148.1:0-8428 GCA_039812545.1 Dermatophilaceae bacterium | reverse complement strand
TTCGGGGTGGTTCGGGGTTCGGGGGGGTCGGGGTGTCCCACCGAAAGGCTATCCGTCAGCGGTCTGATGTGGCGCTGATCGGTACGCTCAGGCGACGGTGGCGCCGTGGGGATGCGAGTTTCACCACGTCGACCGCACGCCGAGGACCTCGCCGAACCCGGTAGACTCGGTTCAGCCCAGGTGGCGCGATCCACCGTCGATTCGCGAACCGTCGACCTGCGAGGGAGCCTTGTGACTGCTCTTGATCCGCGCGCCGAGTTGGCGGCTGTGCGGGGTCCGGGCGCGGCGGGGGAGCAGCCGGGCTGGCGGTTCACCGTCGGGCAGTACATCTCCTTGACCAAGCCGCGGGTCATCGAACTCCTGCTCATCACCACGGCACCGGTGATGTTCCTCGCCGAGCGGGGCGTGCCGCCGCTGAACCTGGTCGTCGCGACGCTCGTCGGCGGGTCGTTGTGCGCCGGCGCCGCCAACACCTTCAACTGCATCCACGACCGCGACATCGACGCGGTGATGCATCGTACGAGCAGTCGCCCGCTCGTCACCGGGACCATCACCCCACGCCAGGCCGTCGTCTTCGCCTCGGTGCTGACCGTCCTGTCGATCCTCGTGCTCGGGATCTGGGTCAACTGGCTCTCGGCCGCGCTGGCCTTCCTCGCCCTCGCCTTCTACGTGGCGGTCTACACCGTCGCCCTCAAACGGCGGACCTCCCAGAACATCGTGTGGGGCGGAGCCGCGGGCTGTATGCCGGTGCTCATCGGCTGGTCCGCGGTCACCGGTCGGGTCGGCTGGCCGGCCGTCGTGCTCTTCTTCGTCATCTTCTTCTGGACGCCGCCGCACTACTGGCCGCTGTCGATGAAGTTCCGCGAGGACTACGAGTCCGCGGGGGTGCCGATGCTGCCGGTGGTCGCCCGGATGACCTCGGTGGCCCGGCACATCGTGGCATACACCTGGGCGATGGTCGTGGCCTCGCTGGCCCTCGTCCCGGTCGCCCAGATGGGCTGGATCTACACCGCGAGCGCCGTGGCGGCCGGCATCGTCTTCCTCGCCGAGGCCCACCGATTGCTCCGGCTGGCCGAGCGTGGGGCCGGTCAGGCCGAGTTGCGGCCGATGCGGCTCTTCCACTATTCGATCACCTACGTGACCATCGTCTTCATCGCGGTGGCCGTCGATCCGGTGGTGCACTTCCCCCTGCCCTGGGCGTAAGTCTCAACTCTGGGTCGAGCGCCCGCGCGGCCAACCATCGACCTTGCCGTGACGGTGAGGGTTTCCCAGAGAGTGGGCGCCGTCGGCGTCAGGGCGTGGGATCCGTCGCGTCGTATCGGACGAATCCGGGGGACAGCCGCCAGCACAACGCGATCCCCGCCAGGCAGGCCAGCCCGCCGGCCAACGCCGTCGTCCCCTCGCCGATCCACACCGCGGCGGCGCCGGCGAGCAGCTGACCCAGCCGCGGGCCGCCGGCCACGACGACGATGAAGATCCCCTGCAACCGGCCGCGAAGCTGGTCCGGGGTGGCGGCCTGCAGGATCGTGTTGCGGAACACGGCGCTGACCGAGTCGCAGCCGCCGGCGAGGACCTGGCTGGCGCAGGCGAGCGCCAGCGCGAGCTCGCGCGACATCGCGTGGCCGGCCCCGAGCAGGGCGATCCCGAACCCGGCCACGGATACGCCCCAGCCCAGGATCGAGACCAGCACGGCCCGGCCCTGATGGACGACCGCGCCGAGCGGCCCGGACAGCGCCATCGCCACGATGCCGCCGACCGCCCCGGCCGCGGCCAAGGTCCCCACGGTCTGGGCGCCGCCGCCGAGGATGACGGCCCCGGCCGCCGGGAAGAGCACGCTCGGCTGGGCCAGGATCATCGCGATCAGATCGGCCACAAAGGTCATCCGCACATTCGGCCGGGTGCCCAGGAACGCCAGTCCGTCCCACACCGAACGCAGTCCGGGTCTGGTCGTGGGCGGATCCGCGCCGACCGCACCCGGCGGGATCGGATGCAGCGAGACCAATCCCGCGACGGCGGCCGTGGTGAGGATCGCGTCGACGGTATAGGCCGCGGGAAAGCCCGCCCACCCGACGAGATAACCGGCGAGCAGCGGACCCACGGTCATGGCGGTGTACATGGCCGTGACGCTCAGGGCATTGGCCGCCGGCAGCAGTTCGGTGGGCAGCAGGCGCGGGTAGATCGACTGCCGCGCCGGCGAGGACACCGCGAAACCGCCGCTCCACACCGCCGTGACGGCATACAGCACCCAGACATTGGTGTTGCCGGCGAAGGCCTGGACGGCGCACGCGATGCTCGCCGACCAGGCGACGCATTGGGCGATCAGCGCGACGATCCGCCGGTCGTGATGGTCGAGGAGGGCGCCGCCGTACAGGCCCATGACCACGAGCGGGACCAAGGCGAACACGCCCACCAGACCCACCGCGGCCGTGCTGCCGGTGACGGCGTAGACCTGCAGGCCGATCGCCACCGTCGACATCTGCGAGCCGACATTGGACAGCGTGAACCCGGCATACAGGCGCCGGTATGCCGGACTGGCGCGCAGTGGGGTCACGTCCAGCAGCAGGGGCACGGGCGCATCCTCTCAAAGACTGCGGCCGCCGGTTGAGGCCGGCTCAGTACACCGGCACGAGGACGGTGCTCGGATCGATCAGGGCGGTCGGGTCGAGATCCCACCGCCGCAGAATCGGACAGGTCAGCAGCACCCGCCCACGGCGATCCCGCAGGATGACTGCTGCGGTCCGTGGATCGACGACGGTGAACTGTGGGTTCCTGGACGGGTTCAGCAAGTTGATCAGCGCGAACTGGCCGTGGAAAGTAGCTCGGCCGAGGAGCCGTGATGCCGGGGCGTTCGACTCGTGGATCTCCGCCGTCACGACCTCGGGATGCGGTCGTGGGAGGATGACGAGGTATGCCTGTGCGTTGTTCACCTGGGTCGCATAAGGGAGCAGGTCGGCGACGGCGGCCGGCACGGGCGCGCACGAGGTGACCGGCATCCTGAAGTCGTTGGGAACCCCCTCCACGCGAACGGATCGGAACGCGGTGCCATCGGGCCGTCGAATGATCGCGAACACGGCTCGGATCCGGTCGTCGTCGACCGTCGCCCATTCCGTCACGCCGGGCAGGTCGATGCGACGAATCTCCATTCGCACCGTCGAACTGTTGCGGGTGCAATCGCCCGTCAAGTCCGAGTCATCGAGGGACGCGCCGGGCGGCAGGAACACGCTCGGGTCGTAGAGGATCGGTTCCGGTGCGGGCGCCAGGGGCGTGACGTACTTTGGGTGGCCGAGAGTGTCGGGGGTCCCCTGTTGACGCATGATCATGAGTCCGGGGGCTCGAGCGCTGGTCGGGGCGACGGCGGTCCCCTGCGCCAGGTCGATCGATCGGTACGTGCGCGTCGGGGTCCCATCCAGCGTGTAGGTGGGTCCGTCGGACAGCTCCACCCGTTCCAACGTCGTCGGCCCGAGGACGAGGGTCCAGGGTGGGTTCGTCCAGTGCGGCACATAGGCCAGTGCCAGGGAGGCATCTTGGGCGCCGCCCTCGGTGAACGACAGCGCCTCCGGAGCGGAACCTCGCGCCCCGGTGAGGTACTGGAAGGATCTGACCGACCCATCTGGCCCGGAACCATCCGAGTCGCGCGTGATGACGATCCGTTGGTCCCGGACGTCACCGGCATACAGGATCCGCAATGATCCCAGGTTCAGTCCGGCGACTCGGCGGGTCAGCTGCGCCATGAAGATCCGGTCGCCGGCCAGCGAGCCGCGGATCGGCCAGGCGACATCGACATTGTCGTGCGGCGCGGTCGGCAGGACCGTCTGCCCGGATGCGGTCGGGGTGGGGCGCGGTTCGGCCGCCTCGGGGGCCTGCGGACGCAGCCACACCGCTCCCGAGACGATGATCAGTCCGGCGGCCGCGCCGAGTGCGATCCGGCGACCGCGACCCGACCCGACCGGACCGGCGAGGGCGATCGGGATGTCGGCGTCGATCTGCGCGGCCCGGTCGGTGAGCGCGGCCGTCAGGCGATCCTCGATGGATCGGTCCGTGAGAGCGGCGAGCACGGCGGGCACCGGCAGGGCGGCCAGGGTCGCCAGCGCGCGGTCCTGCTCCCGTCGAACCGTACGGACCGTGCAGCCGAGATCGTCGGCGATCGTCTCGGCCGCGAGGCGTTCGTGCAGCGCGAGCACCACGACCAGCCGGGTCCGGACCGGCAGCAGGAGCACCGCCGCGACGAGTGCGGCAGCGTCCGCCTCCTCGGCCCGCCGCAGTTCCTCGGCGGACGGCAGTGGCGGCTCGACGGGGTCTGCAGGCGGGGGAGCGGCCACCGTCGCCGGCGGTGCCTGACGGCTTCGTCGCGACAGCCGTGGGCGGGCCAGCCGCTCCACGAGCAGGGAGCGGGCGTAGGGGTACGGTGACCGGTCGTCGGGAGCCGGGCGGTCGGCATACCGGCTCAGGGTCTCGGCCACGAGCTCGCGAGCCCGACCCTCGTCGCCGAGCAACAGGTATGCCAGGCGCATCAGTCGTGGTGAGACGAGTTCGGCGATCTCGCCGAACCGTGGATCCCGCCGTCCCATCGCGCCCCCCATGGCCACCGTCACCGGCCGTACCGCTCGTCCGCGCTCGCGCCCGGGTCAGATCGGATTGCGCCGCAACGCCAGCAGGCCGGCGGTCAGGGCGATGGTCAACAGGGCCGCGCCCAGCATGTGCAGCAAGACGAGCAGCCACGGTAGGGCGGTGAAGTACTGGGTGTACCCGATCACGCCCTGCAGCACCGTGACGAGCAGCACCATCCGCCACGCCGCGGCGACCCGCGCGCTCTCGCCGGTGAGGATCGTCGCGACCAGCATGGCGATGACCAGGCCGCAGAACAACATGACCGCGTCGGCGTGCATCCACGACACGAACCGCGGGTCGAACCCGGTCCGGGCCGGCGTCTTGGCGTCCCCGGAGTGCGGCCCGGAACCCGTGACCACCGCACCGAGGACGATGACGACGGCACCCACGAGCGCGGTCAGCCAACCGAGCCGGTGAACCAGCGCGGGCACCAGCAGAGCTCCGGGTCCGTCGTCGGTGTCCTCGTCGCCGCGCAACAGCATCACGCACATGGCGACCATCACGATCGAACACAGGAAGTGGAACGCGACGATCCACGGGTTCAGCCCCGTCCGGACGGTGATCCCGCCGACCACCGCCTGCGAGACGACCCCGCCGACCAGTCCGAGGGACAGCCAGATCATCCGGCGCCGATGCCGATACGCCGCGAACACGGCCACGACCGCGAGCACGGCGAGCACCCCGAGGACTCCGGTGAGTGTGCGGTTCCCGAACTCGATGTACTTGTGGTAGCCCTGCTCCTGCGTCACCGTCGGGGTCAGCGACCCGTCGACGCACTGCGGCCAGGTGGGGCAGCCCAGTCCGCTGCCGGTCAGTCGCACCAGGCCGCCGGTGACGATGATGGCCGTCTCCGCGATGAGGTTGGCCCACAGGATCGGCCGGACGTATGCCGCCACCCCGCTGCGGCGCACCGGTGCACCCGGGGGAGGCGTCGTCGCTGGTTCGGTGCTCTGTCGGGTCGCGCTACTGGTCACGGGGCCTACGGTACGCCGTGCCGGGGACACCCGCAGGAGGGGTCGACACGTGCCGTCCGGCACGTTTGGCGTCGTCTCGCCCGCCCCCGGCGGGATTGACTCGTATGCCGAAGGCCGGCTCCGCGCGCTACTCGCCCCAGCGGAAGGTTCGCCCGGCGAGTGCGGTCGCCACCAGACCCCAGACCACCAGGACCAGGACGGGCCCGGCGGACCAACTCGGTCCGGTGAACGCCGCCCGGATCCCGTCGGCCAGAGCCGAACTCGGCAGCACCCCGACCACGGTGGCGGCCAGGTCGTGGAACTGGGTGCGGGGCACGAGGACGCCGCCGACGCCGACGAAGATCACCCACAGCAGGTTGGCCACCGCCAGCACCCCCTCGGCGCGCAACACCCCGGCCAACAGCAGCGCCAGCGCGACGAAGACCCACGTGCCGAGGATCACGTACAGCACGGCATACGGGAGCCCGCCGAGCTGCGGACGCCAGCCGAGCGCGAACCCGACCGCCCCGATCACGAGCACCTGGATGACCTCCACGGCCAAGGTGGCCAGCACCTTCGCCGCGAGCAGTCCCTCGCGGCCGAGCGGGGTCGTGCCGAGATAGCGCAGCACGTTGTACCGCCGGTCGAAACCGGTGGCAATGGCCGTGGCGGTGAAGGCCGCCGAGATCACGCACATGGCCAGGACACCGGGGACGACGAGATCGATCCGTCGGCCGTCGCCCAGGCTCGGGGCGGGCGCGGCGTTCAGACCGACCAGGGCCAGCAGCGGCAGGATCAGGCTGACCAGCAGTTGTTCGCCGTTGCCCAGCAGGCTCATCGTCTCGAATCGAGTCTGCGCGAGGATCCGGCTCGCGGCGGGGGCCGGGGCGCTCACGAGGCCACCTTCCTGGTCAGTTCGAAGTAGACGTCCTGCAACTGACGACCGGCGGTGACGGCCTCCAGCGAACCCTCTGCCACGGTGCGGCCCGCGCTGACGATGACGATGTGGTCGCCGACCCGTTCGGCCTCCTCGAAGGAATGCGTGGTGACCACGACCGACTGGCCGGCCTCGCGGTGTTCGCGGATCAGGTCCCAGACGTCGAGGCGACCATGCGGGTCCAGGCCCGCTGTCGGCTCGTCGAGGAAGACCAGGTTGGGGCGGCCGATGAGCGCGGCCGCCAGCGCGAGGCGCTGCTTCTGTCCGCCGGAGGCCCGCCGGACCGTGGTGCCGGCGAAGTCGGCGATGCCCAGGCGGCTCACGAGGTCGTCGACCGGGAGGGGATCGGCGTAGAGCCGCGACAGGTGGGTCAGCAGCCGGATCGGCTTGCTGCCGTTGGGTAGTCCGCCGTTCTGCAGCATGACCCCGACTCGCGCGCGGTGGTCCGCAGGTCCGTGCCATGGGTCGGCGCCGAGGACTCGGACGGTTCCGCGGTCCGGTTTGAGGAGTCCGACCGCGCACTCAATCGCCGTGGTCTTGCCGGCTCCATTGGGCCCGAGGATGGCGGTCACGGCGCCCGCCGGGGCCGTCCATCTCATCCCGTCGACGGCCCGGACCGGCCCGAAATGCCGGACGAGAGAGTCCAACTCCACCGCGTCAGCCATGATCCCGGATTCTAGTCGCGGCCGGGATCGGCCAGGGCGGTGTATCACCGCAAGTGCGGCGCGCTCTCCCCAGGAGTAGCCCACACCGTCTCCGGTCATCGTCGAAAGGCCGAGAGTCGTTGGGGCGGAGCCACACCCGGGTCCGGGTGGACACCGGCACCTCCAGTGAAAGTGAGAAGCACGTGAAGCGCATCCTCTCCCTCGTCGTGACGGGGATTCTGACCCTGCTCGTGGCCTTGTCCAGTGGGCTGGCCACCCCGACCGCCTCGGCGTATTCGCCCGGGACGAATGTCATCAGTGGGCGGACCATCTGGATCCCCTCGTCGTACACCGTGGACGTCGAGACCGGCGCCCTGGCGGCCCCCGGGGCCGACCTGTGGTGGCACGCCTTTACCAGCACCACCCGCCAGCTGCAGCCGCTCGGCTCTAGCCAGTTGCGCAACCTCGGCGCGGTCAACTTCGACGCGCTGACGGCCACCTCGATCGCCGCGTTGCCGATGGGGACGACGCCGATCAACGGCAGCAATGTCGGCAATCAACTCGTCGTCAACGACGTCTTCGTCGTCCGCACCGCGGCCGGAAATGTCGCCAAGTACAAGGTGCTGGCGACGGGCGCCAACCTGCTCGTCCAGTACGTCACGTACCTCAAGCCGCTCACCGCACCGGTCATCGTCTCTCCGGTCAACGGCGCGAGCTTCTCGCACTACCCTCGCACGACCACGATCAACTGGACCCGGGTCCCCGGCGCCACGTCCTACGTCGTGGAGCGGGCCTACTACTCCGGCACCTGGGTGAACTACCCGCCCGTCACCGTCAGCGGTGAGGCGAACACGAGCTTCACCTGGGCATTCGTCGGCGACCAGGCCGGTAGGGCCCGCGTGACGGCATACAACGCCCGCAATCTCTCGGGGGCCAGCGCCTTCGTGAACTTCAGCTACCGCACCGGCATCACCCTCGCCACGCCCGTCCAGACCGGCCCGGCGAACGGGGTCGCCCTGCACAACTACCCCCGGACGACGACGCTGTCCTGGCAGCCGGTGCCCGGTGCCTCGGCATACCGGGTCGAGGTCGAGTACTTCGACACCGCGTGGCGCCCCTACGTCAACACCCAGGTGGCGAATGTGCTCTCCTCGTCCTACACCTTCGCGTTCGTCGGCAAGCAGCCGGGGCGCTGGCGCATCACGGCGATTGGGACCGGCGCCTACCGAACCTCGGCGGCCAGTGCCTGGCGGACCTTCACGTACACCATCTGAACCGGCACCATC
>JBDIAR010000147.1:0-8473 GCA_039812545.1 Dermatophilaceae bacterium | reverse complement strand
GCGCGTCAGGCGTGGGCGCGGAGGTACTTGGCGAAGTGGGGGACGGTGAAGGCGATCCGACCGCGTTGGGCGGAATAGATCAGCCCTTTCTTCAACAGGGCATCCCGGGCCGGGGAGAGGGACTGAGGTTTGCGATCCAGCAGGGCGGCGACTGAGGCGGTGGACACCGAATCGGGTTCAGGGGCAGCGACTTCCGGTATGCCGTCCGCCGGGTCCGTGGGAGCGCCCACCTCCGTGAACGCCGCGTCCGCCATCGCCCGCAGGTACTCGCGTTCGGCGGGGGTGGCCCGTTCGAACCGGGACCCGAAGAAGCCGACCGCCAACTCAGCCTCGGCTTCGGGCGCCCCGACGGCGACGTCCTCGGCGGTGATCGGCGAGCCGGGCGCGATGTCCCACACCGCCTTGCCGTAGGCCTGGATGAAGTACGGGTACCCGGCGGTGGCGGCATACATGGCGGCGAGCGCGTCGGCAGACCACTGCGCGGACTCCTCCGCCGCCGGCGCCACGAGCGCCAACTCCGCCGCTGCCGGATCGAGCCGGTCGATGCGGGTGTAACGGAACAGCCTCTCCGAGTATGACTTCGACGCCGACAGCACCGCGGGCAAGTGAGGCAGGCCGGCGCCGACGACGATCACCGGCAGGCCCGATTGCGACATCTCGTGGCAGGCGGCGCACAACGCCGACACATCGTCCGGGCCGAGGTCCTGCATCTCGTCGATGAAGACCGCGACGCCCTTGCCGATGTCGGCGGCCAATCCCCCTACGTCCGTGAGCAATTCGACGAGGTCGATCTCGATGTCGCCGGAGTCGGCACGCCCCAGCGCGGCCGGAACGCCGATCCCCGGGTCCCACCGATCGCGCAACTTGGTTCCGGCCGGTTGGTCGCGTTGGGCGAACGCCTTGACGACCCCTAGCACCTGGTCGAGCGAATCCCCTTGGGGGTGACCGAGTTCGCGCACCGCCATGTGCAACGCGGCGGCCAACGGACGGCGCAACGCCTGGTCGGGCCGCGCCTCCAACTTGCCCGTCCCCCAACGCGACCGGACGGCAGCCGAGCGGAGCGCATTGAGCAGCACCGTCTTCCCGACGCCCCGCAGCCCGGTGAGGATGATGGACCGCTCCGGCCGCCCCCGCACGACGCGCTCCAGCACCACGTCGAAGGCGCGCAGCTGCTCGTCACGTCCGGCCAGCTCCGGCGGTCGCTGCCCGGCGCCGGGCGCATAGGGATTGCGTATCGGGTCCACGATCGGACTGTATGGCACTCTCTAGCGAGAACCCGAGATTTAGGCATACAACGGCATCGTGTCGGAGAACGCCACCACCTGCACCGGGCTCAGCAGGACCAGGGCACCGTCTGCAGCTGGTCGCGGCTCGTCCCGTACAGCGTCTCGATCGCCGCGACCTTCTCGGTGGCCGCCGAACCCGCGACGTGGAAGGCCAGGGCATACGGCGCGTCCCACACGAGCAGCACCGTCTGATCGTGCAACTCGCCGAAATCGTTGACGTACTCAGCGGTTCCGTATGCCGCGAGCACCTCGGCGACCGTACTGCCCACGCGCACACCGGTCGTGGTGGCCGGCTTCGGGCTCTTGACCAGGAGCGCGTCGATCTTGTCGGCACTGCTGAAGTAGCGCCATTCGAGGGCGAGCCCGTCCCGGCCGAGCGCGGCCTCGATGGCGGGCGCGACCTTGAGGTTCCGCCCACAGCCGTCGGCTCCGGCGACGAGCCAGCCGTTCCGCTGCGCCTGCGCGACCGAACCGCCGATCCGCAACGGGCCCAACGCTCCCGGCGCGATCCGCCAGGCCGCGATCGGATCCGCAGCGTCACCTGTCGCAGTCGTCGAGGCCGGTGGCGTCGACCCGGCCGTGGGTGTCGTCGGCGGCGGGAGTGTCGCCGGCAGCCCGACGGTGTGCCCGAGTATGCCGGCGCCCACCCCTGCGAGGACGGCACCGCAGAGCACCAGAACGGCCGTGCGAGCGCGCGGCCGCCCACTCATCGCAGGGTGACGACGTCGAACCGCTCATCCGGATGGGCGATCGCCTCCTGCTCGTCCACGACGAGCATCTCGATCGCACCCTGGGAGTGGGTGGCGTGCAGAATGCCGTACATCGTCGCGGCGGTGCGCGACAGCGCGACCCGCGGCCCGTCGGTGAGATAGTGCGCGAGGAAGACCGCAGCCGTCACGTCTCCGCCGCCGCGCACCGCCATGTCGAGCATCGGGGTGGTCACGATCCAGGCCCCGTCCTCGGCCACGCACAGCATCTGGATCGACTCGGCCGGCGTGTCGGACGTCAAGGTGCTCGTCACCAGCACGACGCGAGGGCCCTTGGCGCGCAACTCGTCACAGGCGGCCAGCACGTCCTCGGTCGTGGACAGGGTTCGCCCGACGAGGAACTCGAGCTCGAACTGGTTCGGCGTGAGGATATCCGCCTGCGGCACAACGGAATCGCGCAGGTACTCCGGGATGCCCTCGCGGACGAAGAAGCCCCGCCCCACGTCGCCCATCACCGGGTCGCAGCAATAGACGGCGGACGGGTTCGCCGCCTTGACCCGTGCCACGGCGTTCAGGATGACCGCACCCATCGTCTCGGCGCCCTGGTACCCGGTCAGCACCGCGTCGATCGTCGGGAACGCCCCGCGGTCCTCCACGCCGGCCAGCACCTCGGCGACATCGGTCGGCGCCACCAGCGGCCCACGGGTCGCGCCGTACCCGGTGTGGTTGGAGAAGGTCACCGTCAGAACGGGAAAGACCGTATGCCCGAGCCGCTGCAGCGGGAAGACCGCCGCCGAGTTGCCGGCATACCCGTATGCCACATGGGACTGGATCGAAAGAATCCTCACCCGGGCAGTGTACGACCGCGGGAAAACGCGCCCGGCTACTTCAGCAACCGCGACATTCGCCGGTCCGCCAGCGGCTTGCCCCCGGTCTGACAGGTCGCGCAGTACTGCAGCGAGGTGTCCGCGAAGGACACCTCGCGCACCACGTCGCCGCACTCCGGACAGACCTGACCGGTCCGACCGTGCACCCGCATCCCCGCCCGCTTGGCGTCCTTGAGTTCGGCCGCCGGCTTGCCCGAGGCCGCCACCACGGCCCCGCGCAACGTCGATTGCAGTGCGGCATAAAGGCGCTCGACGTCGGCGTCCTTGAGGTTGCCCGCGATCGCGAACGGCGACAACCGCGCGACGTGCAACACCTCGTCGCTGTACGCGTTGCCGACCCCGGCGAGGATCTCCTGGTCGCGCAACACTCCTTTGATCTGCATCCGCCGCCCGGCCAGCAGCGCGGCAAAGGCGTCCAGGGTGAACTCCGGCGCCAGCGGGTCCGGTCCGAGCCGGGCCACCCCGGGCACGTCCTCGACGCGGGTGACCAGGTATGCCGCGAGCGACTTCTTCGTCCCCGCCTCCGTCAGGTCGAAGCCCGACCCGTCGGAGAGCCTGACCCGCAACGCGATCGGCGACTTGCCGGGCTTGACGGTGGTCGCCGGCACCGCGTCGTACCAGCGCAACCAGCCGGCCCGCGCCAGGTGGAACACCAGATGTATGCCGTCCACGTCGACGTCGAGGAACTTGCCGTGGCGGTGTACGCCGTCGACGATGCCGCCGAGCAGGGCCTGCGGCGGCGGGTCGAAGGTCTTCAGCACCGAGATCGACCCGAGTTCGATCCCGGCGATCGCCTGACCGGTCACCCTCGTGTCGAGGAAGTCGACGAGGGCCTGCACCTCGGGCAGCTCCGGCATACCAAACCTCAGTCGTTCGCCGGTTGGGGAACGGTCGGCAACTCCAGCTTGCCGGCGTTGCGCAGCAATCTCATCAGGCCGTAGCCGTCCGGGGCGGAGAACATCTGGACCTCTCGCGGCGCGCGACGCCCGCCGGTGAGTTCCTCGGTGGACACCGGAAAACCATGCGAGAGAACCTGTTCGGCCGCGCTCAACTGACGGATGAGGATCGCGTCGACGAGTTCGGGGCGCGCCTCGGCGAACTCGGAGTAGATCGCGACGTCGTGCTGCCCGTCGTCGCCGACCAGCAACCACTGGATCTGCGGGAAGTCCCGGGCCAGTCGGTGCAGCGAACGCCTCTTGTGCTCCTGACCGCTGCGGAACCAGCCGGTGTTCGTCGGGCCCCAGTCCGTCAGCAACAGCGGCCCGGCCGGATAGCCATGTGCGGCAAGGAATCTCGTCAGGGTCGGTGCGGTGTTCCAGGCGCCGGTCGAGACGTAGAAGACCGGGGCCCCGGGATGGGCCGCCAGCACGTCACGGTAAAGCGGTGCCATCCCCTCCACGACCTTGCGCGCACCCTCGTTGAGCACGAACGTGTTCCACGCGGCGATGAGGATACGCGGCAGCGACGTGGAGATCACCGTGTCGTCGATGTCGCTGATCAGGCCGTGGCGCACCTCGGGATCGACGATGAAGACCTGCGCGGCCGTGGGTTCGGCCTGCTCGCAGGTGATCGTCACGTCATGCCAGCCCGGCGTCAGTCCGTGATCCCGGAAGGTCACGTCGACGTGGCCGCTGCGATCGGACCGGCCGTGGAACTCCCGCCCGCCGACGGTGATCGTCAGCGGAACGTGCAGACCCGGGACCGTGAGGAAGGATCGCCAGCCCCGACGCCGACGGAAGGGGGATCGCATACCGCCATAGGTCGGGTCGAACGGCTCCTCCGCGTCCAAGGGAACGCTGGGCGGGCCGAGCAGGACCCGGCAGAACACCCGCACGAACTCCGGCGACCCGTACCCGGTGTGCGCGATGATCCGGTTGCTCCAGTCGCGGCGGCGCAACAGCCGGTCGAGTTGGACGTGCCAGGCATCCTCGACGACGGCGGCGAGGTGGGGACGGGTCATGCGCCCAAATTAGCGCCCGCTCCCGCCCGACCGCAGTCGTCCGCCCCACGCCCGACGGTGCAGATCCGCATGGGGACGGCGGGTAGGGTGGGGCTGCCTGCTGCCGGACCGTACGGGGGATGACTGTCATGCCGCTTGCCGCCGAATACGTGATCCTGGGGCTGCTGCCGCTGCTCGTCTTCGTGCCCATCGTCATCTGGTTCCGGCGTCGGCGCAGCGACGAGATCTTCACCAAGGTGACCCCCGGCGAGGTCCCGCTGCCCGGTATGCCGCACGACACCGCCCGGATCCGCTCGGCCTCCGGGGAGTATGCCGGCACCGTCGCCGTCCGCTTCAGTCCACCCGACGGACTGACCCCCGGCCTGTGCGGGACGGTGCTGGACGGTCGCGCCGACGTCGTCGACGTCTCCTCCACGCTCATCGACCTCGCGGTTCGCGGGTACTACACGATCGTGGCCCTTCCCGACGGGAGCGATGCGGCCGACGGCGCGACCGGGTCTGACACCCCGGCCGGCGGGCCGAAGAAGAAGAGTGAGAAGAAGCCGCACGCCGGCGACTGGGAACTCGTCCGCTCCGACAAGGCCCCCGGCCCGGAACTCCTCGACTTCGAGCGCAAGCTGCTCACCGCGCTGTTCGCCGCCGGCCCGAGCGTGCGGCTGTCCCAGCTCAAGACCGATTTCGGGATGACGATGCGTCAGGCCCAGGTCGACCTGTACCGCGAGGTCGTCGACCGCGGCTGGTATGCCAAACACCCCCTCGACCGGAACCGTCGCCTCGGCTGCCTGGGCTGGCCGTTGGCGCTGCTCGGCATCGTCGTGGCCGTGGCGGTCGCCGCGAGCGCCTCGATGCGCGCGAAGTACGGCTGGTGGCCGATGGCCGTGCCGGCCGGTCTGCTGCTCAGCGCCGGGCTGCTGCTGTGGGGCGGGCGCGGGCGAACCCCGCGCACGGCATACGGGACGGCGGCCCGGATCCAAACCCTCGGGTTCAAGGAATACCTGACCAAAGCGGAAGCCGATCAGATCAGGTTCGAGGAGGCCGCCGACATCTTCAGCCGGTACCTGCCGTATGCGCTGATCTTCGGGGTGGCCGACCGGTGGGCGAAGCTCTTCGGGGAGGTCGCGGCCAAGGCGCATCTGGCCGGGGTCGCCGATGCGTACTTCGACCTGACCTGGTTCGACGGGCTGTACCTGCTCGACGCGCTCGGCGATGTCGCCTGGGACGCCGCGCTGCTCGTCGACGCGTTCGACGGCACGGGGAGCCTGCTCGACGGGCTGGACGCGTTGAGCGGGCTGGACGCCGGGGCGTTCGTCGAGGCGGTGACCGGCGGACTGGAGGGGGTCGCGAACGGGATGGGCGACTTCCTGTCCAATGCGGGTGATCTGTTCGACATCGGCGACGGCTGCGACGGCTGCGACCTGGGCGGCTGCGACTTCTGAGTCGGCGGCGCCGGCTTGAGTCGGCGGCTCCGGCGCGAGTCGGTCTCGTCGGCCCGTATCGTTGGCCCGTGAGTATGGGCGGCTTCGGCGGGATGGGGATGGGTCCGGGCAGCCCGATCCGCTCGATGATGAAGGACTCCTCGGTCCGCGACCACGACCTGCCGCCGGGGCTGGCCCGGCGCGTCATGGCATACGCCCGGCCGTTCTCGGGGAAGATCACCGGCTTCCTGGTGCTCGTGCTGATCGAGGCCTCGCTCGTGGTCGTCGTCCCGCTGCTGCTCAAGCGGATCATCGACGACGGGGTGGTCCCCAAGGACTCCGGTCTGGTCATCCGGCTCGCGCTGCTGGTCGGGGCGCTCGCGGTCCTCGACACGGTGCTCACGGTGATCATGCGGTGGTTCTCCGCGACCATCGGTGAGGGGTTGATCCTGAACCTGAGAACCCAGGTATTCGGGCACGTGCTGCGACAACCCATCGCCTTCTTCACGCATACTCAGACCGGCGCCCTGGTCAGCCGACTCAACTCCGACGTCATCGGCGCGCAACAGGCCTTCACCTCGGTGATGAGTTCGGTCGTCAGCAATATCGTCTCGCTCGTGCTGATTTTGGCGGCGATGTTCTCGTTGTCCTGGCAGATCACGCTGGCGGCGCTGGTGCTGGTGCCGTTCTTCCTGCTGCCGGCGCGGCTGATGGGGCGGCGCCTGGCCGGGCTGGCGGCGCGGCAGATGACCCTCAACGCCGACCTCGGCTCGCGGATGACCGAACGGTTCAACGTCGCGGGGGCGCTGCTCGTCAAGCTGTTCGGGAACCCGGTCGTCGAGGAACGCGAGTATGCCGAACGCGCCCGTCGCGTCGCCGAGACCGGGGTCAAGATCGCGTTGAACCGGGTGGCGTTCATGTCGATCCTCACCCTGATCGCGGCGGTGGCGACCGCGATGGTGTACGGGTTCGGGGGGCTGATGGCCATCGACGGGACGCTGACCGTCGGGACGATGCTCGCGCTCGCGGCGCTGCTGGCCCGGCTGTACGGGCCGTTGACGTCGCTGTCCAATGTGCGGGTCGACGTGATGACGGCGCTGGTGTCGTTCGAGCGGGTCTTCGAGGTGATCGACCTCGAGCCGTTGGTGGCGCAGTCGCCGACGGCTCGGGCGCTGCCGCCGGGGCCGACCAGCGTGCGGTTCGACGACGTGTCGTTCACCTACCCCGGGGTCGAGGAGGTGTCCCTGGCCAGCCTCGAGGGCGTCATGGTGTCGGACCGGCGCCGGGGCGGGCAGGTGCTGCACTCGATCAGTTTCGAGGCGTCGCCCGGGATGCTGGTGGCGCTGGTGGGGCCGAGCGGGGCCGGCAAGTCGACGATCACGGCTCTGGTGCCGCGACTGTACGACCCGACCTCCGGGGTGGTCTCGCTCGGCGGGGTGAACCTGCGGGACGCGACGCTGGAGTCGATCTCCGATCGGGTGGGCGTGGTGACCCAAGAGGCGCACCTGTTCCACGACACGCTGGCGGCGAACCTGCGTTATGCGCGGCCGGACGCGACCCTGGCCGAGATCGAAGCGGCCTGTCGGGCGGCGCAGATCCAACACCTGATCGACTCGCTGCCGCAGGGCCTGGACACCGTGGTCGGCGACCGCGGGCATCGGCTGTCCGGCGGGGAGAAGCAGCGGATCGCCATCGCTCGGCTGCTGCTCAAGGCGCCCGAGGTGATCGTGCTGGACGAGGCGACCGCGCACCTGGACTCCGAATCCGAGGCCGCGGTTCAGCGGGCGCTGGACTCGGCGCTGGCCGGGCGGACCGCGCTGGTGATCGCTCACCGGCTGTCCACGATCCGGGGGGCCGACCTGATCCTGGTGATCGCCGACGGTCGGATCGTGCAGCGCGGCCGGCACGAGGAGTTGGTGGATCGGCCCGGGCTGTACCGGGAGCTGTATACGACCCAGTTCGCGTCGCAGGGGGCGGTGGGGGGCTGACGACAATTTCGCCCGATCGGGCGATTTCCGGGTCCGAAACCCGGCCGGAGGCGTCGATTTCGCCCGATCGGGCGATTTTGTAGAGCGGGGCCCGACCGGGAGCGGGCGGACCGCGATCCCCGGCCATCCGTGACCGTGGCGGCTGGGGGCTGACAATTTCGCCCGATCGGGCGATTTCCGGGTCCGAAACCCGATCGGAGGCGTCGATTTCGCCCGATCGGGCGATTTTG
>JBDIAR010000146.1:0-8501 GCA_039812545.1 Dermatophilaceae bacterium | reverse complement strand
GACAGAGAGCCCTAGTCAATTCCTATCACGGCCCACCGACACCGCCCCCGACAGCCCCTCGGTACCGCGAAATCACGTCGCTCCGTCGAGGAACCACCTGGACACTGGCGCCATGGAATCAGCCCTGCTCGTCGAGTTCCCCGCGGCCGACCCGGTCCTCGACCACTGGCGCGCGACGCTCGACCACGGCCGCATCCTCGGCGTCCCGGCGCACGCCAGCGTTCTGTACCCCTTCGCCGACCCCGCGGACCTGACGAACGCCGACCACGCCCGACTCGCCGCGATCTTCGCCGAGCGCGCCCCCTTCGAGTCCGTGCTGACCGAACCGTGCTGGTTCGGCGACGACGTCCTCTACCTGGCCCCCGAACCCGCCGCCACCTTCGTCGCCCTGACCGCCGCCGTTCACGCCGCCTGGCCCCAATTCCCGCCCTATGGCGGCCAATTCGCCGACGTCATCCCACACGTCACCATCGGCGACACCGGAGGTCGCGCGGCGCTCACCCCCGCCGAGGCCGCCGTCAAAGCCGCGCTCCCGATCCGTCAGCGGGTGGACCGAGTCGCCCTGTATGCCGGTGGCGACCTCCCGGGTTCCTGGCGTCGCCTCGCCGAGTTCCGGCTCGGCCGCCCCGACCGCCTCGGCCGCCCCGACCGGCTCGGCCGCCCCGACCGCCTCGGCACGCTCGGCCACGCCTGAGCAGCACCGGCATACTCATCCCATGCGAGTAGCCGCCGCCCAACTTCGATCCACCACGGACGTCGCGGCCAATCTCGCCCTCGTCGAGGACGCCATCGCCGCCGCCGGCGCGGCCGGAGCGCGCCTCGTGGTCGCCCCCGAGGCCTCGATGCACAGCTTCGCGGCCCCGATCCGCTCCGCCGCCGAACCCCTCGACGGACCGTTCGCCACCCGGGTGCGCGCCGCCGCCCGACGGGCCGGAGTCGTCGCGATCGTCGGGATGTTCGAACCCGCCCCCGACGGCCGCACCTACAACACCCTCCTCGTGACCGGCGAGGGCGACGACGGTCCGATTGAAGCGGCCTACCGCAAGATCCACCTGTTCGACGCCTTCGGCTCCCGCGAATCCGACACCGTCGCACCGGGCGACGCCCTCGTCACCTTCGACCTGGCGGGCCTACGGATCGGGCTGGCGACGTGTTACGACGTGCGGTTCGCCGAGCAGTTCGTCGACCTCGGTATGCATGGTGCCCAGTTGGTCTGCCTGCCCGCCTCCTGGGGGGACGGGCCGGGCAAGGCCGAACAGTGGGACTTGCTCACCCGGGCCCGCGCGACCGATGCGCAGGCCTGGCTACTCGCCGCCGGCCAGGCCTGGCAGCCGCCGATCGGCAAGGCCCCGTTGGGAATCGGTCGTTCGGTACTCGTCGATCCACTCGGCACGGTCCGGGCCCGGCTGGCCACCGAACCCGGCCTGCTGCTCGCCGACGTCGACGCCGCCGACGTCGACGCCGCCCGGGCCGTCGTGCCCACCCTGGGCTGGCGAGGCTCCGCTTTGTGAGCGACCTACCCCGGGGGTAGCCTCGGGGAGGCCATTACGGGAAGTTATGGCTACGCCAAGTTGTTGACTGCCATGATGTAGCCGCCCAGCCCGCTGCGAGGAGCACCGACATGCACGCCGTCCCCGACGACCAGATCTGGTCCCAGATCCGGGCCGAGGCGACCCGCGACGCGGCGGACGAACCGGCCCTCGCCGGTTTCTTGCACAACGGCATCCTGCGTCACAACGGGCTGCAGGACGCGCTGAGCTTCCTGCTCGCCGACAAGCTCGGCAGCCCGGCCCTGACCGGTCTGGCGCTTCGCGACCTGATCACCGAGGCGCTGTGGAACGACCCCACGATCGGCGAGGCCGTCCTCGCCGACCTGCAGGCCGTCGTCACCCGCGACCCGGCCTGCCGGGGGTACTCCCAGCCGCTGCTCTACTTCAAGGGTTTTCACGCGGTTCAGGCCTACCGGATCGGCCACTACTTCTGGGTGCACGGGCGCAAGCCGCTGGCGCACTACCTGCAGAGCCGCACCTCCGAGGTCTTCGCCGTCGACATCCATCCCGGCGCCCGGATCGGCAAGGGGATGCTCTTCGACCACGCCACCAGCGTGGTCATCGGTGAGACCGCGGTCATCGAGGACGACTTCTCGATGCTGCACGAGGTCACCCTCGGCGGCACCGGCAAGGAGGGTGGCGACCGGCACCCCAAGATCCGCCGCGGCGTGATGATCGGCGCCGGCGCCAAGGTACTCGGCAATATCGTCGTCGGCGAGGGCGCCAAGATCGGTGCCGGTTCGGTCGTCCTGGACGACGTACCCGCGCACACCACGGTCGCCGGCATACCCGCCCGGCCGGTCAGCTTCCCGGCGCACACCTTCCCCGCGTTGGAGATGGACCAGTCCATCGAACGCTCCGACCTGTTCGAGGACCTCGCGCCCGACGTCGTCGTGGACTGGGCCCGCTCGGTCTGAGCGCGCTTCGTACCGCCCGCGGTATCAGCGCCGCCGTTGCGGACTCCTCATGGCGTCAAGGTGTGACTGGCGTCACACTGTCCCGTATGCCGTGTGAGGTCTGGTATGCCGTGCGAGCCTCGTATGCCGGCTGAGTTCGACGAGTCGATCCGCGAGGCGATCGACCTCGGGGACGCCGCTGGCGTGACCCAGATCCGGGTTCACGGCGTGGGCGGCGCGACGCCGGAGTCGATGCTCGACGGGGCGCGCTCCCGCCGGGTTGCCGGCGATGCGGCGGCGGGGTTCTACCGGCCGGTCGACGAGGCCGTGGCCGGTCAAGCGGAGCGGCACGTGGAGGCGTACTCCTGGGGTGCTCTCACCTCGCGCAGCCGAACCCGGGCGCTGTGGATCTTCTTGCTGCCGTGTCTGTTCGCGAACCTGGCCGGCTGGGCGTCGCCGCCGCCGTCCCGGGGTGGGCATCGCCCGGTCGCCCTCATCCGCCTGGCGGCCGCCCGCTGGGCCGCACTGGCGTTGACGGTGAGCGCGATCAGCACCTTGGGGTTGCTGGGACTGGACGTTCTGGCATACCAATGCGGCGCTCAACGGGGCTGTGCGTCGAGCAGTTGGTGGCTGACCCCGCTGACATTCGGGGATCTCCCGGCGAATCCGGCACACCGATTGGCCGCCGGGGCAACGCTCCTCGTCGCCGTCATCGCGTTCTTCGCCGTGTTGTCCTGGCGAACCCGCAGCCGGTACGAGGATGTGCCGCCACCCGAGCTGGCCCGGCGCAACGGCAACTCCACCCGAGACTCAGCGCGGGCCCACGCCTCGGCGGCGCATCTGCCGGACGGTCTTGCCGACCCCGAGTTCTGGAAGGGTGGCGACGCGCACGCCCGCCTCGATCGCCTCCATCTGGCGATCGCGTCCGCGACCACCGCCCTGCTGCTCGGGTTCTGCCTTCGCGCGATCGAGGAGGCGTTCCAGGTCCGCGGACCGGCGGGGCTGAGCGCGATCGGTCTGGTGCTGGCCGGCGTTGCCGCGCTCGGCGCCGTCGCGGTGGCGTCGGTCGACCTGCGCGACCAGCGGCCCTCGATGTTCGTTCTCGCCGCGGCGATCCTGGCCCTCCTCGTCGAGATCGGCGCCGCCGTCGCGACCACCGAGCCGTCGGCGGTCTACGCCGGACAGGCACCCGGCATCCGTGACGCCGTCAACGCGACCTGGCTGGTCGTCGTGGTCCTGATCGTGCCGCTCTGGGTCGTCGACACGCCCGCGGCGTTGCGCGGGGCCTGGCAATTCCCAGGCCACGTCGGGCGTCTGGTGCGCTCACGGGGTACGTCCCGGGACGAGCGGATCGGCCGGGTGGCGCCGTCCACCTTCGCTGTGCTCGGCGTGGTCGTCGCGCAAGTGGTTCTGCTCGCCCTGCTGACCTATGTCGCCCAGTGGCTCGCGGACCGGGGGAGAGTCTCGTATGTGATCGGGTCGAAGCTGATCGAGCCGAACGACGGCAGCACGGTCATCCACCTGCCGCTGATCGTCCCGGCCGTACTGTCGTACATGCTGTGGACCGGGCTGATCATGGTCCTGGCGTGGTTGGCCGTCTTCGGCTACGCCTGGTGGCGGGCCGGGTACGGGCGGCGGCTGCGGACGGCATACGAGCACGTGCGAGACGGGTACGGCACGGAGGCGACCACCTTCACGCAAGACCTGCGCGCAACAGGTGGGCCCATCGCGCAGTGGCTGTATTCGGCGATGCCCCAACGTTTCCCGGCCCGTCGGCGTAGTCGGACCCGACGGGTCGCCACGGCTGCCCAGCGTCTCGAACGGGACGAGGACCAGACCTGGCTGAAGTCGGTGGCCCGCTGGAACTACCTGGCCGGGTCGGCGCGATACGTGTCCTCGATGGCGAACGCGATGGCTTTCGTGGCAGTCCTCATCGCGCTCTACTTCTGGTGGCGGGTGTGGGTCCTGAACTCCACCGTCGAGGGCGCGGGTGTCGACGCGGCCACCCGGCTGACCCTGCTCATCCCGCCGGCGCTCTTGGCCTTCATCGCCTTGTCGTGGCGAAAACTCAACAGCCGCAAGGTGATCGGTGCGCTGTGGGACGTCGGGACGTTCTGGCCGAGAGCGTTCCACCCGTTCGCGCCACCCTGTTATGCCGAACGTGCCGTCCCCGAGCTGCTGCGGCGGGTCTGGTGGTTGCGCGCCAACGGTGGTCAGGTCGTCGTGGCGGGTCACTCCCAGGGGTCGGTCATCGCCGGCGCCGCGGCCCTGCAGAGCCGGCTACGGGGTCCCGTCGCGCCTGAGTTCGCGCTCGTGACCTTCGGTTCGCCGTTGCGCAAGCTGTATGGCGAGGTGTTCCCGGCATACTGGAGCCGACGTCGGATCAAAGACATTGCCGCACCGTCGCATTCGCTGGCGTCCCTGGGGTGGGTCAACGTCGTCTACCCGACCGATTACGTCGGCGGCGTCGTCGGCATCCCCGCCGTGGATCTCGTGTTGACCGATCCGTCGACGAGCGTGCACGTATTCGCCCAACCGCCGCCGCCGATTCGGACGCACACGGGGTACTTGTCCGACCGGCGCTTCCTCGACATCCTTCGCGAGGTGGAGGACCGTGTCGCGGCGGGATCGGCTGGTTCGGCGGGCGCTCCGGGCTGGTCAGCCGGCGAGTAGCGCGATCACGGCCTTGACGAGGGCCGCCGTCGTGCCGAGCAGGGCGAGCCCCATCACCAGGTGCATCGCCGCCTTGTCGTTGAGGCGGTCGTGCAGCTTCTCGCCCAGCGCAAGACCCACGACGATCGCCGCGAGCAGCAGCGGCCACCCCAATGCGGGGAACCGGGGCAGGTGCGCCTTGAACAGGATCGACGCCAGCCCCTGGGCGGCGAAGATCACCGCCACGGTGCCGGCGAATTTCGGTCGGGCCCAGGCGGTACTCCTGGCATACGCGGCAAGGGCCGGACCGCCAACTCCCGCAGAAGCATTCATGAAACCGGAGATCAATCCCGTTGCGGCCCGGGTTCGCCCGCCATCGGGCAGCCGGCCGGCAGGTGCCATCAGGGACACCAGCAGAGCGATCAGCACGATCACCCCGACGATCAGGCCGATCCAGGCCGCGGGCAGCAACCGCACGACCAGGGCGCCGGGTACGCACCCGATCAGGCCCGCCGGCAGGAGCCAGCGCAATCGGTCACTATCGAGGTCCCGCCTCAGCTGGTAGGCCGTCAGTGAGGAGGTCAGGACCGAACCCGCATTGGTGACGATGATCCCGTCGACCGGGCCGAGGGCCAGCACCAGGAAAGGTGCCGTGACGAGCGCGAAACCCATACCGGTGGACCGCTGCAGGACTGCACCCAGACACGCCGCGAGCGCCGCCGCGAACAGCGGCCACCACGACGGTTCGACGCTGGACACGCAGCCGAACGTATCAGGGGTGCGGTGGGCCCGTTGCCGTGAGGATGTCGGGGTACAGCCGGGCGCCTTAGACTGGGCGTTCGAGCAGGGCCCATCCGCGTGAGGAGCCGACGATGTCTGAGAACGCGAAGACCCCCGGTAACACCGAGCCGCTGACCACGGTCGCCGGCGCACCCGTCGCCGAGAACCAGAACTCGCTCACCGCCGGTCCGCGTGGGCCGATGCTCTTGCAGGATCTGTGGTTCCTGGAGAAGCTGGCGCACTTCGACCGCGAGGTGATCCCCGAGCGCCGGATGCACGCCAAGGGTTCCGCGGCATACGGCACCTTCACGGTGACCCACGACATCACGCGGTACACGCGGGCTTCCATCTTCGCCGAGGTCGGCAAGCAGACGCCGATGTTCCTGCGCTTCTCGACGGTCGCGGGGGAGCGGGGCGCCGCCGACGCGGAGCGCGACATCCGCGGCTTCGCCATGAAGTTCTATACGGACGAGGGCAATTGGGACCTCGTCGGCAACAACACGCCGGTGTTCTTCTTCCGCGACCCGTTGAAGTTCCCCGACCTCAACCACGCGGTCAAGCGCGATCCGAAGACGAATCTGCGCGATCCCGAGAACAACTGGGACTTCTGGACCAACCTGCCCGAGGCGCTCCACCAGGTGACGATCGTGATGTCGGACCGCGGCATACCGAAGTCGTACCGGCACATGCACGGATTCGGTTCGCACACCTACTCGTTCGTCAACGCGGACGGCACGCGGGTGTGGGTCAAGTTTCACCTGCGCACCCAGCAGGGCATCGAGAACCTCACCGACGCGCAGGCCGCCGAGCTCATCGGCGGGGATCGCGAATCGCACCAGCGCGATCTGTTCGAGGCGATCGAACGCGGGGACTTCCCGAAGTGGACGATGTACGTCCAGATCATGCCGGAGGCCGACGCGGCGACCTACCGGTTCCACCCGTTCGACTTGACGAAGGTGTGGAGCAAGAAGGACTATCCGCTGATCGAGGTGGGCGAGTTCGAACTCAACCGCAACCCGGAGAACTATCACGCCGAGGTCGAGCAGGCCGCGTTCAACCCGGCCCATCTCGTCCCCGGGATCTCCGTCAGTCCGGACCGTATGCTGCAGGGCCGGCTCTTCTCGTACGGCGACGCCCAGCGGTACCGGCTCGGCGTCAACCACCACCAGATCCCGGTCAACGCGCCGCAGGGCGTGGCCCGGCCGAACAGCTACCACCGCGACGGCGCGATGCGGTTGCACAGCGAGCCGACCCCCGGGATCGAGCCCAACAGCTACGGGCGCTGGCAGGAGCAACCGGCATACCGGGAACCTGCGCTCGCAGTTGGCGATGTCGCGGATCGGTTCGACTTCCGAGCCGACGACGACAACTACTTCGAGCAGCCGGGCGATCTGTTCCGGCTGATGAATCCGCAGCAACGGCAGGCGCTTTTCGACAACACGGCTCGGGCGATCGACGGCGCGTCACCGGCGACCGTGGAGCGGCACATTCACAACTGCACTCAGGCCGACCCGGCCTACGGGGCGGGGGTTCGGGCCGCGATCGACGCGCTGAAGGCCGGGGCGAAGGACGACACCGGTCCGCAGTAGCGGTTCTGCGCGGGGGTTTCAGCGCAGCAGGTGATTGCGGCCGAACAGACCGGCAGCCTCGCGAGCCGAGGGCGTCCCCGCGTCGAGGTCGGCGCCGGCCGCCACGAGTGCGCGCACGACCTCGTCGGCGCCCTTGAACAGCGCGCCGGCGATGATCGACTGGCTGCGGGTGTTGAGCCGGTTCGGATCGGCGCCGCGGGTCAGGAGCATGGTGACCGTGTCGATCCGGTCGTGGTATGCCGCGAGCATGAGCAGCGTGTTGCCGTCGCCGTCCTCCGCCTCGACCGGGACACCGTGGTCGAGGAACTCGGCGAGCTCCGCAGTTCGGCCCTCGCGGGCGAGGTCACGTGCGATGGCGACGACCCGTTCGGTCTGTTCCGGCGTGAGGCTCACCCCGGTGAGTCTGCCAGCGCTTCCGGGCCCGTGCGTCCCGGCATACCTGATCTGGCGCGTCGATGCGCGTATGGACGTTCGTTGATACGGGCGGGTACGGTGTGCGCCATGGCGACACCGGGCACAGCAGCGGCTATCGACGTCGACGTCTGCTGCCCGGGAGCGGACTGCGAGTTGCTGCCCGCCCGCGAGGCGGACGCTCTGGCGGGGGTGTTCAAGGCGCTCGCCGATCCGACCCGCGTCCGGCTGCTGCGCTATCTGGCCCAGTCCGAGGGCGGGACCGCGTGCGCCTGCCATTTGCCCGCGGCGCTCGGGATCAGCCAGCCGACCCTGTCGTTCCACATGCACAAGCTGCACGACGCCGGGCTGGTCGCCCGCTACAAGCGCGGCCGGTGGGTGCACTGGACCGTTCGTCCCGAATCCCTCGCCGCCGTCCGCGCCTTCCTCGACCTCCCGGCCACTCCCTGCTGCTGACCTGGCCGACCCACCGCCGAACGAAGGCCCGATCCGCCCCCGCCCCGCCTCGCCCCCGCCCCGCACTCCAAAATCGCCCCATCGGGCGAAAGTGTCGATCGCCCAGGCCCGTCCGGCCACCAAAATCGCCCCATCGGGCGAAAGTGTCGATCGCCCAGGCCCGTCCG
>JBDIAR010000145.1:0-8615 GCA_039812545.1 Dermatophilaceae bacterium | reverse complement strand
CGATCGGCCCCGGGTCAAGGCTCACCTGCGTCCCCTGCGCCGGGGCGCCGATTCGGTGCAGTTCGGTGTGGACCCGAACGTGGGTGCCGTCGTCCTCACCGGCTTGTCCCGCGCCGAAATCGACCTCATCGGTCGGCTCGACGGCTCGGTCACGACGGCCCGGCTGACCGATCTTGCGCGGTCCCGCGGGGTGTCCCGCGAGCGCTGGCTCGACCTGCTGGCCGAACTGGGCCGACGCGGTCTGCTGGCCGCACCGGGGACGCCGGACCTTGCGAGCGCTGGCCCACCCGCCTGGTGGCCGGGGCCGGCCGAGGACGCCGAACTTCTCGCCGACGTCTACGGCAGCCTCGATGCGAACCGGTTCGTCGCGCACCGCGGCCGGCACGTCGTGGGCGTGGCCGGTCGCGGGACCATCCCCACGGCGATCGTGGCCGCGCTGCGTCACGACGGCGTCGGCACCGTCCACGACGGGTATGCCGTCGATGCCCTGTCCCAGCCGGGCGCCGACGTCGACTCGGGTTCGCCCGGGCCGGCCCGGCCGGGTCTCGTGGTGTTGCCGAGCACCGGGACACACGGCACGGCGGACGCGCGGTTCTGGCAGGAGGCCGGGGTGCCGACGCTTCCGGTGGTCATCGACGGGGTCCGGGCCCGCGTCGGCCCGCTGCTCGGTGGTCCCGGTATGCCGTGTCCGACGTGTGTGGAGCTGCGACGCAGCGACCGGGATCCGGCCTGGCCGACGCTGCTGGCCCAACTGGAACCGGCGCGTACCCTCGTGCCGCCCACGGTCGAGGCGGAGTCGACGATCGGACGTCTGGCCGTGGCGATGAGCGTGGCCGTGGTCCATGCCGTCCTCGACGGTCGCCCGCCTCCGCTCGGGGTGAGCATCGAGGTCGCCCTGCCGCTGCCCCGGACCGTCGTCCGCCATTGGCCGGTACACCCGCGCTGTCCGCGACACGGCAGGCCCGGGGGAAACTCGGCGCCGGGCGCACCGGGCGTCCCCGGGGGCGGACTGGCGGCGGCCAGCTGACCGAACGTCGGGGACAATGTCTCGGTGACCGATCTGCCGCGCAAGGCCGTCGTGCGAGGCGCCAAGCTCGCCTCGCTCCCGCTCGGCATGGCCGGACGGGCGGCCCTGGGCATCGGCAAGCGGGTCGGGGGCCGTCCGGCGGAGGTCGTCGCGGCTGAGTTGTCGGCGCGCACGGCAGAACAACTCTTCACCGTCCTCGGCCAGCTCAAGGGCGGGGCCATGAAGGTCGGCCAGGCGATGTCGATCTTCGAGGCGGTGCTGCCCGACGACCTGGCCGGTCCCTACCGTTCGACTCTGACCAAGCTGCAGGACTCGGCGCCGGCTCTACCGGCGCGCACGGTCCACGGCATCTTGGATCGCGAACTCGGCGCGCACTGGCATACCCGGTTCGTGGCCTTCCAGGATCAGCCGGTGGCGGCCGCCTCGATCGGCCAGGTGCACCGCGCGACCTGGCATGACGGGCGGGACGTGGCGGTCAAGATCCAGTACCCGGGGGTGCGCGAGGCGCTGATCTCCGACCTCAACCAGATCGGTCTGTTCGCCCGGGCGGCCGGGTCGGTGATCCCGGGCATCGACGTCAAGCCGCTCACCGACGAGCTCAAAGCCCGGATGGCCGAGGAACTCGACTATCGGCTGGAGGGCGACTACCAGGACCGATTCGCCACCGCCTTCGCCGACAGCCCGCATTTCGCGATCCCGCGACTGGTCACGGCCACCGAGCACGTCCTGGTCACCGAATGGCAGGACGGTCGGCCGCTGTCCGAGGTGATCGCGATCGGGACTCCGGCCGAACGCGACGAGGCGGCCGCCCGCTACCTGGAGTTCCTGATGGCCGGGCCCGCGGTCGCGGGTCTGCTGCACGCCGACCCCCATCCGGGCAACTTCCGGATCACCCCGGACGGGCGGCTCGGCATCATCGACTTCGGCGCGGTGGCGCGGCTGCCGGATGGTCTGCCCGACGACATGGGCCGGCTGATCACCGCCGCGGTGCGCGGCGATCGGGATGCCCTGCTGGCGGGGCTGCGTCAGGCGGGGTTCGTCAAGGGCACCATCACGATGGACGCGGGCGACCTGCTGGCCTACCTCGACCCGTTCGTCGACCCGGTGCGTCAGCCGACGTTCACCTTCGACCGCCGGTGGCTGCGCGGGCTGTTCGCCCAGCTCTCCGATCCGCGTCGACCGGGCGGGCTGGTCGGGACGAAGATCAATCTGCCACCGGAATACCTGCTGATCCACCGGGTGTGGGCCGGCGGGATCGGGGTGATGTGCCAGATCGGCGGCACCGTACCGGCGCGCGCCCTGGTCAACGACTACTTCCCCGGCGCCGATCTCGCTTAGCGGGTCAGCGGGCTAGACCACCGGCGGCGCGGTCCAGATCGTCACCACCAGGTCACCACCAGGCCGCGTCGAGTTTGCCCTCGATCGATCGGGCATACGTCCGTTGGCAGGTCGGGCAGGTCCACACGATCCGGCCGCGCTCGACGGATCGGGCCCACGTTGCCCGAGCCAACGCGTGCTCGTCGTCACCCTGCGGCGCGCTGCCACAGGACGCACACGCCCGAACCTCGTCGTCCATGGCCGCAATTGTGCCAGGGCGGGTCCCACCGGTGAGGTGAGACCCGCCCTGGTCGTGAACCGTCCTGAACGGTGGTCTGCCGGTATGCCTTAGGCCGTATGCCGGTCGGTGGGCGGGCGCGCCGCGTCAGCGGGCGCGCCGCTGCCGGCGGACGTCCGCGGCGATCTGCCGCGACCCCCGTCGGTAACCCGTGACGGGCACCTTGACATGCCGGGGTTGCCGCCCGTCGAGGGCGAACAACTGCTTGTGCATGACGAATCTCCTTCAATGGTCGCATGACGAATCCCCCTGCCAGCAGCAGGAATCGGGACGCGTCGGAGTGCCGACGCGCTACGGGATGACGCGGGGACGACGTCCCCTGGCCTCAGGCGGCGACGGAGTCCTTGCGCGGACGGCCGCGGGGCCGTTTGCGGGCGACGACGACGCCGGCCACGAAGAGCTGACCGCCCCAGACGCCCCAGGGCTCGTGCCGCTCGAGGGCACCGGTGAGGCAGCCGATCCGGACCGGGCAGGTCCCGCACAGGGACTTGGCGAACTCGACGTCCTCGGGCTTCTCGGCGAACCACAACTCCGGGTCCTCGACGAGGCACGGGATGTCGGCGCCGGCGGCGCAGGCCGCGGCAATCAGATCGCCGTGCTGCAGGTCGCCGCCTTGCGATGTCAGCTGCATGGGTGTCACCTCCTGGGCCGGATCGCCGGTACGCGGGTCGCGCGCGAGCGGGGATCCGGAAGTTTGGGTCGGGTCGTCGGTCGGGGTTCGATCGGCGAGCGTGGTGTTCATCGGAGTTCTCCCCGGGATGTGTGGCGGACGGGAGGCCTTGGGTGGGCGGGTCGAGCGGAGGCGGGCAAACGAAAAGGCCGCGGATCCCGGATGTCGGGTTCCGCGGCCTGAGGTCGGGCCGGTCTGAGAGTTCTAGACCGGTGGCCTACCAAGGGCGCGGGCAACATCGCAGGTGGTGGGACGGGAGGTGACGATCGGACGCACGTAGCCCGTGGTACCGAACTCCGTGGTGCCGAAGTCCACGGCGCCGAAACCCGTGTGGGCCGAACCGAGCACTGCGACACCGGACGCGGACACAGTCGTCCCCCGGACACGGGTACGGACGCCGAAGGGCGTAGCCGTCGGGCGCTTCGTCGTCATCGTGATGCTCTCCATCAGGTTCCCCTCCTTCGTTCGTCGTGGTTCGTGATCGTTCCTCGGGACCGCCGCGCACTCTCGCGGGCGAACGGCTCAAGGTTAGGTCAGCGCGAGGGGGCCCGCCAATTCTTTTTCGACGTCTTTTCCGACTCAAGCGCCCAACGGTTCGGCCGGCCCTGGCCGAAATCCCCAAACACGTTGACCCCCAAAGACATCCGTCGCCACCAGCGATCAGTCCGAGGAGCCGGCGAGCACGGCCAGCACCTCGTCGGCATACAGGGACAGCTTGCGCGGGCCGACGCCGCTGATCGCGGCGAGGTGCTGGGCGGTCGTCGCACCGGACTCTGCGATGGCGATCAGCGTGGCGTCGGTGAAGACGACGTATGCCGGGACGCTCGCCGCCTTGGCCGTGTCCGCCCGCCACTGCCGCAGCCGCTCGAAGGTGGCCTCGTCGTAGTTCGGCGGGCAGGTCGGGCAGCGCCCCACCTTGCGCTCGGCCGCGGTGTCCAAGGTGCGCCCGCACCCCGAACACGTGCGCACCACGTGCCGCGGGCTGCGGCTCGGCGCGGCGCGGCCACCCCCGTCGGGAAGAGCGTTCGACCCGAGCACGCCGGCGGCGGGTTCGAGGAACCGACTCGGCCGCCTGCTGGCCCGGCCGCCCGGACTGCGAGCGGCCGCCCAGCTCAGCGCGATTCGGTCCCGGGCCCGGGTGATGCCGACGTAGAACAGCCGGTGTTCCTCGTCGATCGCCTGCGGCCCCTCGGCCATCGAAATCGGCAGCAGTCCGTCGGAACACCCCACGAGGAACACGACGTCCCACTCCAGCCCCTTGGCGGCGTGCAGGGACGCGAGGGTGACGCCCTGGACGGTGGGTGCGTGTTGCGCGGCGGCGCGCTCGTCCAACTCGCGGATCAGCTCTGGCACGCGCGCCGCCGGTTCGACCGCGGCAAGGTCGTCCGCGAGGACGGCGAGCGCGGTCAGAGACTCCCAGCGTTCGCGGGTGGCCCCGCCGGCCGCGGGCGCGCGATGCGACCAGCCGGCGCCGACGAGGATGTCTCGCACCGTCTCCCCGAGCGCCTTGTCACCGGTGTCGGATCGGGCCGCGCCGCGCAGCAGCACGAGCGCCTGGCGCACCTCGGCGCGGGCGAAGAAGCGTTCGCCGCCGCGCACGAGGTACGGGATGTCGCGGGCGGCGAGGGCCGACTCGAAGGCCTCGGACTGGGCGTTGACCCGATACAGGATCGCGATCCGGGCGGCCGGCACGCCGTCGGCGATGCGTTCGGCGACCGCCGCCGCGACCCCCGCCGCCTCGGCCACGTCATCGGGGTATGCCGACAGCGTGGGTTCCGGTCCCGCCTCGCGCTGGGCGACGAGTTCGGCATACCGGCTGACAAGGGGCAGTCCCGCCCGCGTGCGTCGTCCCGCCGACGGCGGTCCGACCCGGGCGCTGCGCAGGACGGTGTTGGCCAGGGCCACGATCTGAGGGGTCGAGCGGTAGTTGCGGACCAGGCGGACCGTGGTCACCTCGGGGTAACGGGTGGGCATCTGCAGCAGGTGCTTCGACGTCGCGCCGGTGAACGAGTAAATCGTCTGAGCCGGGTCGCCGACCACGCAGAGCTCGCGGCGCTCCCCCAGCCACAGGTCCAGCAGCCGCTGCTGCAAGGAGTTGACGTCTTGGTACTCGTCGACGACGAAATGGCGGTATTGCGAGCGGACCGCGGCGGCGATCTCGGGCCGATCCTGCAAGATCCCCGCCGTCAGCAACAGCACGTCCTCGAAGTCGGCGACCCCCCGATCGCTCTTGCAGTGCTCGTACTCCGCATAGAGGCGGGCCATCGCGATCAGGTCGACGCCCGCCGGGTCACGGCCGCGGCGGCGGGCGTGCTCGGCATACGACTGCGGGGTCAGCAGCGACACCTTGGCCCATTCGATCTCGGCGGCCAGGTCGCGCAAGGTGGTGCGGTCGAAGGACATCGACAAGCGGGCAGCCGCCTCGGCGACGACCGCGGCCTTGCTGGCGAGCACCTGTGGGGCCGCGCCGCCGACGGCCTGCGGCCAGAAATAGTGGAGTTGGCGCAGGGCGGCGGCGTGGAACGTCCGGGCCTGGACGCCGACGACACCGAGGTCCCGCAACCGGGTGCGCATCTCGCCGGCCGCGCGCGCGGTGAACGTCACGGCGAGCACCCCGGACGGCGGATACGCCCCGACCCGGACCCCGTAGGCGATCCGGTGGGTGATCGCGCGGGTCTTGCCGGTGCCGGCCCCCGCCAGGACGCACATCGGGCCGACCGGCTGGGCCGCGACAGCCCGCTGCTCGGGATCCAGGGCGTCCAACAGCGCCTCGGCGGGCTGCGCCCACCGCTCACCGGCCTGCGAACCCACCTGCCCCCCTTCGTGTCGATCCCCGGCCCACTCTCGTCGCCGATCTTAGGCGGGGGCGGTGACACCGGCGCCACCTACGATGACCCTCGAACCGGCACACCGAACCCCGCATCCACGAGGAGCACGCCATGACGAACCCCGACCCGGCATACCCGAACCCGGCGGCGGGCAGCGTGACGATGTTCACGACGACGTGGTGCGGGTACTGCCGGCGGTTGAAGAGTCAGCTCGAACGCGCCGGCATCCCGTATGCCGAGGTCGACATCGAGGACGACGCGGCCGCCGCAGAGTTCGTCATGGCCGTCAACGGCGGCAACCAGACGGTGCCGACGGTGCTCTTCCCGGACGGCACGGCGGCGACGAACCCGTCGGCGGCCCAGGTCGCGGCCAGCCTCAGCGCCCGCTGACCCGTCGGCCGAGCCAGTGCTCGATCAGCCGCAGCGCGATCGAGAAGCCCGTCGGGGTCCGCAGCCGGCCGTCGGCGATCCGGTCCAGATAGTCCTGCCGGGTCACCCAGATCGCCTCGGCGATCTCCACCGGATCGCGGACGATGTCGGTCGTGCGCGCCCGGGCGAGGTAGCCGACCATCAGCGAGGCGGGGAAGGGCCAGGGCTGGCTCCCGACATAGACCCGTTCGCCGACCTCGATCCCGGTTTCCTCGGCGACCTCGCGGGCCACGGCCTGTTCGAAGGACTCCCCGGGTTCGACGAACCCGGCCAGTACGGAGAACCGCCCCGCGTCCCACGCCGGGCTGCGGCCGAGCAGCAATCGGTCCTGATCGTCGATGACCGCGACGATGATGCTCGGATAGCTCGGCGGGTAGTGTTCGCTGCCGTCGCGCGGGCAGACCCGGACCCACCCGCACTGCTCCACCCGGGTCAACGCCCCGCACCGCGGGCAATGGCGGTGCGTCTCGTGCCAGGTCGCCAGCGCCAGCCCTTGCGCGAACAGCGCCGCCTCGCGCGGCGAGAGCCACTGGCCGGCGCCGCGCAGCCCCAGCCAGGCGGACTGCGTGGGCGGGGTTCCGGAGGGGAACCGGGGTTCGGGCGGTAGGGCGGGTTGGGGGTTCGTGTGGTCGTGCGGGCTGTGGTCCAGCAGGTATGCCGTGCCGTCCTCGTCGCGGCCGAGGAAGACCGGCTGCGCTCGGGTCGGGGTGGAGGGGGTCGGCGCCCGCAGGGTCAGGGAGACGACGCCGGCTGCAGACACCTCGACATAGGTGCGCCCGGAGCGGAGTTCCAAGATCCGGGTCGCCGGATCGGCGAGGGCCCTGGTCAGCGTGTCGGGGTCACGCCGGTCGTGGGCGGCGCGGTCCAGTGACGCGCTGGTCAGCGGGAGATCGGGCAGGATTTCAGGACCATCGATTCCGGGACACCAGGACACGCTGACAGATTACGGCGCGGTCACGGCATACCGTGGACTCGTGACCCGTACCCCGCTTTTCCTGGCCGCTCTGGCGAGTGCCGCCGTACCCGGGCTGAACCCCGTCGGCGTCCGGCCGGCGGTGTCGCGTCCGGGGCACGAGTTCGAGACCGCGTTCGTCGAGGACGCCGAGCATCTGCGCTGGACGATCCGGGCGCCCCGCACCGAGGCCGCCGGCGCCCGGCTGGAGGCCACCGCGGCCATGCTGCGACTGCTGTCCCGCCGGGTTCCGTTCGCGGTGCCGGTGCCGCGCGGGTTCGTCACCGTGCCGGAGGGCCGGGCGATGGTCTACGCGCACATCTCCGGACGGCTGCTCGACCTGGCCGAAGTGCCGCCCGGTCCGGGGCTGGCCGCCGATATCGGCCGCGCCATCGCCCAACTACACAATGTCGACCCGGCGCTCTACGAGGAGGCCGGTCTGCCGGCATACGACGCAGAGGCCTATCGGACGCGCCGACTCGCCGAACTGGATCGGGCGGCGGCCACCGGCCACGTACCCGTCCGGCTGTTGCAGCGCTGGGAGGAGGCGCTGGAGGACGTCTCGCTGTGGCGTTTCGTCGCGCTTCCCGTGCACGGCAATGTCTGCGGGCCGCAGCTGCTCGCTCTCTTCCCCGACGAGCAGGACGGCGCCAGTGGCCGGATCCGGGCACTGCTCGGCTGGGAGGACGCCAAGGTCGCCGACCCGGCGGAGGACTTCGCGGCGGTGGTCGCGCAGTGCTCGGCGGAGACGGTCGATTCGGTTCTCGAGGCGTATGCCATGACGTGCGTGCAGCGCCCCGACCCGCACCTGCGCCGACGCGCCCAACTCGCGGCCGAAACCTCGGTCCTCGGGGCGCTGCTGCGAGCCCTGACCGGTGGCCAGCAGGAACTGGCGGCTCGCTGGAGCGCGGACCTGCGGATGCTCGACGCGCAGTTGGCCGACGCCGCACCGATCGCCCGCGGTCCGGTGGCGGCTCGAGACGGTGGCGAGCCGACTGGGCCGATCACGCTGCCGGATGCCGCCGTCGTCGACCCGGCCGAGCCGGAAGGCGCCACGCAGGGGTACGTCCCCACCTGGGACGACCCGGCCTCGG
>JBDIAR010000144.1:0-8626 GCA_039812545.1 Dermatophilaceae bacterium | reverse complement strand
CCGGGTGGCCTACCGGGTGCCGGCGGCGATGAACATCTCGGGCAACGCGAACGCGCGCCGGCGTCGGACGGGGTCGAGAATGCGGTCGTCGGGCCCTGGCATGTCCTGGCCGGCCAGCGCGCCGCGCAGCGTGCGCATCGCCGCCTGCTTGAGTTCCTGCTCCTGCGCGGTGGGCCACACGACCGTGACCTTGGACCACGGAACCACCGGATTGGTCGGTCGCGCCCAGTGCCAGAGCCAGACCGCGGCTCCGTGGACCGCGATGTCGTGGGTGGCGGCCGCTTGGCAGACCGCCCGACCGGTCGCCTCGTGATCCGCATTGCCGTCCGACCACCAGGTCGTCAGGACCAGGTCCCCGGGCCGCAGGAGTTGGCGCAGGCGTTGACCGAGGCTGCGTTCGCGTTCGGCGAGGTGTCCGACCGGTATGCCGAGAGACTGGTACTTGGGCCAGGGGAGACCGAGTTCGGCGACGGCCTGGAGCCGGGCGCGTCGCCGCTCCGGCGCCCAGGGGTCGACCGCCCGGGGCACGCGCGCGACACCGCCGCCGTGCGAACCCGTCGCGGTCGCCGTGATCAGCCGGACCGGGATATCGGTGCGCGCCGCCCGGGCCAGCGTCGCCCCGACCCCGACCAGGTCGTCGTCATGGGCGGTGACGACCACGATCCGGCGGGCCCGCCCGAAGGTCAGCGCCGGGCGCCGGTCCAGGTCGGCCTCGCGCAGCCAGGCCTGCGCCGACACGCCCGGCCACTTGCCGTGAACCGTTCCGGACAGGGCCCGCGGCCCCGCGCCGCTTGCGGGACGCCGGGTGGCGCCCTGCGGCGCCGTCCACCCCGGTGCGCCGCTCGGCGGTCGCCGGAACTCGTGCGAGTGCGGGTATGCCTCAACGAGCGAATCGTCCACTGCCCTTCCTCCTTCGGGACCGGCCCGAAGCCCGTTGCGTCCGGCGGGTCCGATGTCCCTAGTGGAGGTATGCCCGGTTTCGCGCCGGTTCAAACAGGCTCTTCAAGCAGGGCTGACGGACTCGACGCGCGGCGCGCCGAACCACACGCGTAACACCAGGCTCACGCGTATCCGGCATACCCTGGACCGGACCACGGCCCTGACAGGGCGACGCCGCCTCGGAAGCGCACCATGATCCTGTTCGAGAATGTGACCAAGACGTACCCGCGGACCACGCGACCGGCCCTGGATTCGGTGTCCCTGGAGATCGGCCGGGGCGAATTCGTCTTCGTCGTCGGCAAGTCCGGGTCGGGCAAGTCGACCTTCCTGCGGCTCGTCCTCACCGAGGACCGGGCCACCTCAGGGCGGATCCTCGTGGCCGGCCGCGACCTGGCCGAGCTGCCGGACCGCCGGGTCCCGCTGCTGCGCCAGGAGATCGGCACCGTCTTCCAGGACTTCCGGCTGCTGCCGAACAAGACCGTCGCGCAGAACGTCGCGTTCGCCCTGCAGGTGATGGGCAAGTCGCGCTCGGTGATCCGCCAGACCGTGCCCGAGACCCTCGACCTGGTCGGGCTCTCCGGCAAGGAGAAACGTCTCCCGCACCAGCTCTCCGGTGGCGAACAGCAGCGCGTCGCCATCGCCCGCGCGGTCGTCAACAAGCCGCCGATCCTGCTCGCCGACGAACCGACCGGCAACCTCGACCCGGATACCAGCATCGAGATCGTGCGCCTGCTGGATCGGATCAACCGCGGCGGCACGACGGTGGTCATGGCCACCCACGACAACGACATCGTCGACGCGTTCCGCCGCCGGGTGGTCGAACTCGTCGAGGGCGTGCTGGTGCGCGACGAGGTCCAGGGCGAGTACGTCTCGGCCGAACTGCCCCGCCGCCCGGTCGCCGACGTGGAATTCGAGGGCTGAGGTCATGCGCGTCCGGTTCGTGTTGTCCGAGCTGTTCAACAGCCTGCGCCGCAACGCCTCGATGGCCGTCTCGGTCGTCCTGGTCACGATGATCTCGGTGTTCCTGCTCGGCCTCGGGCTGCTGGCCCAACGCCAGGTCGACACGATGAAGGACTACTGGTACGACCGGGTCAACGTCACCGTCTTCCTCTGCGTGGACGGCTCGTCGTATGCCAACTGCGGCAAGACCGCGACCACCGAGGCCCAGCGCACGGTGATCGACAAGCAACTGCGCTCGCTGTCCTACGTCAGCTCCGTCGAGTACGAGTCGAGCGAACAGGCATACGCCAGGTTCAAAGAGCAGTTCAAGAACTCGCCGCTCGGCCGGGCGGGCGGGGAGAAGTTCGCCGACAGCTTCCGCGTCAAGCTGTCCGACCCGACGAAGTTCGACGTCGTGTCCTCTTCGATGGTCGGTATGCCGGGGGTCGGGCTGGTCCAGGACCAGAAACGCACCTTCGACAATTTCTTCCGGTTCATGAACGTGGCGTCGTGGGCGACCATCGCGTTGGCCGGTCTGATGAGCCTGTGCGCGGTGCTGCTGATGGCCACGACGATCCGGCAGACGGCGTTCTCCCGGCGCCGCGAAACCGGGATCATGCGCCTGGTCGGGGCGACCAACTTCACCATCCGGATGCCGTTCGTCCTGGAGACCGTGGTGGCCAGCCTGGTCGGTGCGGCCCTCGGGCTGGGGCTGTTGTGGGCGGCGGTGCGGTACGGCGTCAGCGACTACCTCAGCAATGCCGTCATCGGGACCGCGTTCATCGGGGTCGCCGACGTGTATGCCGTGGCGCCCTGGGTCGCCCTGGGCGTCTTCCTGCTCGCCGTGGTCACCTCGTGGGTCACGCTGCGGCGCTACCTGCGGGTGTGACGTGGCGGACCACGCGGCGCGGGATCGAGCTGTGACTCAGATCACAATCTGCCGATGCCATGGTGTGATCCGTGGTGCGTGTGGTACCAAAGAAGCCTATGTTTCCCGTGAGACGACGTAACCGGCCCGCGTCAAGGAGGCGCGCCACGGCATTCGTGGCGGCTCTCGCCGGCGTCGCGATCTCGCTCGGCTGTGCGCCGACCGGGCCGGCGGCCCGCGCCGCGGACGACGTCACCACGAAGAAGAAGCAGGTCGACCGGCAGATCGTTCAGCTGAACGACGCCCTTGAGGGGACCACGACGGCGCTCGCCAACGCCTTCCTCAACCTGCGCAAGACCGAGGCGCAGCTGCCCGGCGCGCAGGCCGCGGTGACCTCGGCGCAGGCCGGTGTCGCAACCGCCCAGGCCGCACTGGCCGATGCCCGGACTCGCGAGAGCGCCGCGATCGCCTACCGCGACCAGGTGGCCCAGCGCCTGGCGTTGGCGATCGCGCAGGAGGCGCGCGCGGCCGCCCAGCAGAAGCGGGACGCCGCCAGCCAGGTGAGCGTCCAACAACAACTCGACGCGTATGCGGCCGACGTCTTCCAGAGCGGCACCGAGTCCCAGCTGGCCGTGGTCTTCGGCGCCACCAGCCCGGACGACTTCGCCCAGCGGATGATCGTCGCCGAGAGCGTGTCGGCCGCTGCCGACGCCACGCTGGACGACCTGCGAACCGCACAGGCCGACGGCGCGGCGACCTCGGCATACCTCAGCGCCGTGCGACAGGAGATCGCCGATCTCAAGGTCAAGGCGGACCAGGCCTCGCAGGCGGCGGCGGCGGCGACTCAGGCCGCCGGGGTGGCCTCGGCTCAGGCCGTCACCGCACAGGCGAACGCCGTCAGCGCCCAGGACGCCCTGGTGAGCCTGCAGACCTCCCAACGCAGCTACGCGGCCTCGGTGGCGGCCCAGAAGGCGGCGGAGGAGAAGCAACTTGAGATCGCGCGCGCCGAAAGCGCCCGGCTCAAGGCGATCCTGGTCGAACGGGCCCGGCAGGCCGCGATCGCCGAGGCCAAGCGACGGGCCGCCGAGCGGGAACGACTGCGGCAACTGGAGATCGCGCGCAAGAAGGCGATCGCGGATGCCATCGCCAAGGCCAAGCGGGACAAGAAGCCGGTGGTCATGCCGCCGCCGGTCACGCTGCCGTCGACCAACCAATCCGGCGGATTCGTGCTGTCCCCGCCGCCGTACGGCCACATCACCTCCGGCTTCGGGATGCGGTTCCACCCGGTCTTGCAGCGCTGGATGCTGCACGACGGTCTCGACTACGGGATGCCGTGTGGGACGCCGGTGTATGCCGCCGCTGCCGGGACGATCTTCCACGCCGGGTTCTCCTCGCGCGGCTGGGGCAACCAGATCATGGTCGACCACGGCATCCACCGCGGCGTCGACCTGGTGACCACGTACAACCATCTGAGTCGGATCCTGCGCTCCAGCGGTCCGGTGGCCCGCGGCGACCTGATCGCGTACAGCGGGACGACCGGCTACTCCACCGGCTGCCACCTGCACTTCGGCGTCTACGAGAACGGGACGGCGGTCAACCCGTACACCTGGTTCTGATCGGTTCTGATCGGTTCTGATCTGATCGGGCTCGGTTCTGATCGGATCGGGCTGGGTCCTGATCGGGGGGTACGGTTGCCTCCGGGGTATCTCCGCCCCGACCGCCCCGAGGTGAGGTGAGCCATGGCAGCCAAGAAGCCGGCACGCGCCGTCGTCGCGAGCAATCGCAAGGCGCGTCACGACTACCACATCGAGGACACCTACGAGGCCGGCGTCGCCCTGACGGGCACCGAGGTCAAGGCGCTGCGGGCCGGCCGGGCTTCGCTGGTGGACGGGTTCGCCCAGTTCAGCGGCGGCGAACTGTGGCTGGAGAATGTCCACATCCCCGAGTACTCCAACGGCACGTGGACCAACCACGCCCCGCGGCGCAAGCGCAAACTCCTATTGCACCGGCTCGAACTCGACCGCCTCGCGACCAAGACCCGCGAGAAGGGGCGCACCCTCGTGCCGCTCGCGGTGTATTTCAAGGACGGGCGCGCCAAAGTGGAGATCGCGGTGGCCACCGGCAAGCGCGAATACGACAAGCGGCACGCCCTGCGCGAACGACAGGATGAACGCGAGGCGCAGCGTGCGGTTCACTCCCGGGACGAGCGATGAACGCGCTGCGGAGGGTCGCGATCACCCTGGCCCTTGCCCTCGGCCTGGCCGTCGCCACGGCGGCCCCCGCCGGCGCCGCGGCCGCCGGAGAGGCGATGGAGAGCTTCGTGGCGACCTACACGCTGCACCCGGACGGCGGCATGGACGTCACCGAGACCATCCGCTGGCGCTTCCCCGACGGGGTCCAGCGGCACGGGATCAAGCGCAACATCATCGTGAAGATGGGCATCGATCAGTCCACCACCCAGTACCGCGAGTACCCCCTCAGCGACGTTCGGGCCAGCAGCCCGTCCGGCGCGAACGCCGACGTCGACGTCAGCGAACTCGGGGCGGCCGAACAGATCCGGATCGGCAGCGCCTCGGAGTGGACCAGCGGCACCCAGACCTACGTCATCTCGTACCACCTCGGCGGCGTCATAAACCCGCTGACCGCGGGCAGCTCGACGGCCGAGCTCTACTACAACGTCTTCGGCACCGCCGAGACGACGGTGCGTGAGCGGGTCGAGGTGCGGGTCGAGGCGCCGGCGGGCTCCTCGCGGGCCCAGTGCTTCGAGGGCGAGGACCGCTCGGCCACCCAGTGCGGCGCGACGTCCGGGCGGACGACCGTCTTCACCGCCTCGAATCTGCGCACCGGCGACGCGATGACGATCCTCGCCGAGTACCCGAAATCGGCCTTCCCGAAGGCCGCGGTCATCGTCCGCGACTACCCGAGCGGCTCCGACGGCGGCTTCGGCAGCTCGGTGCCCAGCGAGGACGTCTCCCGGCTCGCCCTGGTCGGCGGCCTGGCGGCCCCGGTCCTCGCGCTCGGGGCGATGGGTGCCCTGGTCTACACCCGCGGCCGCGACGAGGTCTACGCCGGCGTCACCCCGGGCCTGACCCCGGCGGGGGACGGGGACGCAGCGACCACGCGCGGCCGGCATACCACCATCGCAGTCCAGTTCAGCCCGCCCGCGGGAGTCCAGCCGGGACTAGTGGGCACCCTCATCGACGAGGTGGCCAATCCCATCGACGTCTCGGCCACGGTCATCGACCTGGCCGTGCGGGGCTTCCTGCAGATCGAGGAAGTGCAAAACGGTTCGTTCATCAAGCGCTCGGACTGGAAACTGACCCGGCTCGTACCGCGCGAACACAACCTGCAGCCCTACGAGGAGCGCCTGCTCGACGGCGTCTTCGCCACCGCCAACCCGGTCATGCTCTCGGAGCTGAAGAACCACTTCGCGACGACGCTGGCCGCCGTCCAGAGCGAGATGTATGCGGAAGTCGTGCGCCGGGGCTGGTTCCGGCAGTCTCCGCAGGCCCAACGGCGCGCCTGGAGCGGTCTCGGCACCGCCCTGGTGGCGGCCGGCGTGATGACGGCCTTCTTCCTCGGCGGCAGCCGCGGACTGCGTTCGGTGCTCAACGGGTCCATCCCGAACGGGTTCATCCTCGGCGGCGGACTGGCCCTGGCCGGTGCCGTCGTGATGATCCTCGGCTCCAAGATGGCCGCCAAGACCGCGGACGGCTCGGCCGTCTACGCCCAGTCGATGGGTTTCAAGCAGTACCTGTTGACCGCGGAGGCGAAGCAGATCGAGTTCGACGAGGCCGCGAATATCTTCAGCCGCTACCTGCCGTATGCCATCGTCTTCGGCGTCGCGCAACGCTGGGCGAAGACCTTCGCCGACGTCGCAGCCGCGGCCGAGGCCGCCGGGCGGCCGTTGGTGATGCCGAGTTGGTACCTCTACAACGGCTACGGCATGCCCGACTTCACCTCGATCGCCGACGGGGTCGACAGCTTCTCCACCACCGCCGGCGGGACGTTCGTCTCCACTCCAGGGTCCAGCGGAAGCACCTCCGGGTTCTCCGGCGGCGGCGGGTTCAGCGGCGGCGGGGGCGGCGGGTCCTCGTCGGGCTCCTGGTGAGGGCCGCGCCCGAGCCGGCGGCACTGACTCCCGACGTCGAGCGGATCCAGGGCCGCACCGTCCGGGTGCTGATGACCACCCAGGCCCTCGGCGGCATCGGCATGTCGGCGGGCTTCGCGGTCGCCGCCCTGCTGGCCCGGGACGTCAGCGGGCAGGAGTCGCTGGCCGGTTGGGCCCAGACGACGCAGATGATCGGCGCGGCGGCGGCCACCTCGCTGATCGCCCGCTGGATGTCGCGGCGCGGCCGGCGGTTCGGCCTGGTCCGCGGGTATGCCATCGCCGTCCTGGGAGCGATCGTGTGCGTGGCCGGGGGCGCGCTGCGGCTCTTCCCGGTGCTGCTGGCCGGCACCACGTTGCTCGGCGCCGGTCAGGCGTGCAACAACCAGACCCGGTATGCCGCCACCGACCTCGCCGAGCCCGGTCACCAGGGCCGCACCATGTCGCTGGTGGTGTGGACGGCCACGATCGGCTCGGTGCTCGGCCCGAATCTCGTAGGGCCCGGGGCGGTGCTCGCCGAGGCGGTGGGGCTGCCGCCGAAGACCGGCGCCTTCTTGTTCGGCGTGGCCGGGATGGCACTGGCCGGCCTGATCTTGTCGTGGGCGTTGCGTCCCGATCCGCTGTTGCTGGCGCGGCGGCTACGGGGGATCGAAGCAGGGCAGGTCCGGCATACCGGCGCACGACAGGGCTGGGCGGTGACGGCCCAGTTGCCGGTGGTTCGGGCGGCGGCGGTGGCCCTGGCTCTCAATCACGCCGTGATGGTGGCCGTGATGATCATGACACCGATCCACATGGACCACGGCGGTGCCGAACTGACGGTCATCGGCCTGGTCATCAGCGGTCACGTCCTCGGCATGTTCGCCTTCGCGCCGGTCGTCGGCTGGGCGGTCGACCGGTTCGGGCCGGCGCCCATGCTCGTCGTCGCCGTCACGGTGCATCTGGTGGCGCTCGGCCTGGCCGGCTCGGCGCACGCCGGCGCCTCGATCCACCTGGCGATCGGGCTCTTCCTGCTCGGCCTGGCGTGGTCGTTCGGGATGATCGCCGCCTCGACGATCATCAACCGGCATACCCCGGCATTGCACCGGCCGGCGGTCCAGGGGTTGACCGATTCGGCCACCGCGCTGACGGCCGCCGCCGCGGGGATCGTCTCCGGGCTGGTGATGGCCGGGCCCGGGTTCGCCGTCCTCAACGTCTTCGCCGCGATCCTCACCCTCGGGGTGCTCTGGGCGGCGGTGCGGGCCTGGCCGGGGAATCCCGATGGCGCGCCGCGCGTTACATGACGCATACTGAATCCCTGCCCGGCATACGGTCCCCACGGGACCTCTCGGCTCGGGCGGATTGACAACTCGACAGCGCGATGTGGACCCCCATGGGGGTGATCGGTTTCGACGGTGGTCGTTTCACCGGGAGAAGCGGGCCGAGGATGCAGAGTCATCTCGTCAACGCTCTCTGCAAACCAATAGGTGCCAACTCCAAGCGCACCGACTTCGCCCTCGCCGCCTGAGCGAGCCCCGAAGTCCGTCAGCCTGAGCTAGTTCTCGACTCAGTGTCTGGCGTCAGCTAGAGAACTTGCTGCACCGTCATGTCGGGGGACGGTGCGGGACTCCTACTCGACTGGGCCTGTCGGGGAACGTGTGCGCGCGAGCCCCGGGGCCGAGAAAATCCTCAGCGCACTGCGCCCGGAGAAGTTCCGGTCAGGCGCCATCGGACGCGGGTTCGATTCCCGCCACCTCCACCACGTCAGTGGTCCACATCGCGCTGCTCGGGTTCCC
>JBDIAR010000143.1:0-8679 GCA_039812545.1 Dermatophilaceae bacterium | reverse complement strand
CTGACGGAATGGCGTGGACGTGCGCCGCGCGGGAGGATGGACGTTCCACCGCAGCGGCGCGACCCTTGAGGAGCCAGCGATGACCGGCATACCGGACGCCTTCGTCTACGACTCGATCCGCACCCCACGTGGCCGAGGCAAAGCGGCCGGCGCGTTGCACGAGGTTCGGCCCATCGCCCTGGTCGCCGGGCTGATTCAGGAGACGCTGCGGCGCCACCCCGATCTCGACCCGGGCGACGTCGAAGACGTGATCCTGGGCATCGTGACCCCGGCCGGCGATCAGGGTGGTTGCCTGCCCAAGGCGGCGGCCATGCTCGCCGGTATGCCGGATACCACCTCGGGTGTGCAGTTGAGCCGGTTCTGCGCCAGTGGCCTGGAGTCGATCAACCAGGCGGCCGCGCGGGTGCGGTCCGGGATGGAGGACCTCGTCCTCGCCGGCGGGCTGGAGTCCATGTCGCGGGTGCCGATGTTCTCCGAGGGCGTGCCGTGGATGAACGACCCCGCCACCGCGCTGGCGACGGACTTCGTGCCACAGGGCATCAGCGCCGACCTCATTGCGACCATCGAGGGGTTCACCCGTGAGGACTGCGATGCGTATGCCGCAACGTCCCACGCGCGCGCTGCGGCGGCGTGGGAGGACGGGCGGTTCGCCGAGTCGGTCATTCCGGTACGCGACCTCAACGGGCTGACGATCCTGGAGCGGGACGAAACGATCCGGCCGGGCACGAGCGTGGAATCGCTGTCCGCCCTGCGCCCCTCGTTCGTCGGCGCGGGAGCCGCCGGGTTCGATGACATTGCGCTGCAACGGCATACCGGCGTCGAACGGATCGACCACGTCCACCACGCCGGGAACTCCTCGGGCATCGTCGACGGCGCGGCCCTCACCCTCGTCGGCAGCGCCGCCGCCGGCGCTCGCGCCGGATTGACGCCGCGAGCGAGGATCGTCTCGTATGCCGTGAGCGGCGCCGACCCCGTCCTCATGCTCGTCGGGCCCGGGCCGGCGAGCCGAAAGGCGTTGGCCAAGGCCGGATTACGCGCCGAGGATATCGACCTGGTCGAGATCAACGAGGCGTTCGCCGCCGTCGTCCTGCGCTTCGTGCGAGAGCTCGGGTTCGACCACGAGCAGGTCAACGTCAACGGCGGCGCGATCGCGATGGGACATCCGCTCGGCGCCACCGGGTCGATGATCCTCGGCACGCTGATCGACGAATTGCACCGACGCCAGTTGAGATACGGGCTGGCGACACTGTGCGTCGGCGGCGGCATGGGTATCGCGACAATCGTAGAGAGGCTGTGACCACCATGTCGGAGAACGTGATTCGCTATGCGCGGCGGGGCGACGGGATCGTCGTCCTGACGATCGACGATCCGGACTCCCGGGTCAACGCGCTCACCCCGGCGCTCGAGGCGAGTCTGGCTCGCGCAGTGGACCGTCTTGAGGCAGAACGCGATTCGATCACCGGTGTCGTCCTGGTCAGCGGTAAGGCGACGTTCATCGTGGGCGCCGACGTCAATCGCTTCCAGCGGCTGACGTCCCACGACGCCGCGCAGGTCTTTGCCGAGATCGAGTCGTTGAAGGACTCGCTGCGCCGCCTGGAACGCCTGGGCCGACCCGTCGTCGCGGCCCTGGAAGGCATCGCGCTGGGTGGCGGTTTCGAGGTGGCGCTCGCGTGTCATCGCCGGATCGCTTTGGCGGACAGCGGGGTTCGAGTGGGGTTGCCCGAGGTGACGCTCGGCCTGCTGCCCGGCGGTGGCGGGGTGACGCGGGTGGTCCGGATGTTCGGTCTTGAGAAGGCCCTGACCGAAATCCTCTGGCCCGGAACGCGCTTCACCGCGGAGCGCGCCGTTGAGGTCGGTCTGATCGACGAGATCGTCGACGGAGCCAAGGTGCTTCCGGCGGCGATTGCGTGGATCCACGCACACCGTGACGACCCCGAGGCGGCCAGCCAGCCGTGGGATCGACCGGGGTATCGAATGCCCGGCGGCTCGCCGGCCGAACCCGATATGGCCGCGCGGCTCCCGGGGCTGAGTGCGGCACTGCGCAAGCGGGTTCCCTGCAGCCGGTATGCCGCGCCGCGGGCGATCCTGTCCGCGGCCGTCGAGGGCGCCCAGGTCGATGTCGACACGGCGAGCCGAATCGAGACGCGGTACTTCGTCTCGCTCGCGACCTCGCAGCACGCCCAGGATCAGGTGGCCGTGGTGTTCTTCGACGACCTGGCGGTGCGGACCCGACGCCGCAGCGGGGAGGTTCACGAACGGGTGCCGGCGTTCGAGGCTCGGCTGCGGGCGGCATACGAGCAGGAGGCCGACGCCGTCGTCACCTCCGGGTTCGCGCCCCTCGTGGTCCGTCGTGCGGCGCGGGCGGCCGGGCTGACGATCGCTCCGGAGGTGCCGCGGGACCGCGGCGACGGCATACCGGCCGACGGACCGGAGCCGACCGGCATACCGACGGACCGGATCGAGGGCGAGATCGGGGACCGGCTGCTGCGGGCGGTGTCGGATGCCGCGCGGGCGGGGCTCGCCGCCGGCGAGGTGCCCGACGAGGCGACCGCGAACGTGGAGTCGGTTGCGGCCGGGTTCCCGGCGTGGGCGGGCGGGGCGCTCCGGTACCGCGGCTGACGGGGTGGCCGGGGTTTACGACGCCATGTGCCGAAATCGCCCGATCGGGCGAAATTGTCGGCCTTTGCCGCGCTGGGAGCGCCGAAATCGCCCGATCGGGCGAAATTGTGGGAGCGGGCGGTTCGGGAGCGGGCGGTTGTGGGAGCGGGCGGTTCGGAAGCGGGCGGTTCGGAAGCGGAAGCGGGACGGGTCGGGCCGGAGACCTGGGCGCCCGGGCGCGGCGGGACGGCTATGCCATCGAGGGTGGCAGTTGGATGGCGACCACCTGGCCGCGGGCGGTTTCGACCCCGTCGACCGCTACCGAAATATCGGTGACCACCTTGCGGCCCTTGACCTCCACGATCCGGCCGCGCGCGACGAGCGGGGGTCCGAGCGGGGTCGGCTTGACGAAGTCGACGTGCAGCGCGGCCGTCACATAGCGCAGCGCGGGTTCGGTACCGGGAGCGCGATTCTCCGCCCGGTACCCGGCCGCCGCCGCCGAACCCGTGCCGTGGCAGTCGATGAGCGAGGCGACCAATCCGCCGTAGACGAATCCGGGCATGGCGGTGTGTTCGGGGCGGGGGACGACCTCGGCGATCGTCTCCTCGCCGTCCCATCGGGTACGCACGTGCAGGCCGTGGTCGTTCAGCCGACCGCACCCGTAGCAATGCGCGACATCGTCGGGGTAGAAGTCCTGGACCGCGGTGCCTGCTGTGGTCTCCGGTGTGATCTCGGTCATGACCGCACGCTACCGATCGCCGATCCCCCCGCCCAGGGCCGCGGCGTCGGTGCTCGGGCAACGGCACCGCCGATAGGCTCGACGGGCCGATCCGGTGGCGAAGGAGCCCGTATGCCCGACGAACAGCCCAGCGACGTCGCCGACCGCGACGTGGCCGACCGCGACGTGCCCAGCCCAGATCGACCGCTCGCCGGCGTTCGGGTGGTCTCGATCGCCGTCAACCTGCCAGGACCGTGGCTGGCGTGGCGGTTCACGACGCTCGGCGCCTCGGTCACCAAGGTGGAGCCGCCGACCGGGGATCCGTTCGCCGTCATCTGCGCCGATTGGTATGCCGATCTGGCCGCGGGTCAGGACATCGTCCGGCTCGACCTCAAGTCCGCCGACGACCGAGCCGAGCTGGACGCGCTGCTGGCCCGGGCTGACCTCTTCGTCACCAGCCACCGCCCGTCGGCATTGGCGCGCCTCGGTCTGGATCCTCAGGTGGTCGCGACGCGACACCCGCGGCTAGTCCAGGTCGCCATCGTCGGTGAGCTCGGGGCCGCGGCCGAACACCCGGGCCACGACCTGACCTACCAGGCCGCGGCCGGGGTACTCGACCCGCCGCGGCTGCCGACGGTGTTGCTCTCCGACCTCGCGGGCGCGGAACGCGCGACGATCGAGGCCCTCGCCGGACTGGCATACCGGGATCGCACGGGGCAGGGCTGCGTGCGCGAGGTGGCCCTGGCGGCGGGCGCGCTGGACTTCGGGGCGCCGGCGCGGCATGGCGTGACCCGCGCGGGTGGGCTGCTCGGCGGCGGGTTGGCGAGGTACGGGCTGTATGCCACGAGCGACGGGTGGATCGCGTTCGCGGCCCTCGAACCGCACTTCGCGCAGCGGGCCGAGACCCAGCTGCGGGCGCTGGCCGGCGCGGAGGGCGTCGCCGCCGGGTTGACCGAGGACGCCGAGCGGCTGGCGGCGGTGTTCGCGACGCGGAGTACCGCCGAGTGGGTCGGCTGGGCGCGAGACCACGACATCCCGCTCGAGGCCGTTCGGTAGGCGAGCGGGCACGCCGACCGCATCCGGCCAGCGGGCGGGACTGGCGCTCCGGCGCGGTCCCGGGTATCAAGGTGTGACAGGGCTCACTCCCACGGGCTCGGCTGGACGAGACGATCCCCCCGGGGATCGAGAAGGAGGCAGCAATGTCGGAGAACCCCCTCGACGAGGTCGTCGGCGAAGTCCCCGGTGACGGCGGCGCGGACGGCGGTGCGGATGCCGGTGTCGGCGGCGACCACGGGGCCGATCACGGTGCGGACGGCGGCGCCGGACACGGACCCGGTGGACACGGCGATGGTGGCGCGGACCTCGGCGCCGACGGCGGCCCGGAATCGGTGGCCGGTGACGGTGGCGCCGATGCCGGAGCCGACTCGCACGCCGGTGGCGATGGCGGCGCCGACGCGGGTGCCGACTCCGGCGCCTGAGAACCGACGTCCACCGACGCCCGCCAACACACCGAAGTGACCATCCGCGAGGGCGCTCCCGGGCCGGCCAGGCCTGAGGGCGCCCTCGCGCGACTGGTCTTGCGGCCTGCGGAGTTCGCCGCCGACACCTGGGGGACCCGGCCGGTGCTGACCCGCGCGGCCGAGTTCGCGCACGCCGGCGACAATGGGCCCACGGCATACGAAGACCTGTTCGGCATCGCGGCGGTCGACGAACTGCTCTCCCGGCGCGGCCTGCGCGCGCCGTTCCTGCGGATGGCGCGCGACGGCGTCACGCTGGCCGAACGACGGTTCACCGCGGGGGCCGGCGTCGGGGCCGGGATCGGCGACCAGATCAGCGACGACCTGGTGCTGCGGCTGTTCGCCGAGGGGACGACGATCGTGCTGCAGGGGCTGCACCGCACCTGGGCGCCGCTGCTGGAGTTCACCCAGTCGCTCGGCACCGAACTCGGCCATCCGGTGCAGGCCAATGCCTACATCACGCCGCCGCAGAACCGTGGGTTCGCCGACCACTACGACGTCCACGACGTGTTCGTCCTGCAGATCGCCGGCGAGAAACGGTGGCGGATCCGGCCCCCGGTCGTCGTCAACCCCGGCCGGGACGACCCGTGGGACCGGCATACCGACGAGGTGGCGGCCGCCGCCACGGCCCCGCCGCTCATCGAGGAGACGCTGCGGCCGGGGGACTGCCTGTACCTGCCGCGCGGGTACCTGCACTCGGCCACCGCGCTCGGCGGGGTCAGCGTCCATGTCACCCTCGGCGTCCACGTCTGGACCCGGCGCCACCTGCTCGACGACCTCGTCTCGTATGCCGTTCGTCGGGTGCTCGACGACCCGGCGGCTCGCGCGTCGTTGCCGGTGGGGGTGGAGCCGTTCGACGAGGCGAGGCTTGCGCCGTGGATCGGGGCGGTCCGGGAGAGCTTGATCGCGGCCGTCGCCGAGGTGGGGGACGACGAACTGGCGGGAGCGCTGGTGGACCGGGTGCGGGGTTCGAGTCGGGCGGCGCCGGTGTCGCCGGTGGCTCAGCTGCTGGCGTCAAGCGAACTCGACGCGGACGGCGCCGGGCAGCGGGTGCGTTTGCGCGCGGGACTGGCGGCGCGGATCGAGGGGGCCGGCGACGGCGTCGTGCTGCGCTCCCGGGCCGGCCGGTTGCCGGTGGCCGACGACGAGGTCGAGGCGGTACGCGGGTTGTTCGAGGCGGGTTCGGCCGAAACCGCGGACCTCGGCACCGACCTGGCCCGGCGGCTGCTGCTCGGCGGAATCGTCGTCCCCGGCCCCTGACCGGCCCCTGACCGGGCCGGCCCGGGGCGGCCCGGGTGGATCAGGCGCCGAGTTGGCCGGGGCGGCGCAGCCGGGCGATCGGCGGGTAGAGCCGCGCGGCCTTGGCCCACTGGGCGTCGACGACCGCCCGCAGCCATCCCGTCGCCAGCTCCACGTCGTCGGTCCCCAGGGCGTGGATCGCCTCGAGATACCCCCGACCCTCGGCCGCCTGGGCCGACAGGTGGTCGACGACCACGGCCGACGGCGTCACCTCGACGGTCCCGAACCCCGCGCAGATGGCCGCCATGTTCTCGTGCAGCAGCGCCTCGGACTCGCTGTACGGCGGCACCTTGCCGACCAGCTTGCGGATCCGCGCAATCCGTTCCGAGCGGGCCAGCGCGATCATCTCCAGCGCCCCCTCGCCGACCAGCGTCCCCATCGGTGCGGCCGCGAAGAAGGGTGCCCTGGCATACCGGTACCACTGCTCAAGGGCGTCCAGATTGGCCAGGTAGAGCAAGTTCTTGGCGACCAGGCGGCCGAGGCTGCGGTACGCCCCGGGCGTGAAGCCCTGCTGCATCGACGGCGGCGGCCCCACGACGACGAGCTGGTCGGCCACGTTGACGTCGCTGCGCAGGATCGACCCGGCCGCGACGACCGTCCCGTATGCCGTGAGCACCGGCCCGACCGTGCCGCCCTGGCCGCCGAGGAAGATCGGGCGTTCCCGCAGAGTGACACCGCGGGCGACATCGCCGAACAGCGAGGGCGTCGTCTTGTCGCCCTGGGGAGTGAAGTTGAAGTGGATGTAACTGGAGCCGACCTCGCTGTGATCCGAGCGGCTGGTCCCCCCGGCCATGAGGACGTCGCAGAAGTTGATCAGGCTGCCCAAGGTCACGTACGGGAAGAGGATGGTCTGCTTCAGCCCGACGCAGTGCGCGCCGCTGGCCTCTTCCTCCAGCAGGGTGCCCTCGCGGACGTGGTGACCCAGCCCCATCGACGAGCCGGCGAGGAAGACGGCCGAGGCGGCATACCCGCCCTTGAGCTCGACCCGCGGGCCGAGCCGGCAGTCCTCGATCGTCACCGGCCCCTCGGCGCCGAGCACGACACCGGCCGAGATCACCGTCTTGGCCCCGCGGATCCGGCAGCCCGGGTGGATCACGACGCCCTCGCCGCTGATCCGGTCCAGGTCGACGTCCGGGGCGATGTCGACCGTCAGCGGGTTGGGCATGCTCACGCCCTTGGCCACGAGCGCGCGGATGGATTCGATGCCCCGGGGCTGCAGGTCCATGCGGATCAGCCTATGCCCGGCGCACGCTCACCCGACTCACCGACCGAGCGTGCTCACCGACCGAACCGACCGGCATACCGGTAGAGGAACGCGGCCATCGCCTCCCGGGACACGGACTGACCCGGGCGGAACGTGCGATCGGACCAACCGGTCGTGATCCCCGTCGAGGCGAGCCAGCAGATCTCGCGGTAGAACGCGTCCGTCGGCGCGAGATCGGCGAACGGCGAGACCGTCGGGGGCCGGTATGCCGGTGAGCCCGCGAGCCGGTACAAGAAGGCGGCCATCTGATCGCGGGTGACCGACGTGGCCGGCCGGAAGGTGCCGTCCGCCCAGCCGGTCGTGATCCGGGTCGCGGCCAGCCAGGCGATCTCCCGGTAGAACGGACTCGCCGGGGTGAGGTCCGTGAACGGGGACGTCGCCGGGGCCGTGAAGGCCGGGGACCCGCGGAATCGGTAGAGGAAGGCCGCCATCGAGTCCCGCGCGATCGGGTCCAGGGGTCGGTACGTCCCGTCCGACCAGCCGTAGGTGATGCCCTGGTCGTAGAGCCACCGGATTTCCGAACGGAAGGCCGCGCCGACCGGGACGTCGACGAAGAACTCGTCGGACAGGGTGAACCACTCCGACTTCAGGCCGAACTTCCAGCGCAACGTCGGGCCCGTCACGTCGACCGAAGCCCGCGTCCCGACCACGGTGGCGGTCAGGATCCGGCCCCCGCCGACGCCGTTGCCGTCCCGGGAGGTGACGGTGATCCGGCGCAACTTCCCGATCGTCGGGAAAGCGGCCTCGACGCTCGCGACCGAGAGTTCCTTGGTCCAGGCGTGGCTGGTGGCGGCGCCCTTGACGTCGCCGTCGAACGGATCGGGGCGCGCGATGAGATAGGGCAGCCCGCCGTCGACGCTCCAGCCGCCGTTCGCGGCGGAGAACATCGTCAGAGCCGGTTTCCCGGCATACGTGACGATGGAGCCGGAACTCGCGGCCACGGCCGCGTCGGTGCTGGCGACCTCGGCGTTCTTGCCGTTGTACACCTGGCAGCTCGTCGTGTCGCAGGTGTCGGAGATGGTCGAGGTCGAGCGGGCCCGGCTGTATGCCGCGAAGGTGCGCGAGGCGATCGCCTGGGCCTTCAGCGCCTCCGGGTGCCAGGTGGGGTAGACCTCGCTGGGCACGACGCCGCGGACCAGGTCGTCCAGCGCGGTGCGGTTCACCGCGATGGTTTCCGTCGCGCTCGCGTAGTGCAGCCAGATCTCGCCGCGATAGGCCCGCGCGGTGGTGGCGCCCGGCGCCGTCACCGACACCCACGTCGTCGCGCGGTCCCGGAACGCGAC
>JBDIAR010000142.1:0-8793 GCA_039812545.1 Dermatophilaceae bacterium | reverse complement strand
TTCGCCGGCTTCGGTAGTAGCGGATGAGCGCCTGGGTGGAGGCGTCCTGGGCCGCCAGGGCCTCGTCCGCGCCGGGGCCGCCAGCGGCGATCGCGGGGGCGATCTGCAGGGCGAGCTGCTTGCCGAGTTCGACGCCCCACTGGTCGAAGGAGTCGATGCCCCACACCACGCCCTGGGTGAAGGTGATGTGTTCGTACAGCGCGATGAGCTGACCGACGACGCTCGGGGTCAGGGCCGGCGCCATGATCGAGGTCGTCGGCCGGTTGCCCGTGAACACCTTGGCGGAGACGAGTTCCTCCGGGACGCCCTCGGCGCGCACCTCGTCGGCGGTCTTGCCGAACGCGAGCGCCTTGGTCTGGGCGAAGAAGTTGGCGAGGAAGAGCTCGTGGACGTCCTGGTCGCCGTCCTTGATCGGGCGGGCCGGGTTGGCGACCGCGATGAAGTCGCACGGGATGAGCTGGGTGCCCTGGTGGATGAGCTGGTAGAACGCGTGCTGCCCGTTGGTCCCCGGCTCGCCCCAGAACACCTCACCGGTCTCGCTGGTGACCGGCGTCCCGTCCATCCGCACGCCCTTGCCGTTGGACTCCATCGTCAACTGCTGCAGGTATGCCGCGAACCGGTGGAGGTATTGCGCGTAGGGCAGCACGGCGTGGGAGGTCGCCTTGACGAAGTTGACGTACCAGACGTTGAGCAGCCCCATCAGGGCCGGGACGTTGGACTCGAAGGGCTGCGTCATGAAGTGGGTGTCGACCCGGTGGAAGCCGTCGAGGAAGTCCGCGTAGTTCTCCGGGCCGATCGCGACGGCGACCGCGGTGCCGACGGCAGAGTCGACGGAGTACCGGCCACCCACCCAGTCCCAGAACCCGAAGGCGTTCGCCGGGTCGATGCCGAACGCGGCGACCTTGTCCAGCGCGGTCGAGACGGCGACGAAATGGCGGGCCACCGCGCCGGTGCGCGCCTCGTCGGTGTCGGCGATGGCACCGGCTGCGACGAGCGAGCGCCACAGCCAGTCGCGGGCCATCCGCGCGTTGGTGAGGGTCTCCAGCGTGGTGAATGTCTTGGAGGCCACGATGAACAGCGTCGTCTCGGGGTCGAGGTCCGCGGTCTTCTCGTAGATGTCGGACGGGTCGATATTGGAGACGAACCGGCACTCCAGCCCGGGCTTGACGTAGGGCTTGAGGGCCTCGTACACCATGACCGGTCCGAGGTCCGAGCCGCCGATGCCGATGTTGACGATCGTCGTGATCGGCTTGCCGGTGACCCCGACCCAGGCGCCGCTGCGGACCTGGTCGGCGAAGGCGTAGATCTTGTCGAGGACCTCGTGGACGTCGGCGACGACGTCCTGGCCGTCGACGACCAGCTCGTCGGTCTTCGGGCGACGCAGGGCCGTATGCAGGACGGACCGGTTCTCCGTCACGTTGATCCGCGCGCCGGCGAACATCTCGTCCCGCCGCGCCGCCAGCCCCACCTCGTCGGCGAGCCGCACGAGCGCGTCCTGAACCGGCTTCGTGATGAGATTCTTCGACAGGTCGACGTAGAGGTCGGCGCAGTCGTATGCCAGGTGCTCGGCTCGCTTCGGGTCTTCGGCGAACAGGGTGCGCAGGTCCCAGCTGAGGGAGGCGTGCAGGCGGGCCAGGTCGGCCCAGGCGGCGGTCTGAGTCGCATCGACGAGAGTCATGGCGACCAGCGTACCGACGGCGGGAGCCGACGCACGGACCGCGCAGATGTGCGGCCGGTTACGGTTGCGGGGCCGGGGTTTGGGTGACCTCGGCCCCGCAACTCGGGGGGATCAAGCCCATCAGGGCGATCGCCGGGTGCTCGCTGTGCGGGGGCCTCATGGGGGGGAAGGCCAGCCGATCGACCATTGGGGGTGGCGGATCGAGCACCACCACAATGATCGGTCGTTCCCGGCATACCGGGCAATCGACCTGTCATTTCTTGTACTTTCCCGGACCGATCCTTGACCAATCCAGGCCGGTTTCAGGGCTCCGGTCAGCGCTCGGCGAGCTCCCGGGCCACCAGTTCGGCGATCTGGGCGGTGTTCAGGGCCGCCCCCTTGCGCAGATTGTCGCCGCAGACGAACAGGTCCAAGGTGTTGGGGAAGTCCAGCGCCTGGCGGATCCGGCCGACGAAAGTCGGGTCGGCGCCCACCGAGTCGTTGGGGGTCGGGAACTCCTTGGCCTGCGGGTCGTCGATCACCACGACACTCGGCGCGGCCACCAGGGCGGCCCGGGCCTGCTCGACGGTGACCGGGCGGGCGAAGGTCGCGTGGACCATCAGCGAGTGCGTCGTGACGACGGGAACGCGTACGCAGGTGGCCGAGACCTTCAAGTCCGGTATGCCGAGGATCTTGCGGCTCTCGTTGCGAACCTTGATCTCCTCGGAGGTCCAGCCGTCCTCCTTCAACGAACCCGCCCACGGCACGACGTTGAGCACCAGCGGAGCCGGGAAGGGCGACTCGCCGGGCAACGCGGCCAGGGCGGCCCGCAGGTCGCCCGACTTCTGGCCCAGGGTGTGCTGGCCGGCGACGGCGTCGATCTCGGCATACAGCCGGTCGATGCCGGGCTGGCCCGCCCCGGACGCGGCCTGGTACGAGGCGATGACGAGTTCGGTGAGCTGCCAGTTGGCGTGCAGGGCGCCGAGCGCGTCCATCATCGTCAGGGTCGTGCAGTTGGGGTTGGCGATGATGCCCCGGGGCCGGTCCTTCGCGGCCTCGGGGTTGACCTCCGGGACGACGAGCGGCACGTCGGGGTCCATCCGGAACGAACCGGAGTTGTCGACGACGACGACACCGCGGGCCGCGGCGATCGGCGCCCACTGCGCGGAGACCTCGTCGGGGACGTCGAACATCGCGACGTCGACGCCGTCGAAGACCTCCGGGGCCAACGCCTGCACGACGACGTCGTGGCCGCATACGGGCAGGACCTTGCCGGCCGAGCGAGCCGACGCGATCAACCTGATCTCGCCCCAGACGTCCGCGCGCTGGGTCAAGATGTCGCGCATCACGGTGCCGACCGCGCCGGTCGCGCCGACCAGGGCCAGGGTGGGCTTGCCGGACCAGTGTCCGGGGTTGGTGGTCATCGGCCGGTCCCTCCGTAGACGATGGCCTCTCCCTGTGTGGAGTCCAGGCCGAAACTGGTATGCAGGGCGCGCACCGCCGCGTCGACGTCGTCCTCGCGGACGACGACCGAGATGCGGATCTCCGAGGTCGAGATCATCTCGACGTTGACGCCGGCGTCGGCCAGCGCGCGGAACACCTTGGCGGAGACCCCCGGGTTCGACTTCATCCCGGCACCGACGACGGAGATCTTGCCGACCTGGTCGTCGAAGAGGATCTGTCCGAGCCCGAGATCGGCCTGGATCCGCTGGAGGGCCCGCAGGCCCGTCGGCCCGTCCTCCTTGGGCAAGGTGAACGAGATGTCGGTGACGCCGGTCGCCGAGGCGGACACGTTCTGGACGATCATGTCGATGTTGAGCCCCGCCTCGGCGACGGCACCGAAAATGGCCGCAGCCAGGCCCGGCTTGTCGGGAACGCCGACGATCGTCAGCTTGGACTCGGACTTGTCGTGGGCGATACCGGTGATGATCGGGGCTTCGAGCATCTCTTCTCCGTCGAGACTGATCCCCGCGGGGATGTTTCCGTTGGGGCCATAGGGGTTTTCCAGGATCCAGGTCCCCGCCACGGGAGACCACGAGGACCGGACGTGGATCGGGATGCCGTACCGCCGGGCGTACTCCACGCACCGCAGGTGCAGGATCTTGCTGCCGCTGGCGGCCAGGTCGAGCATCTCCTCCGAGGACAAGGTCACCAGCTTGCGGGCGGCCGGCAGAATCCGTGGGTCGGCGGTGAACACCCCGTCGACGTCGGTGTAGATCTCGCAGACGTCGGCGTGCAGGGCCGCCGCCAGGGCGACCGCCGTCGTGTCCGAACCGCCGCGGCCGAGCGTCGTCACGTCCTTGGAGTTCTGGCTGACGCCCTGGAACCCGGCGACGATGGCGATGTGACCGTTGGCGAGCGCCTCGGTGATCCGGCCCGGCGTGACGTCGATGATCCGCGCCTGGCCGTGGGCGTCGTCGGTAATGACACCGGCCTGCGAGCCGGTGAACGAGCGGGCCGTCGCGCCCTGGGTGGCGATCGCCATGGCGAGCAACGCCATCGAGATCCGTTCGCCCGAGGTGAGCAGCATGTCCAGCTCCCGCCCGGGCGGTTCGCTGGTGACCTGCTTGGCCAGGTCGAGCAGTTCGTCCGTCGTGTCTCCCATCGCGGAGACGATGACGCACACGTCGTTGCCGGCCCGCCGGGTCTCGACGATGCGCCGGGCCACCCGCTTGATGCTCTCGGCATCGGAAACGGAGGAACCGCCGTACTTCTGGACGATGACACTCACAACAGGCGAGTTTACCGGCGGCCGTCCATCGCCTTTTCGGACGTCGTATGCCGAGACGTGCGCGTCGGCATACGACGTCGTCTTGCCTCGTATGCCGAGCCCGCAGTATGCCTGCCCGGGATCGGCTACGGGTGCAGCGCCTCGAACTCGGCCTCGGCGACGGTTTCGTCGTCGGCGTCCAGTCGCAGATGGGCCAGCACCGACTGCAACACGCGCAGCGCCGCCGCGGCCCGGTCACCCCACGTAGAGAGGTAACTGAATTGCCACCACCACAGCGCCTCGACCGAACGGCCGGCGGCGTGATGGGCCAGCCCGTGGTCGAGGGCGGCGACGATGTCGGCGAAGTCGTTGGACAGGGCCCCCCGGGTCAGTTCGGCGGCGGTGAGCGGGTCGACGACGTCCGCGTATTCGTCGAGACCCTCCAGCAGGTTGGCGAGGGCGTCCCGGATTGGGTCCGGGTCGGTCTCGGGGCCGGGGTCGATCTCGAACCGGTCCAGCGGCACGATGTCGCCGATGGCGCCCAGCCGGGAACCGGCGACGAGGATCTCCGAGGTGGCCAGCAGCAACAGCGCGATCGCGCTCTCCGGGGACTCCCCGGCCGCGACGTCGCGCACCGTGGCGAGGAACTGGGCGGCCTCGGCGGCGGTGGTGTCCGAGAGGGCCTGCAGTTCGTCGAACTCGTCGCGGGTCAACGGAATCCGGATCTCCACGCGGGGCGTGCCGGGGTCGACGCCCGCGGGCGCCGGTTCGTCGGGCTCTGGTCGCTTAGGCATGGATGCGTCTCCTTCCCTCGAAGGCCCGACCGAGGGTGACCTCGTCGGCATACTCCAGATCCCCACCGACCGGCAGGCCGGAGGCAAGGCGGCTCACGGTGATCCCCAGGTCGGCGAGCTGGCGGCTGAGGTAGGTCGCCGTCGCCTCGCCCTCGATATTGGGGTCGGTGGCGATGATGACCTCGGTGACCACGCCGTCGGCCAGCCGGGTGAGCAGTTCGCGAATCCGCAGGTCCTGCGGGCCGATGCCGTCCATCGGCGAGATGGCGCCACCGAGGACGTGATAGCGGCCGCGGAACTCGCGGGTGCGTTCGACGGCGACCACGTCCTTGGGTTCCTCGACCACGCACAACGTCGCCGGGTCGCGGCGCGGGTCCAGGCAGATCCGGCAGTGTTCGGCCTCGGCCACATTGCCGCAGGTCGCGCAGAACCGCACCCGGGCCTTGACCTCGGTCAGCGCGGCGGCCAGCCGGGCGACGTCGGCGGGATCGGCCTGCAGGACGTGGAAGGCGATCCGCTGCGCGCTCTTGGGACCGATGCCGGGCAACTGGCCCAGTTCGTCGATGAGGTCCTGCACGGCGCCTTCGTACACATTCGCCAGCCTACGGCCAGGACCGCCCGGCTGAGGCGATCCGTGGCGCAGCTTGCATCGAGCCCGATCAGTCCGGGGTCGAGGGCAGCGGGTTGTATGCCGGTGCGACCGGCTGCCCGGTCAGGGCCGCGATCGCGGCCATGACGTCGTCGGTGAGAGCCCGACGGGCCTTGCCGGACGGCATACCGGCATATCTCTGCGGATCGATGGGGGCGCCGAAATGGACCTGGATCCGGGTGGGGCGGGGCAGGCGGGTCCCGACCGGCATGACCTTGTCGGTGCCGACCAGGCCGACGGGGACGACCGGGACCTGCGCGGTCAGGGCCAGCCAGGCCACGCCGGTCCGGCCGCGGTAGAGCCGGCCGTCGCGCGATCGGGTGCCCTCCGGGTAGATCCCGAAGGCGTCCCCCGCGCGCAGGACCTCCAGTGCCAGGTCGAGCGATTCGCGGGCGGCGCGTGGGGAGTCCCGGTCGACCGGCAGCGCTCCGACGCCGTCGAAGAGCGCCCGGCGCAACGCCCCGCGAACCCCCGTGCCGGTGAAGTACTCGTCCTTGGCGAGGAAGCGCACCTTGCGCGGGGCGACGAGCGGGATGGCGAAGGAGTCGACGAAGGACAGGTGGTTGCTGGCCAGCAGCACCCCGCCACCCGACGGCACGTTGTCCCGGCCGGTGACCGTGGGTCGATAGAGGGCGTGGACCACGGGGACCAGCGCGGCGCGGCCGAGGTGGTAGAGCACCACCGCAGCGTATGCCGTCCGATCGGTTCCGGGTGCTCGACCACGCGTTATGGTGTGACATGGCTCACGAACCGGCATACACCGTCGTGTCCCTCAGCCCGGCGACCTGGCCGGCCTTCGAAGCGCTGGTGCAGCGGCACAACGGGATCTTCGGCGGGTGCTGGTGCACCTGGTTCCACGACGGTCATCCGAGTTGTCAGGGTCGGGGCGAGACCTACGAGGGCAATCGGGCGATCAAGAAGGCCCTGGTCGACGAGGGCGTCGCCCACGCCGCGCTCGTGATGGCCGGCGACGAGGCGGTCGCGTGGGCGGAGTACGGCACGCCTGCGGAGCTGCCGACGATCCACCACCGCAAGGAATACGACGCGACCAAGTCCGCGGACCCGGACTACCGGATCACCTGTGTCTTCGTCGACAAGCGGCATCGGCGGCGCGGCGTGACGGAACTGGCCATCAGGGGGGCGCTCGACCTGATCGCGCAGGCCGGCGGAGGGCGGGTCGAGAGCTATCCGCACGACCTGACGGCAGATACCAACAAGATGCAGGTCAAGAAGATGTCGTCGTCGTTCCTCTACAACGGCACGCGTCGGCTGTACGAGCGGCTCGGCTTCAGCTACGACCGGCCCAAGGGGCTGAAGAACTGCGTCATGGTGACGACGGTCGAACCGGCCTGACAGTGATCGGGCAGGGGCCGGCGCCGGTCAGCGACCTCGATCTCGGACGGCGCGCACGATGACGTCGTGGGTGTGGTGGGCGCCCGCGCCGCCGCTGACGTGTCGTTCGCGCACCTCGTCGCGAACCACCGTCCAGTCCGGTCCCAGGTGACGGGCCACGTCGCGCGGTCCCACCCAGTCGCCGGGGTCGAAGCCGTGCGCCCGGGCGTGCGAGGGGTCGCTCACGTCGTGGTGCACCACGAGCAGGGTTCCCCCGGGCGCGGTGAGGTCGATCAGCCGGCGTTCGGCGTCGTCGCCGGGAGTGCGGCGCAGCGCCGGGTACGCAGCCGTGACCAGGTCGAACCCCTCGGTCGGCAGGGCGGCCTCGAGCAGGCCGCTGTGAAGCCAGGTGATCTCCACCCCGGCCTGTCCGGCGCGCCGCCGGCCGCGGTCCAGGGCCGCCGCGGCCACGTCGAGAGCGGTCACCGACCACCCGCGCAGCGCCAGCCACACCGCGTCCGCGCCCTCGCCGCAGCCGACGTCGAGCACGCGGCCCGGGGCCAGGTCCGCGACCTCGGTTACGACGGCGTGGTTCGGGCCCCCGCTCCAGATCTCCTCGCCGGCGTAGCGCTCATCCCAGTCGATCAGCGCGTCCCCGTGCGCGGGCGCGACGCCATCGGGGGCTTGCCGGTATGCCGGTTCGATCTCGTTCGCCACGCCGCTCAGCCTACGAGAACCGCGCGCGGTCGGGCCCCACGCCCGTTCCCCGCTTGGCGCGCGAACCGGCATACGGGCACGACAGATCGGCATCGGGCCGGAGTCCTCGGGGATCGCAATATCCGCCTTGTCACAGCCGGCAGGGCTGCTGCCGGAGGGTCTCGGTAGGCCACAATGGAGCCATGCCCGACATCGAGATCCAATGGCCCGACACCATCACGCCTCAACTCATCGACGATCTGCACCGGATCGCCACCGACATCTCGGCCACGGGTGAACCGACGGGCTTCGGACGCAACCCGCGCCGCGACGACGTCCGGATGTGGGCGGGCATGCTGATGGCCAAAATCAAGCTCGGCGAGGCCCGGCTGGTCACCGGGTACGTTGACGGGAAGATGCAGGGACTGGCGACCATGGTCAGCGGGGCGCGCAGCCTGCCGGGGCCGCACTCGGCGGAGCTGAGCCGCATCCTCACCCACCCCGATTGCCGGGGTCAGGGCCTGGCGCACGCCATGGTGCGCGGGCTGGTCGCGAAGGCGAAGGAGCAGGGCACCGAGACGCTGCTGCTGCACTTGCGCGGCAACAACCAGGGCGGGATCGCGTTCTTCCAGGGCCTCGGGTTCACCGTCGGCGGGCTGCTGCCGAACGTCAACGAGTTCGGTGACGACCGGTACGACGCGGTGACGATGTACATCCAGTTCGACGCCGCTCCCCACGTGCGCCGCAACGGCAGCAACCCGGACACCCACCTGCGGACCAGCCGCAAGCCGGGCCTGGTGTCCTACCCCGAAGACCTCAGCTGACCGTCGGACGAATCGGCGGTGTCATGATTCGGCGGTGTCACTGCACGGCGCTGTCGTCGGACGAATCGGCGGTGTCATGATTCGGCGGTGTCACTGCACGGCGCTGTCACGGCCCGTCGCTGATGACGCGG
>JBDIAR010000141.1:0-8832 GCA_039812545.1 Dermatophilaceae bacterium | reverse complement strand
GATCCGGCGTGACCAGTAGCCGGCGAAATCATGCTGGAGGGCCTCGGGTTTGCCGATGCCCTCGTTGCCGTTGCGTTGGATGTCGGCGAGCAGCGTGTTGATCCGCTTAAGGACTCTTCGGTCCTGCGACTGCCACCACAGGTAGTCCTCCCATGTGTTCTCGTCCCAAACGAGCAGCACCTCAGTCGGTCCCAATGGGGTCGTGGGGCAGGCCTTGTCCGGCTTCCAGCCGCTCCATGGCGTCCAACAGTCGACGAGCGTTGGCCGGGGAGCGCATCAGGTAGGCGGTTTCCTTCAACGACTCGTAGTCCTCGAGCGAGACGATAACGACCGGGTCGTGTCCCGCACGCGTGATGACGACCTCTTCGCGATCATTGATGACGCCGTCCAGTACCTCGGCGTAGCGAGCTCTGGACTCGGTATAGCTCATGGTCTTCATCAGGACCTCCTGTACAGAAAACCGTACGCCACGTTGAACGCCCAAGCGAGTCCCCCGACGGCTTCATCACGGGATCTGTTGTCCGGCGCGATCGCGGCGCCACGTCGAGGGATCGTGCACCAACGGGGTGGCTGCCGGGCGGATTCGCGCGCGCGACCTAGGATCGAACCATGCTGCGCCGTGACCCTCGATCGCCTCGTATCCCGGCCACCGCGGCGGTTCTGGCGGTCGTGGGCGCTAGCGGGATCCTTGCCTTGACCGCGTGCGCGGGCTCGCCCGACCCGGGGCCGGCGCCGGGGACGGTCGCACCGACGCTGGCGTTCGAAAAGGAACGCCTGGGCAACCTGTACCGCGCAGCCCTGGCGCAGGGCGAGCATCTCGGCGCCACCGGTTGGCGATCCGCCGGCTGGGTCCAGACCGATCACACCACTTCGCGCACGTGGTGCACCGGGGGCAGCGGCGACGCCTCAACGTGCACCGGACTGGCTGACGCCGACGGCACCCACGCGCAATCGGCATACCAGATCACCGTCGAACTGACCACGGCCGGCGGCGCGACTCCCGGCGGGCTGGGGGTCGACATCGCATTCCGTTCGACGCAGGCGCCCGCGCGGTTGATCCGCTACCGGGAGACCGGCTACGCCTCGGCGGTGCCGGCCGGCTTCTCGGCCGCGGTGGTGGTGCCCGCGGAGCCGACCCGGACGACGCGGCATACCGCGAAACCCACGACGGCTCCGACGACGGCTCCGACGACGGCAACGGCGTCGCCTTCGGCGTCGGCGACCACGTCCGCGACCACCTCGTCGACCGATTCCCCGTCGAATGTCCCGACGGCCGGTCCGGGCGAACTGGTCGTGTTCGTGACGGAGACTCCGTCCTACCAGCCGACGTACGTGGATCCGGCCGGCGCGCATACGGCGATCGGTACCCCGCAGGGCTTGGGCTCCACGGTCGTCCCGACGAAGCAGTTGACGACCTTCACCTCCTCGGCCGAGTCGCTGGTCAGGCGGATGGACAGCCGGCTGAGTGACCTGTATGCCGAGACGAGGTACCTGCTGAAGATCAAGAACTCCGACCAGGGGATCTGCGCGGTCGACGGCATGCCGAACTGCCCACCGAACAAGCTCACCACCGCCGAACGGAACTCGGCCTTCGCCGACCTGGACGACTGGTACAACGGCCAGCGGCGGGCCCTGCGCACCCATTCCGGCGAGATCCTGTCGGCCATCAACGGAGCGGTGGACTGGTCCGCGTTCGTCTCGCCATGACCGAACGGAGCCCGTCACCGGCAGCCGCGCCCGCCCTGGCGAGCGGCCTGGGGTCCTGGCCGGGGACGGATATCCGGACCGCGCTGCGTGAGGTGTCCGGCATTCTCGCGGACGGTCACCTGCCGTACCTGCCCGAGTTGCCGGCCCGCGGCCCGGGCGCCGACCTGATCGGCCGCACCGCGGGCCTGCTCGTCGACCTACCCGTCGACCTGCAACCGTCCGGCTGGCGCCTGGTGGACCGGCCCGGGAGGGATGCGGCGCGCACCGCCGCGTTGTGGCGCGAGGATCTCGACGAACTCGCCGAGGCCTACGACGGGTATGCCGGTCGCCTCAAGCTCCAGGTCTGCGGCCCGTGGACCCTCGCGGCCGGACTGTGGCTGCCCCGCGGCGAACGCGCGGTCGTCGACCCCGGCGCCTGCCGCGACCTGTCCGAATCGCTGCGGCAGGGGATCGAGGACCACCTCCGGCTGGTCCGGCGGCTCGTCCCCGGAGCGGATCTCGTCCTGCAACTCGACGAACCCTCGCTCCCGGCCATCCTGGCCGGGAGGCTCCCGACGGCCAGCGGCTTCGGGCGTCTGCCGGCGATCACCCGCGAGACCGCCGTCGCGAACCTGCGCGCGGTCCTCCCGCAGGAGGACGCCATCGTGCACTGCTGCGCCGCCGACCCGCCGATTGCGCTGTTGCGGGAGACCGGCGCCCGCGCACTCAGCCTCGACGTCACCCTGCTCGGACCCCGCGGCTGGGAGTCCGTCGCGGTCGCCGTCGAAAGCGGTCAGATCCTGTATGCCGGTGCCGTCCCCACCTCGGGTCCGGTGGATTCGAAGGTCGCCGCGGACATCGTGATCGGCGCCTGGCATACCCTCGGCCTGGACCCGCAGAGTCTGGCATCGGTGGTGGTGACCCCCAGCTGCGGGCTGGCCGGCGTGCCGAACCCGGCGGACGCGATCTCGCGGCAGCGGGCCTGCCTGGAGGTCGCCGACCGCATCGGCGACGTCGCCGCCGGTTAGGCGGCCGAACCCTTCTGCCAGTCCGCCCACGAGACGTTCCAGTCGGCGTACCCGTTGCCCAACTGCATGAACTTGGTGGAGCCGGTCACCACGACCGGGTCGCCGACCTTCATGTAGTTGTACAGCCAGCGCGAGTTGGCGATGCTCATGCCGACGCAGCCGTGGCTGACGTTGTAGCGGCCCTGGGCGTAGATCGACCAGGGGGCACTGTGGAGGTACTCCCCGGTGTGGGTGACCTGTAGCGCGTAATCGACGAAGACCGGCTGGTAGTACTCGGAGTCTCCCTGGTTCAGGCCCAGGGACTCGGCCCGCATGGTGAAGTGGTCCCGCTTGGCCATGATTACCTTGATGCCACTGCGGGTCTGGCTGGCCGGCTTGCCGCCCGTGATCGGGATGGTCCTGACGACCGCGCCGTTGTTGTAAACCGTCATCTGGTGGGTCTTGAGGTTGATCTGGCCCGAGACATTCGAGCCGATCGTGAAGGCGGCGTGACGGGAGTACTCGCCGTACATGACCGTGCCGCTCTTGGACTTACCGAGGTTGACCCCGTTGAGCGGGGCGTCGACGACGACCTTCGTGCCGGGCGCCCAGTACTTCGCCGGCCGCCAGTGCACCTCGTGACTGGAGATCCAGTTGAACGCGCCGGGCGTCGCGGGCGTGGTCGTGATCGAGATGAGCTTCTGCGCCTTCGCCTTGTCCGGAACCGGCAGATCGAAGGTCATGATGATCGGCATCGCCACCCCGACGGTCGAGCCGTCGTCCGGCAGCAGCGTCGGATAGATCTGCTCGTTGCGGCTGAGCGCTTGCGTGGTGAACGTGGACGTGGTCTGGCTCGCCGTCCCCTCCGGGTTGGTGCCCTTCATGGCCACGGTGTACAGGGTGCCGGGCTCGAGGAGCTCCGTTGCGGTCCAGCTCGCCTTGTCGTCGGACAGCCCGCCGGCCAGTGGCACCTGCTTCTTCGTCTTGGCGTCGACATAGCTGACCGCGACGCTGGACAGGTTCCCCCCGCTGGCCGCGACGCTCACCACGGTATCGACCGGAACCTTGGCGGCGCCGCTGACGACATTGGGAGTCATGGTGACCGGGGGCACCGTCGGCGTCGGCGACGGGGACTCCTGGGTGCCGTCGGTTTGCGTCGCGGACTGTCCCGGGGTCGCGGAACCCTTGGGTGCGCTGGTGGCCGGCGTCGAACTGCTGCACCCGGTCAGGGTGAGTGCGGTCGCGGTCAACAGAGCGGCAAGGGCGGTAAGCGGTCGGCGCATGAAGGATCTCCCGAATCGAGCTGCACAACGCGCGTCGACCCCATACCGGGGCGCATCGGACGGACGGCGCGTCCCTCTAGTGTCACCCACGAAGGCGACGCCTACCAAAAGAACGCGCCGGATCAGCTGCCAGCGCTCCAGCTCAGCTCTGCGGTGCCTTGATCTCGCGCCGCAAGATCTTGCCGGTGGGTCCCTTGGGCAGACCCTCCATCCGCCAGAGCACCCGGGGGTACTTGTATGCCGCCAGATGCTCCTTGACGAAGGCCTTGATCTCTTCCAGGTCGGTCTCGCAGCCCGGCTTGAGGGCGACCGCGGCGCCGATCTCCTCGCCGTACATCTCATCCGGTATGCCGACCACGGCTGCCTCTGCGACGTCCGGATGCTGGTACAGCACCTCCTCCACCTCGCGGGGGTACACGTTCAGGCCGCCGCGGATGATCATGTCCTTCTTGCGGTCCACGATGGTGTAGTAGCCCTCGTCGTCCACCGTTGCGAGGTCACCGGTGCGGAACCAGCCGTCCGGGATGGCTTCGGCGGTTGCCTCCGGCTTCTGCCAGTAGCCCTGCATGAGGTATTGACCGCGGATCGCGATCTCGCCCACCTCGCCGGCCGGGGTGTCGTTGCCGTCGAGGTCGACGAGTCGCATCTCGCAGCCGGGGACGGCGACGCCGATCGTTCCGGGTTTACGTTCCCGATCGAGCATGTTGAAGGACGCCACCGGGGAGGTCTCGGACAGCCCGTACCCCTCCAAGATGGCGCAGCCGAACTTCTCCTCGAAGGCGCGCATGACTTCGACCGGCATCGCCGACCCGCCGGACAGGCAGGTCCGTAGCGACGAGGTGTCCGCCGTCTCGGCGCCCGGGTGATGCAGCAGAGCGGCATACATCGTCGGAACACCCTCGAAGATCGTGACTTTCGCGGACTCGATGACCTCGAGAACCTTGGCCGGGTCGAACCGGGGAACCAGCGCCAGCGTCGAGCCGGAGATGACCGAGGCGTTCAGGCCGCAGGTCAGCCCGAAGACGTGGAACAGCGGCAGGCAGCCCATGACGACGTCGTTCTCGTCGATCCGGATGATGTCCTTCCCGCTCATCTTCGCGTTGGCATACAGGTTGTCGTGCGTGAGCATCGCGCCCTTGGGCTTACCGGTCGTCCCGGAGGTGTAGAGGATGACCGCGAGATCGTCGTCGCCGCGCGCGACCGGCTCCGCGAGCGGCGGCGCCTCCGGGTCCGGGTCGAGCGGACCCATCGGCCCGCAGACGACGACCTGGGTACCGGTGACCTCCCCGGCCTGCTGCGCCTGCGGCGCGAAATCGCTCCACACGAAGGCGACCTTGGCGCCGGAGTCCGCGAAGTAGTACTCCAACTCGTAGTGGGTGAGCAGCGGGTTGAGCGGGACGACGACCCCGCCGACCGCGAGGACCGCGTTGAACAGCACGGGGTATGCCGGGACGTTCGGCAGGATCAGGGCGATCCGGTCGCCGGGTTCGATGCCCGCGACCCGCAGCCGGCCCGCCGCGGCGCGGGTGGCGCCGGCGAGCTGTCCGAAGGTCAGCTTCACCTGGTCGAGGATCAACGCGGGGCGGTCGGGGCTCGCCGCCGCCCGGTCGAAGAGTGCAGAGGCCAGATTCGTCATCGAAGCTCCTTGGGCCGGGCCGGCCGGGGGCTTCATCGCTCCCGGCGGCGGGGTGGTTCCCGCGATCATCCCACGAACCCTCGGCAAATCTGAATGTCCGTCGCGTCGGGCAAGATACCCCCGTGACCGAGATCCCGACGCCGACCCGCCACGAGTGGACGGACCTGGCCGAACAGGTGCGCGAACACCAGTTCCGCTATCACGTGCAGGACGCGCCGACGGTCAGCGACGGGGAGTACGACGCGCTGATCCGCCGGCTTGAGGCGCTCGAGGAGCGCTGGCCGCAGCTGCGCACCCCGGACTCGCCGACCCAGCAGGTCGGGGCCGCGACGTTCTCCTCGGACTTCGCCGCGGTCGACCACCCCAGCCGGATGATGAGCCTGGACAATGTCTTCTCCCAGGACGAGTTGCGGGCCTGGATGGTGCGGGTCGAACGCGACGCCGGGGGCCCGTTCCACTGGCTGCTCGAACTCAAGATCGACGGGCTCGCGGTCAACCTCATCTACCGCGGTGGTCGCCTCGTGCGCGGCCTGACCCGCGGCGACGGTCGCACCGGCGAGGACGTGACGAACAATGTGCGCACGATCGCGGGGCTCCCGGCGGTCTTGACCCCCGATCCGCTCGGTCGGTATGCCGTGCCGGAGGTTCTCGAGGTCCGCGGGGAGGTGTACTTCCCGGTCGAGGCGTTCGCGGAACTCAACGCGTCGCTCGTGGCCGCCGGCCGCGCCCCGTTCGCGAACCCGCGCAACTCCGCGGCCGGCTCGCTGCGCCAGAAGGACCCGCGGGTGACCGCCGCCCGGCCGCTGCACCTGCTCGTCCACGGCCTCGGCGGGACCGGTGAGGCCCGCGCTGCGGGGGATCGGACGATCACTCGGCAGTCTCAGGCATACGAGGCCCTGCACGCCTGGGGTCTGCCCACCTCGACGCACTATCGGGTGGTCGAGTCCGCCGAGGAGGTGATCGCGTACGTCGAGCATTTCGCCGCCCATCGCCACGACGTCGAGCACGAGATCGACGGCGTCGTCGTCAAGGTGGACGAGTTTGCGGTTCAGGACCGGTTGGGGTCGACCTCGCGGGCGCCGCGCTGGGCGATCGCCGTCAAGTACCCGCCGGAAGAGGTCACCACCAAGCTGCTCGACATCGAGGTCAACGTCGGCCGGACCGGCCGGGTCACGCCGTTCGGCGTCATGGAGCCGGTCACGGTTGCCGGGTCGACCGTGGAGATGGCCACGCTGCACAACGCCCACGAGGTGGCCCGCAAGGGGGTGTTGATCGGCGACACCGTTGTGCTGCGCAAGGCCGGGGACGTCATCCCGGAAATCCTCGGGCCGGTCGTCGAATTGCGGGACGGCACGCAGCGACCGTTCGTCATGCCGACCACGTGCCCGGCGTGCGGGGCGGCGTTGGCCCCCGAGAAGGAGGGCGACAAGGACATCCGCTGCCCCAACGCCCGGTCCTGCCCCTCGCAGTTGCGCGAGCGCCTGTTCGGGCTCGCCTCGCGCGGTGCCCTCGATATCGAGGCGTTGGGCTGGGAGGGTTCGATCGCGCTGCTGGACTCCGGTGTGCTGACCAACGAGGCGGGACTGTTCGCGCTGACGCCGGCGGACATCGCCCGGGTGCCGTTGTACACCCGGGCCGCGACCCGCAAGGAGCTGACCGATCCGTCCGGCGTTCCGGAGCCGGGCATCGTCGCTGGCCGGGTCCTGTCGGCGAACGGACGCAAGCTGGTCGACAACCTCGCCAAGGCCAAAGGGCAGCCGCTATGGCGGGTCCTGGTGGCGCTGTCCATCCGGCACGTCGGACCGACCGCAGCCCGGGCGCTGGCCACGCACTTCCGATCGCTGGACGCCATCCGCGTCGCGTCGGTCGCCGAACTGTCCGGGGTGGACGGCGTCGGGGGAGTGATCGCGGAGGCGATCGTCGAATGGTTCGCCGTCGACTGGCATACCGAGATCGTGGCGTCGTGGGCGGCAGCCGGCGTCCGGATGCGCGACGAGGTCGCCGAGACCCGGCCGCAGACGCTCGCGGGGCTGACCGTGGTCGTCACGGGTTCACTCGAGGGGTTCTCCCGGGACGGCGCCAAGGAGGCGATTCTCGCGCGCGGTGGTCGGGCAGCCGGTTCGGTGTCGAAGAAGACCGATGTCGTCGTCGTCGGTCCGGGCGCCGGGTCCAAGGAGGACAAGGCCCGCGAACTCGGCCTGCGGATCGTGGACGAGGCGGGTTTCGTCCGGCTGCTCGACACCGGTCTGGACGGGCTGGAAGCGGACCCGCCTGGCTAGGCTGGCAGGTAGTCGGGGTCGGCAAGGGCGGGCGCCGGCGGCGGCTTCGTCAGGAGGTATGCCATGCGCACGGTGACGTTGAAAGACGTGGTTCTCGGGCAGGGTCGGATCAAGGTGATCGTGCCGATCACGGGGCGCACCCTTGATGACCTGCTCGCCCAGGTCCGCGACCTGACCGGTCGAGAGCTCGACATCGTCGAGTGGCGGATCGACTTCTTCGAGGGGGCGCTGGACGCCGGCGCCGTTCTGGCGGCCGCCGGGCGAATCGTCGCGGAACTGAACGGCATACCGCTGCTGGCGACCTTCCGCACGGCCGCCGAGGGCGGCGCCACACCGATCGCGCCCGACCAGTACGTGGCGATCAACCGGATCCTCGTGGAGTCCGGGTTGGTCGATGCGATCGACGTGGAACTCTTCGTCGATCGCGCCGCCGGCGACGCGGTCGTGCACGCCGCCCGGCACGCCGGTGTCGCCGTGGTCATGAGCAACCACGATTTCCATGCCACCCCCGACAAGGACGAGTTGGTCGCCAGGCTGCGGGCCATGCAGGACCGCGGCGCGGACATCCCCAAGATCGCCGTGATGCCGACCTCGCCCGCCGATGTCCTGACCCTGCTCGATGCGACCTACACCATGACCAGCCGGTATGCCGATCGGCCCGTCCTGACCATGTCCATGTCGGGCGTCGGGGTCGTCACGCGCCTGGCGGGCGAAGTCTTCGGGTCGTGTGCGACCTTCGCGATGGTCGGCCGGGCGTCGGCGCCCGGGCAGGTGCCGGTCGAGGATTTGCAGCCGATCCTGCGGTTGTTGCACGCCAATCGATAGGGCACGGTCGGGCCACAGCCGACCGGGTCGAGGCCCCGACGCGCTGGGCGTCGGAGCCTCGACACCGATTCGCCGCTCCCATCGAGGTCGATGCGACCCGACCCCTCCGCTCCATC
>JBDIAR010000140.1:0-8839 GCA_039812545.1 Dermatophilaceae bacterium | reverse complement strand
ATCACACGGCGATCGGGGCCTTGATGCCCGGGTGGGGGTCGTAGCCGACCAACTCGAAGTCCGTCAGCTCGAACTCGTCCAGGTGGCCGATCGCCGGGTTGATCCGCATCGTGGGCAGCGGCCGCGGGTCGCGGGCCAGCTGGCGGTGGGCCTGGTCGAGGTGGTTGAGGTACAGGTGTGCGTCGCCGAAGGTGTGCACGAAGTCGCCGGGAATCAGGTCGGTGACCTGGGCGACCATCATCGTCAGCAGGGCGTACGAGGCGATGTTGAAGGGGACCCCGAGGAAGATGTCGGCGCTGCGTTGGTAGAGCTGGCAGGAGAGCCGCCCGCGCGGATCCGCCGCATCCGCCGCGGCCGGGGCGACGTAGAACTGGAACATGGTGTGGCACGGCGGCAGCGCCATGGCGTCGACGTCGGCGACGTTCCACGCGCTGACCAGGTGTCGCCGGGAGTCCGGATTGGTCCGGATCGAGTCGACGACCTTGGCGATCTGGTCGATCTGGCGTCCGTCCGGGGCCGGCCAGGACCGCCACTGATACCCGTAGATCGGCCCGAGGTCGCCGTCGGCGTCGGCCCACTCGTCCCAGATCGTGATGTCTCGCTCCTGCAACCAGCGCACGTTGGTGTCACCGCGCAGGAACCACAGCAGTTCGCCGATGATCGACCGCAGATGCAGTCGCTTGGTGGTCAACGCCGGGAAACCCGCTCCCAGGTCGAAGCGCATCTGATGGCCGAACACGCTGAGGGTCCCCGTGCCGGTCCGGTCGTCCTTGCGGACCCCGTCGGCGATCACCCGGTCGAGGAGGTCGAGATACTGGCGCACTCCGGCAAGGTAACACCCGGCTCGGACAACGGCCCGGCGGCACTGCCACCGGCTCGTGCGGCCGCGGGAAACTCGCGGGGAACTTGAGCGATAGAAAGTTGAAAGATCCTGTAACGCCGGCCGCGTTGCGCCGATAGACAGGGCAACGAGGCGCCACTCGGACCCCCGAGCGAGTGGCGCCTCGTTCACGTTTTTCGGGTGTTCCGCTGCCGTGGGTAGTCCGGCGACGTGCCGTATGCCGGTGCCGTGGGTACGCGGTGGGGTTACGGCGTCATGGTCAAAGCCGCGAGGAAGCGCTCCGCCAACTCGCCATCACCGGACACGGTCACCGGCACCGCGGCCCGCTCCCGCCGGCCGCCGCACAGCACGACGAAGCTCTCGGTCGGGAAGTCCAGATCGAGGTCGGGCGTCGCGTCCGTGGGGTCCACCGGCACTCCACGACCCTGCCCGTCGACGGCATACGCCATCGGATCGAAGCCGGTCACGTGCACCCTGACCGTGGTCCCAGCCGGTGCCGCCGCCCGCTTCGCCAGGATCGCGCCCAGGCTTGCCAAGAACCGGTTGACGGTATGCCGGGCTCCCGCGCCGGTCAGTCCGCCCGGCATACCGACGGCCCGTCGGATGTCCTGCTCGTGCATCCACACGTCCACCGGACGGTTGGCCAACAGGGTGCGCCAGTCCCACGACACCCCGGGGAACTGTCGTGGCGGCTGGGCCCGACCGTCGGCCGGCGCCTGCGCCACCAACTCCGCTCGCCGACGCCGAGCCGACCGGTCGATCTCGTCGGCCAACTCCGGCATCGTGCGGTCGCGACGTGCCACGACCCCCAGTTCGGTGTAGTACCCCAGCGGCGTGGTCACATGGGCGGGGTTGCCGATCTCGGCGGGCAGGTCGGGGTCGCCGGCCAGCACCGACTCCAGGTGGGCGATGTGAGCCATCACGTCGTGGACGTCCCAGCCCGGCAGGTCGGTCGGCGTATGCCGGTGCTCGTCGGGGATCTGCCCGACGAGGTCGAGCAGGTCCTGTACGGCGGCATACCAGGTGTCGATGAGGGCGGCGAGTTCGGCGCGGTCGTCCATGCCCGCCACACTATTGGCCGATGGGCACTGCCGGCAGTCCGCGGCCGCGAGCATTAGCCTGGAGCAATGACGACGCCTGCACCAGCGCCACCCTTCGGCCGGGTGCTCACCGCGATGGTGACCCCGATGCACGACGACGGCTCCCTCGACCTGGCCGGGGCCGCCCGTCTGGCCGAACATCTGGTCGCGCGCCGCCATGACGGTCTCGTCGTGTTCGGGACGACCGGGGAGGCTCCGACACTGACCGACGACGAGAAGCTCGCCGTGCTGCGCACTGTCGTCGAGGCGGTCGGTGACCGGGCGAGCGTCGTCGCCGGCGCCGGAAGCAACGACACGGCCCACAGCGTCGAACTCACCCGGCGCTGCGTCGCCGCCGGAGCCACCGGCATACTCGCGGTGACGCCCTATTACAACCTGCCCACGCCCGCGGGCATCGCGGCCCACTTCCGGGCGATCGCGGACGCCAGCGAGGTGCCGGTGCTGCTGTACGACATCCCGCATCGCAGCGGCCGCCCGATCGCCGTGGACACCTTGATCGACCTGGCCGAGCATCCGCGGATCGTCGCGGTCAAGGACGCCAAGTGCGACTTGTGGGCGATGACGAAGGTCACCGCCGCGACCGACCTGGCGTGGTACTCCGGTGCCGACGAGTTCAACCTGCCGCTGCTCGCGCTGGGCGCGGTGGGGGTGGTCAGCGTCGTGGGGCATGTCGCCGGACCCGATTACGCCGACATGATCGAGGCGGTCGGCGCCGGCGATCTGGCCCGTGCGCGGGACATCCACCGCCGCCTCGTCCCGGTCACGGACGCGATCATGAACACCTCGCAGGGCGCCATCATGGCCAAAGCCGCCGTTCGCGAACTCGGCCTGATCTCCTCCCCGGCGGTGCGGCTACCGCTGACGGTCTCGCCGCCGGAGCACGTGGAAAAGCTGCGAGCCGGACTGCGGGCGTCGGGTCTGAGCGAGTCCGGCTCGGGCGATTCGGGGCAGCGATGAGCCACCCGCATCCGGACCTCGGCGAGCCGCCGCCGTTGACGCCCGGCACGCTCCGCGTCACCCCGCTCGGCGGGCTGGGCGAGATCGGTCGCAATATGACCGTCCTGGAGACTGAGGGCCGGCTGCTCGTCATCGACTGCGGGGTGCTCTTCCCCGAGGACCATCACCCGGGTGTCGACCTGATCCTGCCCGACCTGTCCGTCATCGAGGATCGGCTCGCCGACATCGAGGCCATCGTCCTCACCCACGGCCACGAGGACCACATCGGGGCGGTTCCCTATCTGCTGCGGATGAAACCCGATATCCCGCTCATCGGGTCCCAGTTCACCCTGGCCCTGGTCGAGGCCAAACTCCGCGAACACCGGATCACCCCGTATTCGCTGACCGTGGTCGAGGGCCAGCGCGAGCGGGTGGGACCCTTCGACCTGGAATTCGTGGCGGTCAACCACTCGATCCCGGACGCGCTGGCCATCTTCGTCCGCACCGCCGCCGGCACACTGCTGCACACCGGCGACTTCAAGATGGACCAGCTTCCGCTGGACGGTCGGTTGACCGACCTGCGCGCCTTCGCCGCGCTCGGCGAGGAGGGCGTGGACCTCCTGCTCACGGACTCCACCAATGCCGACGTGCCGGGCTTCACCATGCCCGAACGCGATATCGCTCCCGCCATCGACAAAGTCTTCAGGCACGCCGAACGCCGCATCGTCGTCGCCTGTTTCTCCTCGCACGTGCACCGGGTCCAACAGGTCTTCGACGCCGCCGCCAAGGCCGGCCGCAAGGTCGCCTTCGTCGGCCGGTCGATGGTGCGCAATATGGGAATCGCCTCCGATCTCGGATATCTCCACGTCCCGCCCGGGGTCCTGGTCGACCTGTCCGCGGTCGACAAACTGCGCGACGACCAGATCGTCCTGGTCTCCACCGGCAGCCAGGGCGAACCCATGGCGGCGCTGTCCCGGATGGCCGGCAACGACCACAAGATCCGGGTCGGGCCGGGGGACACCGTGCTGCTGGCCTCCTCGCTGATCCCCGGCAACGAGAACGCCGTGTACCGCGTCATCAACGGACTGATGCGCCTCGGCGCCAAGGTCGTCCATCGCGGCAACGCGACCGTCCACACCTCCGGGCACGCCAGCGCCGGCGAACTGCTCTACGTCTACAACATCGTTAAACCGCGCAATGTCCTGCCCGTGCACGGCGAGTTCCGGCACATGTATGCCAATGCCGAACTCGCCAAGGCCACCGGAGTCCCCGCCGAGCGGGTTCTCGTGGCCGAGGACGGCGTGGTTGTCGACCTGGTCGACGGCGTCGCCTCAATCGTGGGTTCGGTGCCGTGCGGGTATGTCTACGTCGACGGGTCCAGCGTCGGGGAAACCACCGAGGCACTGTTGAAGGACCGTCGGATCCTGCGCGACGAGGGGTTCATCACGTGCATCGCCGTCGTCGACGCCTCGGCCGGGAAGCTGGCGACCAGCCCGGAGATCATGGCGCGCGGTTTCGTCGGCGACGACGCGGTGTTCCAGAGCGTGCTCCCCAAGGTCGAACAGGCGCTCAACGACGCCCTCGCCGGTGGGGTCACCGACAGCTACCAGTTGCAGCAGATCATCCGTCGCACGGTGGGCAGCTGGGTCGGCGGCAAGATCCGGCGTCGCCCGATGATCATTCCCGTGGTGATCGAGGCCTGAGCCGAGCGGCTACGGCGGGATGAGGTGGAGGAGCCACTGGGCCGTCAGCGCGAGCGCGGAGGCGAACAGGATGCTGGTGAAGGTGCCGATGATGAAGCGCTCGGCGGTGCCCGGTGTGGCGCTGCGAAGCTCGGAGTAGCGACCCAGACCCTTCACCGCGACCACCAATCCGATGCCGGTGGGCCATTGGACCAGGATGCTGGCGTAGACCGCGGTTCGTTCGAGCACACCGATCCAATGGCCGCCGCGCAGGATGGCTCCGGCCTCGACGACCCGCTCCGCAGCCTCCGGCGCGCGCGCGTCGGGATGGGGGTGCCGGTCGACGTGTCGGAACAGCGCCGTCGTCACCGGACTGCCGGCGAAAACGGCCAACAGCCCGAGGGCGACCACCTCGCCGACGGCCAGCCAGGTCATGACAGGAGGCCCGCGACGTCGGGAAGATCGGCCATCCACAGGTGGTGCTCGATCAACGGGATGGCGGCCTTCTCATCCGACCAGCCGGCCCGGGCCAAGCGCTGACTGACGGCCGCGGGGCTGATGGCGAACCGCTCGGCGATCTGCCGGCCCGTGGCGCCACCGGCCGCCAGATCCACGGCCTGCCAGCCCGCAGGAGTCCGGGCGGACAGCACCCGACAGAGCAGCCACAGCCCGGCCTCGGCATACCCGGCATGGGCGCGGGCATCCGCCGGGCCGGCCGTCGTCATGTCCACGCCATCTCCCAACGAAGCTGCTGGAGTCGATCTGTCGTCCCGACCGTACCCGGCACCACCGACACGACCCTGCGCCGGGCTTGCGGCGGGCCCATCGGGCGCGGGCGGTGGAGAGCCCGTCGCGGCGCGCACCGCGACGTGGTGGTCGACCCGCCGGGCGGCCTCGACTGCCGCTCGGGCCGCGTGGAACGCCGGTCCGCGCGCGCTGCGCACCGATGTCGGCACAGGCTCCTCCACCGGCCCGATCCCGAGTCCCACATGCCACCGGTCGGTGCGCAACAACCAGAGGACGACCCGCAGCGCACTGGCCGCGTCGGTCAACGCCCCTTGGATCTCATCGCCCGCCGTCCGCTCGAACGGCCGGTACAGACCCCAGGCAGACCCCTCGACCGTGCTCCCGAGTCGTTCCAGCGCCTGAGGTACCGCATCCCCAGACTTCCGACTCGCCCGTTGATCCGCCGTGATGACGTACACGTTCTCACCTCAACTCCGAACAGTTAACCCTAGAACCTTAACATCCGATAGTTAAGCTTATAGCCTTTACTGGCCGATGGAGACCGTAGGCCCCCGGGTCGGCCCCGCGGTTGGCGCTGAGGCAGGTGTTTCGCGCGGGTCAGAGTTCACCTCCCGTGACGGATGTGACTCACGGGCTAGTCTGTCCGACATGGCGACCCGACCATCCACCTCATCGACGCGCTCAGCCGCCGCGGCGCGCAGCAGCGCATCTCGAGCCGGGCAGCGTCCGGCGGGGACCCGCGGCGCCGGTGCCCGCCCGGCCAGTGCTCGTCCGCCGGCACGTGGGGCGCGGTCGCGGAAGCGGCCGAGCGGGTCGCCGTGGCCGATTCGGGTGGTGCGCGGAGCCTGGCTCGGCGCCGCCCACGTGGCCGGCGGAGCGGTCCGCCGGGTCGGGAACAGTGCCGCCGACCTCGAGCCCGAACACCGTCGCGACGGGGTCGGCTTCTTCCTCCTCGCCCTCTCCGTCCTGGTCGCCGCACGCGAGTGGTGGGGCATTCCTGGCCCCGTCGGTGACGTCGTCCATGCAGTCGTGGCGGGCACATTCGGCCGGATCGGGTATGCCGTTCCGCTCGTCCTGCTCGCCTTCGGGATCCGCTTCCTGCGCACGCCGACCGACGAGTCGGCCACCAACCGCATGCTCGTCGGATCGCTCGCGCTGGCCTTCGCCGCCTCCGGAATCGCCCATCTTGCAGCGCAATTGCCCACCCCGCCGGACGGCCCGGAGAAGATGCGGGCCGGCGGTGGAATCCTCGGGTTCCTCGCCGCGAGCCCCATCGCCTCGGCCGTCTCCGCTCCGGGGGCGATGGTCATCCTCTTCCTGCTGGCCTTCTTCGGCCTGCTCGTGCTGACCGCCACGCCGGTCCGGATGATCCCCACCCGGTTGCGTCAGGGCAGGGACTACCTGCTGCACGGCAGCACCACCGCAGCCGGTGGTGACAAGGCGCAGGCCGGCGGCGCCACCGGTGCTCCTGAAGCGCAACGCCGAGGCGCGTCGGCGAAGCGCGCCAAGATCGAGGGCTTGGACGGGGACGTCGCGTTCGACAGCGCCGCGCAGGTCGGCGGCGGCGGTCGCTTCCGCCGGCTCAGGCAGCCCCCCGGCGACGCCGCAGCCACCCGCGCCGACGACTCCAAGAGGACGGCTACCCCCGCCGCGCGGCCGTCCGGGAAGTCGCCGCACGCCGATCCAGACCGCACCCAGCCGGGCGGGACGCCCACGGGCCCGACGGGTAAGGCTGAACTTCCGCCCCCACCGCTACATCCGATGCCGGCCCGGGTGGAGCAGCTCAGCCTCGGCGGCGAGATCACCTACCGGCTGCCCGATCACGCGATGCTCGTCCCCGGCCCGCCGCACAAGACCCGCAGCGTCACCAACGACCGGGTCGTGGAGTCGTTGACCAATGTCTTCGAGCAGTTCGACATCGACGCCCAGGTCACCGGCTTCACCCGCGGGCCGACGGTCACCCGGTACGAGGTCGAACTCGGTTCCGGCACCAAGGTCGAGCGGGTCACCGCGCTCTCGAAGAACATCGCGTATGCCGTCGCCTCCGCCGACGTGCGCATCCTCAGTCCGATACCCGGCAAGTCGGCCATCGGCATCGAGATCCCCAACATCGACCGGGAGAACGTGGCCCTCGGGGACGTGCTGCGCAGCCAGACCGCCCGCAGCAACACGCATCCGATGATCATGGGGGTCGGCAAGGACGTCGAGGGCGCGTATGTCGTGGCCAACCTCGCGAAGATGCCGCACCTGCTGGTGGCGGGTGCCACCGGTTCGGGCAAGTCGAGCTTCGTGAATTCGATGATCACCTCGATCCTCATGCGGTCCACGCCCGAGGAGGTGCGGATGATCCTGGTGGACCCCAAGCGTGTCGAACTCACGGCATACGAGGGGATTCCGCACCTGATCACCCCGATCATCACGAGCCCGAAGAAGGCCGCCGAGGCGCTCCAATGGGTCGTTCGCGAGATGGATGCGCGCTACGACGACCTCGCGGCCTCCGGCTTCAAGCACATCGACGACTTCAACAAGGCCGTCCGCACCGGGGCGCTCAAGCCGCCGCCGGGCTCGGAACGCGTGATGGCGCCCTATCCGTACCTTCTCGTCGTCGTCGACGAACTCGCCGACCTGATGATGGTGGCCCCCCGCGACGTCGAGGAGTCGGTCGTCCGGATCACCCAACTCGCCCGGGCCGCGGGAATCCACCTGGTCCTGGCCACGCAGCGTCCCTCGGTCGACGTGGTCACCGGCCTGATCAAGGCCAATGTGCCCTCCCGAATGGCCTTCGCCACCAGTTCGCTCGCGGACAGCCGAGTCGTCCTTGACCAGCCGGGTGCCGAGAAGCTCATCGGCCAGGGCGACGCGCTCTTCCTGCCGATGGGCGCGAGCAAGCCGTTGCGGGTGCAGGGTGCCTGGGTGACCGAGTCGGAGGTGCACGCGGTCGTCAAGTTCGTCAGCGAGCAGATGAAGCCGGTCTTCCGCGACGACGTGGCCGTGGTCGCCGAACGCAAGCAGATCGACGACGACATCGGTGACGACCTAGAGCTCTTGTTGCAGGCCGCCGAACAGATCGTCACCACCCAATTCGGTTCCACCTCAATGCTGCAGCGCAAACTGCGGGTCGGCTTCGCCAAGGCCGGCCGACTCATGGACCTGCTGGAGACCCGGGGCGTGGTCGGCCCCTCGGAGGGATCCAAGGCGCGTGAGGTCCTGGTCAAGCCGGACGACCTGCCGGCCACCCTGGCCATGCTCAAGGGCGAGGACCCACCAGCTGATTCGCTCGACGATGCTGCCGCGGGCCCGCGAAGCCCGGACCGGTATGCCGAGGTCGGGGAATTCGACGGCTCGTCCTACGACGATCCACCGGAGGACCTGGACGCCTGGCAGCTGACCGGCCGGGGCTGAGGGTCGCGACCCCGCCCTTCCCCTGCCGACGGCGGGCGTCGGTACTTCATCGAACCTTCATCTCCGGCGATGGCGGCCTGCCGACCGACGAGCCGTCGACCCCGACGGATGACCCGTCGACCCCGACCGAC
>JBDIAR010000139.1:0-8920 GCA_039812545.1 Dermatophilaceae bacterium | reverse complement strand
GATCGGGCGATTTTGAACCCTTCTGCGTCGGATCCGGCCCTGATTTCGCCCGATCGGGCGATTTTGGAGTAGGTCACTGTCACCCCGGACGTGGAGCGGCCCGGTCACGCCACTGGCATGACCGGGCCGCTCCGTCGCTCCGTCGGGCCGTGAAGTTGGTCGACCCGTTGGTCCGTTGGTCCGTGCGTCGGTCGACCCGTCGGTTCGGGGACCGCGGCGCTCAGCGCGGAGGCATCCGGATGGCGCCGTCCAGGCGGATGACCTCGCCGTTGAGCATTCCGTTGTCCACGATGTGGCGGACCAGGGCCGCGAACTCGGCGGGCCGGCCGAGCCGCGACGGGTGGGGCACCTGCTGGCCGAGCGAGGCCTTCACGTCTTCGGGCAGGCTGGCCATCATCGGCGTCTCGAACGTTCCGGGAGCCACGGTGACGACCCGGATGAACTTGTCCGCCAGGTCCCGCGCCGCCGGCAGCGTCAGACCGACGACCCCGCCCTTGCTGGAGCTGTATGCCACCTGACCGACCTGGCCGTCCATCGCCGCGACCGAGGCGGTCATCACGACGACGCCGCGGTCACCGTCGAGCGGTTCGTTGTCGACCATGCCGGCGGCGGCCAACCGGAGCACGTTGAACGTGCCGACCAGGTTGATCTCGATGACGTTGCGGTAGAAGTCGAGCGGCATCAGGCCCTTCTTGCCGATGATCCGCCCCGGGTTGGGGACCCCCGCGCAGCTGACGACGACGCGCAGCTCACCGAGTTCCTTGGCGGCGTCGATCGCGGCCTGGACCTGCGCCTCGTCGCGCACGTCGGCCGGGCAGAACCGCACGCCGTCGCCGAGTTCGGCCGCGACGGCCTCACCGGGCGAGGACGGCAGGTCGAGGATGACCGCTTTCGCGCCGTCGGCGACGAAGCGGCGGATCGTGGCGCCGCCGAGACCGGATGCACCACCGGTGACCAGGACGACGCTCTTGTCGTTGAGCTGCATAGCGAGGAAGCCTTCCGTTTCGGGTTCGGTCAGAAGAAAGTGCCGCGTCGGAATTGTGGCGGCTGATCCGCTCAGTCGGTCAGGAGTGCGCGCGAGATCACGAGGCGCTGGATCTGGTTGGTGCCCTCGAAGATCTGGGTGACCTTGGCGTCGCGGAAGTAGCGCTCGGCGGGGAAGTCCTCGGTGTACCCGGCGCCGCCGAGCACCTGGACGGCGTCGGTGGTCACCTTCATCGCCGCGTCCGTGGCGACCATCTTGGCGACCGAGGCCTGCTTGCCCACCGGCATACCGGCATCCTTCATCCGCGCCGCGGACAGGTAGGTGGCTCGCGCGGCCGTCACGGCCGCCTCCATGTCGGCCAGCATGAACGCCAGCCCCTGGAAGTCCGCGATCCGCCGACCGAACTGCTCGCGCTCCTTCGCGTATGCCGTGGCCACGTTGAGCGCGCTCTGCGCGAGGCCGGTGGCCGCCGCTGCGATCCCCAGCCGACCGGAGTCGAGCGCGGCGAGCGCGATCGGCATACCCTGCCCCGGTTCACCGATCATCTGGGCGATGTCGACCTTGGCGTTCTCGAAATGGACCTGCGAGACGATGTCGGAGTGCAGGCCCATCTTGCGCTCCGGCGGCCCGAACGACAGGCCCTCGGTGTCCTTGGGCACGATGAAGCACGACAGCCCACGGCTGCGGTCCTCGGAGGTGCGGGCGAAGGTCGTGTAGAAGTCGGCGTGACCGGCGTGGCTGATCCACGCCTTCGACCCGTTGAGGATGTATGCCGTGCCGTCCGAGGTGGGTTCGGCGCGGGTGGCGATCGAGGAGACGTCCGACCCGGCGTTGGGTTCGGACAGGCCGTAGGCGCCGAGCTGCTCGCCGCTGAGCATCCCGGGCAGCATCCGCTGCTTCTGCTCGGCGGTGCCGAAGGTGTAGACGGGGAACATGGTCAACGAGTGGACGGAGACGCCCACGGCCACCGACATCCAGCAGGTCGCGATCTCCTCGACGACCTGGAGGTAGACCTCGTAGGGCTGGCCGCCGCCGCCGTACTCCTCGGGGTAGGCCAGCGACAGCAGGCCCTGGGCGCCGAGGATCTGGAAGACGTCGTGCGGGTGATCGCGGGCCCGTTCCATGGCGTCAACGCGGGGGGCCAGTTCCTTGGCGACCACGTCGCGGGTCATCTCGATGAGCATCCGAGCTTCGTCGGTCGGCATGAGGCGCGTCACAGCAGGCATGCCCGCAAGCTAGCCGATTGACGCCGGGGCAGCCTCCCGCGGGACCGGCCCTGCGGTGGGCGGCTGCGCCGAGTCGGTGCGAGGGAGCCGTACGCGGACATGCCGGTGGCGGTGACCGGGGGAACGGTCACCGCCACCGAGGGGAGCGAAGGAGAGATCAGTGTGGCGAGGCCGTGATCGAGTCGTCCTTCTTGGCCTTGTCCTTGTTCAGGTACCAGCCGATGCCGAGGATCACGAACCAGATCGGGGTGTAGATCATCGCCTGGAGGGTGTCGGCCTCGCGGGTCAGCAGGTAGAGGAAGAAGGCGAAGAACGCGAGCACGATGTAGCACATCGCCACGCCACCGGGCATCTTGTAGATCGACTTCGCGTGCGCCTCGGGGTACCGCCTGCGGTACACGATGTAGCTGATCACGATGAGCGACCAGACGAAGACGAACAGGACCGAGGAGATCGTGGTGACGACGGTGAACGCGCCCATGATCGAGTCGCTGAGCAGCAGGACGATCGAGAACAGGATGAGGATCACCGAGATGAACAAGCCGTTCTGCGGGACCTTACGGCTGGAGAGCCGACCGAAGGCTCCGGGTGCCATGTTCTTGTGGGCGAGGCCGTAGAGCATCCGTGACGTCGAGTAGATACCCGAGTTACAGGAGGACGAGGCCGAGGTCAACACGACGAAGTTCATCATCGTGGCGGCACCGGCCAGACCGGCCAGGGAGAAGAGGTTGACGAACGGCGAGACAGCGGGGTTGACCTCGCTCCACGGGGTGACCGTCATGATGACGAGCAGGGCGCCGACGTAGAAGATGATGACCCGGATCGGGATCTGGTTGATCGCGCGGGGCAGGGTCTTGGTCGGGTCCTTGGTCTCGGCGGCGGTGGTGCCGACGAGTTCGATGCCGACGAAGGCGAAGACCGCGATCTGGAAACCGGCGAAGAAGCCGTTCATGCCCTTGGGGAAAACCCCGCCGTCGGCCCAGAGGTGGCTGATCGATGCCGTGCTGCCGCTGGGGTTGGCATGGCGCGTGGCGAGCATCCAGATGCCGAGGCCGATCAGGAAGATGATCGCGACGACCTTGATGATCGCGAACCAGAATTCCATCTCACCGAAGAGCTTGACGGTGAGCAGGTTGAGGAAGAGCAAGAAGGCCAAGGTGAGTACGGCGAGCAGGATGGCCAGAGCCGGCGGCTTGTGACCGTCCGCCTTGTAGAGCGCTTCACCGCTGATCCAGAAGTCCCAGTAGCCGGCGACGGCGATGATCTCCGCCATACCCGTGACCACCCAGCAGAGCCAGTAGGTCCAGCCGGAGAAGAACCCCGCCCAGGGCCCGAGGAACTCGGCGGAGAAGTCCTGGAAGGACTTGTAGTTGAGGTTGTGCAGCAGCAGTTCGCCCATGGCGCGCATGACGAAGAAGAGCAGCACGCCGACCGTCATGTAGACGATGAGGATCGACGGTCCGGCCTTGGCGATCGTCTTGCCCGAGCCCATGAACAGGCCGGTGCCGATCGCGCCACCGATGGCGATGAGCTGGATGTGGCGGTTCGACAGGTTGCGCTCCAGGTGCTCTCCTGTAGGCGCCGCGGTATTCGGTTGGGAATGCTCGACAGAACTCATGGAGTCCTCCTGATCGCGCAGGTCTTGGGTCGACGTCGGTGTCTTCCTGGCAATCGACGGTAGGGCACCCCCGAAACCCCCCACGAAGCGGGGGTGGCATTTACGCGAAAACCGGGCCGCGGCATACGGCTCAACGGGTCCCGTCGATCACCCGCCCACGCCTCGACGACGCGTGGCGGCATCGAGCCAGCTGCGCTCGGCGACCCTCAGGATTCGGGGAACGGCCGCAGATCCGGGCGTTTGGCCCGCCGACCGTCGCCCGACGACCGTCCGCGTATTCGCCGCGCAACCCACGGACCGGCATACTCACGAGCCCATTGCGCGTCGGCGGCCAGGGTTTCGCGGCGCGCGGGAGCCGGTCGAGCCGGCAGCGGGACAGCCCAGTCGGCCGGGTCCGCCGACGGCTGCTCCGCGGGCAGGGAGTCCTGCCAATCGGCGGATTCCACTGGTATGCCAAGGGATTCGAGCGCTCGAAGCGCCGTGCGCCGGTGCCCCTCGGAGCTGAGATGAATCCGATCCGGGGCCCACATCCGCCAATCCCGCAACGGCTCGAAACCCCACAGATCCATCAGATAGCAGTCGTGCCGGCCCGCGATCGACCAGATGTGCATGGCGTATGCCGCCACCGTCCCGCGAGTGCGCCGCACGAACGGCGAATCTCGCGGATCGACGGGAACGCCGAGCAGCACGTCCGCGCCGGCGGCCCGTGCCCTGACCACCGCCGCTTCCAGGGCGGCGGCCAATGCCTGCGGGTCCGCGCCCGGGCGCAGGCAGTCGTTGCCGCCGCCGTTGATACTCAACAGATCCGGGCCCAACGCCAGAGCCGCGTCCAGTTGGGGACCCACAACGTCCGCGAGCAGCCGCCCACGGACCGCGAGATTCGCGTACCCGATCCGACCGTCCGCACTGCGACGCGCCAGGTGACGCGCCAACCGGTCGGCCCACCCGGCATACGCCACGCTCGACGAACCCGCGACCTCGTCACACATGCCCGACGGTGCGACGTCGTCACACATACCCGACGGTGCGACTGCGTCACACATCCCTTCGGTGAACGAGTCGCCGATCGCCACGAACCGGCTCCACCCGCCGTCGCGGCGGGCCCCCGGCAGCATCATGATGTCCTCCTCGTCACGGCAGCCTCCAGTCGATCGGTTCGCCGCCCTGGGCGACCAGCAGCTCGTTGGCCCGGCTGAACGGACGTGACCCGAAGAAGCCCGAACTGGCCGACAGCGGCGAGGGATGGGCGCTCTCGATGCGCGGCACCCCACCCAGATCGGGCGCCAGCGTCCGGGCCTGGCGCCCCCACAAGATCGCCACCAGCGGCCCGCCCCGGGCCACCAGCGCCGCGATCGCGCAGGCGGTCACCTCTTCCCAGCCCTTGCCCTGGTGTGAGCCGGCGGCACGCGGGCGGACCGTGAGGACGCGGTTCAGCAGCAGGACGCCGCGCCGCGCCCAGGGCGTCAGATCGCCGGTCGAGGGCGGCGGGACCCCGAGGTCACGGGTCAGCTCGGCGTAGATGTTCTGCAGCGATCGGGGGATCGGCGTGACCTCGGGCGCGACCGAGAAGGACAGACCGATCGCGTGACCGGGCGTGGGGTACGGATCCTGGCCGACGATGAGGACCCGCACGTCCGGCAACGGCTGGGCGAAGGCGCGCAACACGTGGTTCCCGGCCGGCAGGTACCCCCGCCCGGCGGCGAGTTCCTCGCGCAGGAAGGCTCCGAGCGCGGCGATCCGATCGGCGACCGGTTCCAGGGCCGTGGCCCACGTCGGGTGCACGAGCTCCGGGAGCGCCTTGAGTGCCGACACGTCCGTAACGCTAGTCCCTTCCCGCCTAAGGTATGCCGCATGGCTGCCCCGCGCTGGCATACGGTGCTCTTCGACCTTGACGGCACGCTCGTCGACACGATCCCGCTCATCATCGCCTCGTACCAGCAGGCGCTGGGCGACGTCCTCGGCGAGGTCGGGGACGAGGCCCTGGTCCGGTCGTGGATCGGTCGCCCGCTCAGGGAGGCGTTCGTGGAGTACCGGCCGGAGCGGGCCGACGAGCTGTTCGAGGCGTACACGACGTGGAACCTGGCGAACACCGCCACGCTGCTGCGCCCCATCGAGGGGGTCACCGACCTGCTCGACGCCCTGACCGACGCCGGGGTCGCGTTCGGCATCGTCACGTCCAAACGCCGCCGGACCGCGGAGTTGGCCCTCCATCACGCCGGGCTGACCGACCGGATCGAGGTCCTGGCCACCTTGCACGACACCGAGCGCCACAAACCGAACCCGGAGCCTCTGGAGTTCGGTCTGGCCGCCCTCGCCGCGCGCACGGGGCGGGGTCTTGAGGCGTCCGAGGCCGCGTACGTCGGTGACGCGGTGGTCGACCTGCTGGCGGCGCGGGCTGCTGGGATGGCCGGCGTCGCGGTGTTGTGGGGAGCGGGGAGCGCGGCCGAACTCGCCGAGCAGGCGCCTTGGGCCAGCTGCTCGACACTCGCGCAGCTGCACGAGACCCTCCTGCCGAGCTGACCTCCCGGCGCCGGGCTGCGGATCCGGCTGGGGCCTCCCGTGTGGCGAATGACAAGGGTGTAACTCCTCTCCTATAGTGGGCGGGGATACGCCTTGGAGGGACATATGGACCAGCACGCAGTCACGCTCGACACCCGGTCGGACGCCGTGGGTGAGCTGAGCGCGCGTGACCGCGAGATCCTGGCCTTCGAGCGCCAGTGGTGGAAGTACGCCGGTTCCAAGGAGCAGGCCGTCAAGGAACTGTTCGACATGAGCGCCACCCGCTACTACCAGGTCCTCAACGCCCTGCTCGACGAGCCGGCCGCGCTGGCCGCCGACCCGATGCTCGTCAAGCGGCTACGCCGGATGCGCGCCGCCCGCCAGCGGGCCCGCTCCGCCCGGCGCCTCGGCATCAATCTCTGAGAACCCGCCGAGCCGGGCGATTCCGACGGACCGGGCGATGGCCGAGTTGCGGACGGGACCCGGCAACACCCTGACCGACGTCCCGGGCATCCGGGTCGGCCAGCACACCCGGGACGAACCCGGCTGGCTCACCGGGGTCACCGTCGTCGTCCCCGACGCACCGGCGATCGCCGGGGTCGACGTGCGCGGCGGCGGGCCCGGCACGCGGGAAACCGACCTGCTGGATCCGCGCAACCTCGTCGACCGGATCGACGCGATCGTCCTCGGCGGCGGTTCGGCGTTCGGCCTGGGCGCGTGCGACGGGGTGATGGCCGGCCTGTATGCCGATGGCCGGGGTTGGCCGATGGGTCCACCCGGGCAGGTCGTGCCGATCGTGCCGGGCGCCGTCTGCTTCGACCTCGGCCGCGGCGGCGCCTTCGACCACCACCCGGGTCCCACCGACGGGCTGGCGGCATACCGGGCGGCCTCGGCGGACCCCGTGACGCAGGGCTGCGTGGGCGCCGGTACCGGCGCGAAGGCCGGCGGACTCAAGGGCGGGGTCGGTTCGGCGTCCGCGGTGCTGCCGGACGGAGCGGTCGTCGCGGCCCTCGTGGTGGTCAACGCCGTCGGGGGGTGTGCGGACCCCTCGACCGGCGAACTGTATGCCGTCCGCTGGGGTCTGGCGGAGGAGTTCGCCGGGGTGCCCCGGCCGAACGCGGCGGCGGTGGCGGTCGCTCGGGAGCGGGCCCTCGGCGCCGATCCGATGACGATGGCAGCCGGGCTGGCCACCACATTGGCGGTCATCGCCACCGACCTGACCTTGACCAAGGCGCAGTGCCAGAAGCTCGCCGGCGTCGGCCACGACGGGATGGCGCGGGCGATCGTCCCCGTCCACTCGATGTTCGACGGGGACACGGTGTTCGCGCTGGGCACGGGCGGCCGGGCCGCGCCGGATCCGGCTGGATTCCATCTGGTGCTGGCGGCGGCCGCCTCGTGCGTCACCCGCGGGATCGGCCATGCGATGCTGGCGGCCGCCTCGATCGATCGCCGGTCCGACGGTGGTGTGCAATTGAGGTGCTGGTCCGACGCGCTCGGCGTCTGACCGAACCGGAAGGATGCCCTCGTGGAGCGGTTCGTACTACTCCTGTTCGTGATGGCGGCCACCGTCGTGGTGATCGGGGCCATCCGGGGCGTGACGTCGGCGAAGTACGTCAAGCGGCGCGCGATCCCGCCGATGGGCCGGCGGGACGAGATCTTCGACGGGGTCGCCCCCGCCGTGGTGCCGCCGCACCCCGACGGCGCGCCCGTGCGCCGGGTCGGCGCCGCCGATCGCGCCGCGCCGGTCGCCGTGCGCTTCAACCCGCCGGACGGGCTGGCGCCCGAGGAGGGTGGGCAACTCATCTACGGCTCACCGGCCGGTGCCGACGTCGCCGCCGTCTTCGTCGCGATGGCGGTCGGTGGCTGGCTGTCCATCGAGCGCGTCGAGGCGCAGGGCCGGCAGAAGGCGACCTGGCGGCTGCGGCGCGGGGCACGTGATCCCCGGGAGCTGCCGGCCCGGGCGGTGCCGATCTACCAGGCGATCTTCGAGACCGGCCCCGAGGTGCTGCTGGACGACGTCAAGCGATCGCTCAAGGCGCCGGTGCTCGAATGCCGCGCGGCCATTCCGGCGGCGCTGCGCGAGCGCGGCCTGGTGGCCGGTTCGCCGATCCGGCCGTATCGGACCGCCCTGGGTACGGCGCTGCGGACCCAGGCGGTGGGCTTCCGGGAGTATTTGGCCACGGCCGAGGGGCGCCAGCTGAGGTTCGAGGAGGCAGCCGGGGTGTTCAGCCGCTATCTGCCGTGGGCGGTCGGTTTCGGCGTGGCCGACGCGTGGGCTCGCCACTTCGCCGACGTCGCGCGGATGGTGGACGACCCCGCGGTCCTGGCGACCTGGCATACCGATCTGGCGTGGTACGTGGGGATGGACGCGATGCTGGGCGGTGACCTCTTCGACGCGATGGGGGCGGGAATCGGGGACGCGTTCGACTCGTTCGGCGATGCGATCGGGGACGCGTTCGGCGACTTCGCCGACGGGATCTCGGACCTGGCCGGCGATCTGGGTGGCGACCTCGGAGGCGACGGCGGCGGTTGGGGCGGCGACGGCGGCGGGGACTTCGGGGGCGGGGACTTCGGGGGTGGCGATTTCGGGGG
>JBDIAR010000138.1:0-9210 GCA_039812545.1 Dermatophilaceae bacterium | reverse complement strand
ACCGCCGCCCACCACCGCGACGACGAGTCGCGCCAGCGCGATGGCCACGGCGATCGCGACCGCCCCGGAGAGCAGACCCAGGGCCGCGAGAACCCCGATCGCCCCGCGCGTCTGCGGGAGCGCGCGGAGCAGTCGAGGGTCGAACGGCCTCACGGTGCTGACGATCCGGCCTCAGGCCGCCGCGGGGGCCGGCACCTGATCGGGGATATGAGCGGTGCTGATCCGTTTGCGGAACACCCAGTACGTCCAGCCCTGATAGGCCAGCACGACCGGGGTGAAGATCACCGCGGCCCAGGTCATGATGACCAGCGTGGTGGGCGAACTGGCCGCGTTCGCGGCCGTCAGGGAGTATGCCGGGTCGGTCGTCGACGGCATGACGTCGGGGTAAAGAGCCAGGAACAAGGCCCAGACCGCGCCGGCGGTGGTCACGGCCGTCCCGACGAAGGCCCAGCCCTCGCGGGCGATCCGGTTGGCATACAGGCTGGCGAGCAGCGCGAGTGCGGCCGCCGCCGTGCACGCCCAGGCGGCCGGCCCGGCGTGCCGGTTCACCATCGTCGCGCCGAGGAAGACCACCGCGCACCCCGCCGTCACCAACCCGAACCGTCCCGCCCACGTCCGAGCCCGACCACGGATCGGGCCGTCGGTCTTCAGCGCCAGGAAGTGGGCGCCGTGGGTGAGGAAGAGGAACAGCGTGGTGAGTCCGCCGATCAGACCGAGCGGGTTGAGCAGGGTGAACAGGTTGCCGGTGTACTCGACGTACGGCGCCGCGTTGTAGGGGGCCGCGGCGGAGGCGTCGGGCGCCAGCGGGACGCCGTTGACGATATTGGCGAAGGCGACACCCCACAGCAGCGAGGGCAGGAACGAGCCGACGACGATCATCAGGTCGAGCCGGTCGCGGGCGCGCTGGGTGGCGACCTTGCCGCGGTAGTCCAGGCCGATGCCCCTGATGATCAGGCCCACGAGGATGAGCAGCAGGGGGAGGTAGAAGCCGGCGAACAGCGTGGCATACCAGTGGGGGAAGGCGGCGAAGGTCGCCCCACCCGCGGTCAGCACCCACACCTCGTTGCCGTCCCACACCGGCCCGATGGTGGTGATCATCAGGCGCTTGCGCTTCTCGGTGTCGGCGGGGTCGGTGCCGCGCCCGAGCAGCGGCAGCAGCATACCGACGCCGAAATCGAAGCCCTCGAGGATGAAATAGCCGGTCCACAGCACGGCGATGAGGATGATCCAGATGACGACGAGATCCATGACGTGTGTCCTTTCCAGCCGTCAGTACGCGAAGATCATGGGGGTGTCGGCGTCCGCGTCGGGACCGCCGCCGGGTCCGATCCCGGTGATTTCCGGAGCGTCCTCCGCCGGCAGGCCCTTGCGCAGGAAGCGCAGGAGCAGGGTGACTTCGACGACGGCCAGTGCGCCGTACAGCAGGGTGAACACGATCATCGACACCAGCACCTCTGCTCCGGAGACGCTCGGCGAGACGCCCTGGGCGGTGGTCATCAGCCCGAACACCAGCCACGGCTGGCGGCCGACCTCGGTGAACGTCCAGCCGAAGGAGTTGGCGAACAGCGGCAGCAGCGGGGCGGCGACGGCTGCCCACAGCCAGTACTTGCGCAGCGGCACCTTGACGGCGTGGCCGTCCGGTCCGCGGTTGCGCCGCCTGGTCACCCACAACACCGCCGCCCCGATGAGGCCCCCGAGGATTCCGGTGCCGATCATCAGCCGGAACATCCAGTAGGTCAGCGGAATCGTGGGCACATAGCCGGTCTCGGAGACGGCCAACGGATTGGCGCCGCGACCGTACGTCTGCTCGTATGCCGCTTTCAGGTCGTTGATGCCGAGCACCTTGGCGTCGAAGGATCCGGTGGCCAGGAAGGACAGCAGACCGGGGATCTTCAAGACGGTGTTGGCGTGGGTGCCATCGAGAGAACCGAGCGAGAGGATGGAGAACTCGGCGGGCTGGCTCGTCTCATACAGCGCCTCGGCGGCGGCCATTTTCATCGGTTGCTTCTCGGTCATCACCTTGCCCTGCAGGTCGCCGGAGACCGCGACGAGCAGTCCACCGACGAGACAGGCGATCGCTCCGATGCGCGCGCCCTTGCGGTAGATCGCGAAGTCGGTCTCGGGGTGCGTGCCCTTCCACAGGTGGTAGAGGCAGGCCGCCATGACGAACCCGCCCGCGGTCATCCAGGCCGCCGTGATGGTGTGCGGGAAGGTCGCCAGCTGGACCGGGTTGGTCAGCACCGCGACGAAATCGGTCATCTCGGCCCGGCCCGTCGTCGGATTCAGGCGGTACCCGACGGGGTTCTGCATGAACGAGTTCGCGGCGAGGATGAAGTATGCCGAGAGCATGGTGCCGATGGCGACGCACCAGATGCTCGCCAGGTGCAGCTTCTTGGGCAGCCGGTCCCAGCCGAAGATCCACACCCCGAGGAAGGTCGACTCGAGGAAGAAGGACAGCAGCGCTTCGAAGGCCAGCGGCGCGCCGAAGATGTCACCGACGAACCGGCTGTAGTCGGACCAGTTCATGCCGAACTGGAATTCCTGGACGATCCCCGTCACCAGGCCCAGGGCGAAGTTGACGAGGAAGAGCTTGCCGATGAACTTCGTCAGGCGTAGGTATGCCGGATTGTCGGTGCGGTACCACGCGGTTTGCAGGATCGCCAGCAGCAGTGAGGTGCCGATGGTGATCGGGACGAAGAGGAAGTGGTAGACCGTGGTGATGGCGAACTGCCATCTCGCCAGGTCGGTGGCGTCCATGCTGGTTGTCTCCCGGTGTCGAGTTCGACGGTGCAAGCGGGTGCTCGCGTGGCGGCCGCCGCGACGTGCGGTCGCCGTCGTGGCGATGACAACCCCAAGTCATCGCAGCCCCCGGACATCGCAGCCCCCGAATACTGTTGGCGACCCGCCGCGATCCGGCGCAGGACCAAGGTCCCTTGATCTCGAAGTACATACCCCGGGGGGCATGGTCTGCGGCGACCGGTCCGTGCTCAGGGACGAACGGTCGTGAGGGACGTCACGCGGCCAAGGTGAACGGTCAGGCCGCGTCCGGGCCGGTGCCCCAGGCCTGCGCCAGCAACTCGAACGACCGCAGGCGGGCCTGCGGATCGTGGGTGTAGGTCGTCACGATGAGTTCGTCGAGTTCGTTGTCCGCGACGAACTCGGACAGCCGGTCGACCACGCGCTCGGGCGTCCCGACGGCGCAGGCCCGCGAGTCCGGCCGCCCGGCGAACTCCAACAGGCCCGTGGGCAGGACGGCCGCCAGATCGTCCTCCGGCGGGTCCAGCGGCGCCACCGACCCGGTGCGGATCCGCACCCGTAGCAATTGCGTTGTGGTGAAAAGGCGTTCGGCCTCGCGCTGGGAGTCGGCGACGAGGACGTTGACCCCGGCCATGGCATACGGGCGCTCGCATTGCAGCCGCGCGCCGTCGGCGAACCTGCCCCGGTAGACCGAGAGCGCGGCGCCGAGCTCGCGCGGCGCGAAGTGCGAGGCGAAGGCGAACGGCAGCCCGAGTGCGGCGGCCACCTGAGCGCCACCGGTCGAAGAACCCAGCATCCACAACGGGATTCGCGTCCCCTCCCCGGGGATCGCGCGCACCGGCGCCCGGTCGGCACCCGCGTCGGGTTCGCCGAGGTATGCCATCAGCGCCAGCACGTCGTCGGCGAAGGTGTCGAGTTCGGCGCCGCCGCGGCGCAGCGCGGCTGCCGTGCGCGGGTCGGTGCCGGGTGCCCGGCCGAGACCGAGGTCGAACCGGTCGCCGTAGATCGTGGCGAGCGTGCCGTAGTACTCGGCGACCATCAGGGGTGCGTGATTGGGCAGCATGACGCCGCCCGAGCCGAGCCGGATCCGGCTGGTGTGTTCGGCGAGATGCGCCAGGACCAGCGAGGTGGCGCTGGAAAGGAAGGTGTCGGTGTTGTGGTGTTCGGCGACCCAGTACCGGGCGAACCCCAGCTCGTCGGCTCGGCGCGCCAGGCGTAGCGACTCCTCGATCGCCTCGCCCCTGGTCATGCCCGCCGACACGGGTACGAGATCGAGAATCGACAAGGGGACGCGCGGCTCGCTCACCCGATCATCAAAGCACGCGCGGGCCGTGGGCGGCGGGGCGGCGAACGAGCCGGTGGGCGGACCGGCCCACCCGGCATGCGGCATACGGGATTAGCCTGTCGGTATGCCTGAACTTCGCTCGCGTACGACGACCCATGGACGCAACATGGCCGGCGCCCGCGCACTGTGGCGCGCGACCGGCATGGGGGAGGGCGATTTCGGCAAGCCGATCATCGCGGTCGCCAACTCGTTCACCCAGTTCGTGCCGGGTCACGTCCACCTCAAGGACATGGGCGCCCTGGTGAGTTCGGCCATCGCGCAGGCCGGCGGGGTGGGCCGCGAGTTCAACACGATCGCCGTGGACGACGGCATCGCGATGGGCCACGCGGGGATGCTCTACTCGCTGCCGAGTCGCGAACTCATCGCCGACAGCGTCGAGTACATGGTCAACGCGCACGCCGCCGACGCCCTGGTCTGCATCTCGAACTGCGACAAGATCACCCCGGGTATGCTGCTCGCCGCCTTGCGTCTGAACCTGCCGACGGTGTTCGTCAGCGGCGGACCGATGGAGGCCGGGACGGCCGTGATCAGCGGGGGGACGGCCGCGGTGCCGGGGGGCGCGGCGACGGTGGAGACCAAGCTCGACCTCATCGACGCGATGATCAAATCCAGCGATCCCGCGGTCAGTGACGAGACCCTCGACGTCATCGAGCGGTCCGCCTGCCCGACCTGCGGGTCGTGTTCGGGGATGTTCACGGCGAACTCGATGAACTGCCTGTTGGAGGCCATCGGCCTGGCCCTGCCCGGCAACGGGTCCACCCTCGCGACCTCCGCGGCGCGCCGCGACCTCTTCCTGGAGGCCGGGCGGCTGGTGGTCGAGTTGTGTCGACGGTGGTACGAGCAGGACGACGCGTCGGTGCTGCCGAAGTCGATCGCCGACAAGGCCGCCTTCACCAACGCCATGCGGGTCGACATCGCGATGGGCGGTTCGACCAACACGATCCTGCATCTGCTGGCCGCCGCCCAGGAGGCCGGGGTCGATTTCGACCTCGACGACATCGACGCGCTGTCCCGCGTGACGCCGTGCCTGTGCAAGGTCGCGCCGAACACGAACAAGTACTACATGGAGAACGTCCATCGGGCCGGTGGGATCACCGCGATCCTCGGCGAACTGGACCGGGGCGGGCTGCTGGAGCGCGGGGTCACCTCGGTGCACTCCGCCACCCTCGACGACTGGTTGGGCGGTTGGGACGTGCGCGGCGGCTCGGCCCGCCCCGAGGCGCTCGAACTCTTCCACGCCGCGCCCGGCGGGGTGCGGACCACCGAGGCGTTCTCCTCCACCAACCGCTGGGACAGCCTGGACACCGACGCGCAGGGCGGCTGCATCCGATCGGTCGAACACCCCTACACCGTCGATGGCGGACTCGCGGTGCTGCGCGGCAATATCGCCCCCGACGGCTGCGTCGTCAAGACCGCAGGCGTCGACGAGGAGTTGTGGACCTTCCGCGGCCCGGTCAAGGTGACCGAATCGCAGGAGGAGGCGGTCGATGCCATTCTCGGCGGCCGGATCGCGGCGGGGGACTGCGTGGTCGTGCGCTACGAGGGGCCGCGCGGCGGTCCGGGTATGCAGGAGATGCTCTACCCCACGTCCTTCCTCAAGGGTCTGGGCCTGGGCGCCAAGTGTGCCCTGGTGACCGACGGCCGCTTCTCCGGCGGCACGTCGGGCCTGTCCATCGGTCACGTGTCGCCCGAGGCCGCCTCCGGTGGACCGATCGGCCTGGTCGAGGACGGCGACGTCATCGAGATCTCCATTCCCGCGCGCCGGATCCATCTTGAGGTGTCCGACGAGGAACTGGCGCGCCGGCGCACGGCGCGTGAGGCCACCGGGTGGAAGCCCCGCGACCGGCAGCGCGAGGTGTCGGCCGCGTTGCAGGTGTATGCCGCCCTGGCCCAGTCCGCGGACAAGGGCGCCGCCCGCTCGCTGCCGTAACGGCGACGCACGCGGGCGGCGCGGCATGGCATACGGTGCTGGCATGCGCGTACTCGTGACCGGCGGCGCCGGCTATATCGGCTCGCACACGGTGGTCCAACTGGGCGTGGCCGGTCATGACGTCGTCGTCGTCGACAATCTGTCGAACGCCAAGGCCAGCGTTCGCCCGCGGCTGGAGGCGCTGATCGGGCGACCGATCGGCTGGCACGTCGTCGACGTGAGCGACCGGGAGCGGCTCGACGAGGTGTTCGCCGCCGAGCCGATCGACGCGGTGATCCATTTCGCCGGGTTCAAGGCGGTCGGGGAGAGCGTGGCCAAGCCGCTGGCGTATTACGAGAACAACCTCGGCTCCACGTTCGCGTTGCTGGACGTGATGGAGCGGCACGACTGTCGCACGCTGGTGTTCTCCTCCTCGGCCACGGTCTACGGCTTCGACACGGTCTACGGTCGCAACGAACCGCCGTACACCGAGGACCTGCCGACGGCCGCGATCAACCCGTACGGCTGGACCAAGGTGATGATCGAGCAGATCCTGCGCGACGTCGGGTATGCCGACCCGGGCTGGCGGATCGCGCTGCTCCGGTATTTCAACCCGGTCGGCGCGCATGCCTCCGGCACCATCGGGGAGGACCCGCAGGGCATCCCCAATAACCTCATGCCGTTCATCGCGCAGGTGGCGGTCGGCCGGCGTGAGAAGCTCGCGGTTTTCGGCGACGACTATCCGACCGCAGACGGCACCCCGCTGCGCGACTACATCCACGTCGAGGATCTGGCGGCCGGGCATCTGGCGGCACTGGCCCGCCTCGGCGAGACCGACGAACCGGTGTCGGCGTGGAACCTCGGGACCGGGGTCGGGTCATCGGTGTTCGAGGTGCTGCACGCGTTCGAGAAGGCCGTGGGCCACGAGATCCCGTATGTCGTGGAGTCCCGGCGCAGTGGGGATCTGCCGGCCGCGTATGCCGATCCGCGCCGCGCCAACGAAGAGCTGGGCTGGCGCGCCGAACGATCGCTGGACCAGATGTGTGCGGACCATTGGCGTTGGCAGTCCCAGAACCCGCTGGGGTATCCCGACTGAGGCTCGCCCCACCCGGACCGGTGCCCCGTCGGCCGGCCGGACGCCCAGCGGTCACGCGACGACTCGGATCCGCGATCCCCTACCGTCACCGCGCGGGCGCACCTCGATGCGGTCGCCGATGATCCGCTTGAGGTCGCTGACGTGGCTGACGACGCCGACCACCCGGCCTCCGGAGCGCAACCCGTCCAGCGTGCGCATCACGGCGTCCAGGGTCTGGGGGTCCAACGAGCCGAAACCCTCGTCGATGAACAGCGTGCCCAGGTGCAGGCCGCCTTGTTCGCTCTGGACGACTTCGGCGAGCGCCAGCGCCATGGCGAGCGAGACGTAGAACGTCTCGCCACCGGAGAGGGTGGCGATGTCCCGCGGTTTGTCGGTTTCGTGATCCAAGACGATCAGGTCGAGGCCGGCCTTGGCATTGCCGCGTTTGGTGTCGGAGTGGGCCAGGGCGTAGCGCCCGGACGAGATCCGCTGCAGGTGCTCGTTGGCGACCTCGACGACCTCGCGGAACCGGCGGATGAGCACATAGTTGGTCAACTCGATGTGCCGCTCGTTCTCCCCGCGGCCGGTGGCGATCTGGCCGACCCGGATGGCGTCGGCCGTCTCGGCCACGATCCCGGCATGGGCCCGCAGCGCCGCCGACACGGCCCGCCCGGTCTGGGCGGCCCGGGTGGCCGCAGCGCTCGCGGTGCCGGCGGCTTCGGCGGCCGCCCGATCGAGTTCGGTGGCCGTTTGCGCCAGCGCGGCCAGGGCCGCGACGTCGGGAGCCGGCCGGTCGAGCTCCGGCGCGTTGAGTGCGGGATCGGCGAGCCCGCTGCGCACCTCGGCCAGTGCGCCGGCATACGTCCGCAGGTCGTCCTCGATGCGGACCAGGTCCGCGGTCTCCCGGCCGGCGGCCCGGGCCTGGTCCTCGCTGTCGAAACCGGCCTCGGTGATCGCCTCCACGGCGGCGAGTTCGGCGCGTCGGTGCGAGTCGCCGGCCGCCGCCAGCTCGTCCAGAGCCCGCCCGTATGCCGTCAGTGCGGTGAGTTCGGCGGCCGTCTGGGTCCGCCGGTCGGCGACCGTCGGGTATCCGCCACGCGCCATCTCGACGGCGGACTCGTCGGCGGCGAGGGAGCGTTCGAATTGGACGGCCTCGGTCTGCATCGCCGTGTGGCGGCGCGCCAACTCCTCGGCCTGCGCCTGGAGGCGTCGCGACGAGGTCCGCAGCGACTCGATCTCCAGCTCCGCGTCCTGGCCCGCGCGTTGCGCCGCACGGGCGGCGGCGACGTCGGCGGCGGCCAGGTCGAGGGCCGCCTGGGCGGCTGCGGCGTCCAGGCCGCCGGTGAGCGAGTCCAGCCCGGCGAGCTCGGCGGCCAAGCGCGACGCGCTCGCGGCGGCGTCCTCGAACGCCCGATGCGCGGCCCGATTGGCTCGGTCGGCCGCCTCGACCGCCGCCCGGTCGACATGTCCGGCGTCGGGTTGCGCCGGCGCCGGGTGCTCAGGTGACCCACAGACCGGGCAGGGGTCGCCGTCGACCAGGCCCAGCCCGAGTTCGCCGGCGATCCCGTCGATCCGGGCCCGCTGTACGCGGGTGAGTTCGTCGGCCGCGGCGGCGGCCCGAACTCGGCAGGCGTCGACCTCCCGGGTCGCCGCAGTCAGATCGCCTCGGACGGCGTCGGCCCGCTCGATCGCCGCACACCGGGCGGCGGCGGCCCCTTCGGCGTCGATCCGGGCCGGGAGCAGGGCCGCCGCGCGCGTCGATTCCTCACGGGTCACCTCGAGGATCTCCAGCGCCGACGGAACCTCGGCCATGGCGAGGGTGATCTCCTCGCGGGCGGCGTCCAGCGCGGCGAGCTCCCCCTGACGGCGGCTCAACTCCGTCCGTCGGGAATCGAGGGAGGCCTCGGTGCCGGCCGGTTCGGCGATGGCGCCCATGAGCTGCTGGCGCTCGGCGATCCGATCCGCGACCCACGCGCAGGCACGGCGCATCGCCTCGGGCGCCACCGGATCGGTCGCCTCGAACCCGGCGCCGTCCCCCTCGCCGAATCGCCGTTCGTCACCCGGGTCGAGTTCCGCCCCGCCGACCGCGACGCCAACCTCCACGACGCCAACCTCCACGACGCC
>JBDIAR010000137.1:0-9323 GCA_039812545.1 Dermatophilaceae bacterium | reverse complement strand
CCCACCTTCGACACCTGCGGGTTCAACCTGCACACCGCCGACGGCAATCCACCGTCGTCCGGCTCGGCTTCTCGGTCCTGCCGATCGACCCCGAGACGCTCGATGCGTCGCGCGCGGCGGCGGCCCTGGCATACCCCGGACAGATCGTGCCGTTGACGAGCCGGGCGGGCTACCTGCTGACCCGCGCCCCCGGGTATGCCGTCGCGCTCGCCGGAAACCGCGGGATGCGGGTGAGTTCGACCACCCAGCTGACACCTGCCCAAGCCGATACCCTGCTGGCGCTGCTCGAACCCTTGGCGCCCACAGCGCCGTGGCGCCCGCTCGTCGTCGCAGATCCACGATGTGAGCTCATGACGACCACGGCCCAGGAGGTCATCGGTGAACCGATGGTCATCCGGCGCGACATCGACCCGTTCGGGTGCGCCCTGCCGGGGATCTGCTCTTGGGCGGGACGAACCCGTGGCGTCTCGATCATCGGGGCACCCGTCGCCGGTGAGATCGACCAGACGCGCAAAATGCTCGAGACCGCCGCCATCCCGATTGTCGGCCTGGGGGCAGCCGCGGCATGGCATCCGAACCCGCAGACCGGCACGATGGTCCAGGTGCTGACCTCGCGCGGCTATCTGCTCACCGTCCGCATGGCCATCGGCCAAACGGGAGACCGGGCCCAGCTCGTGCGACGCGCGGAGGCGGCACTGCGGCTCTACCCCTGATCCGCGACCTGGCCATGGCCGCGGCGCAACACCGGTCATCCACAGAGCCCACATGCTCGGGGCGGGTTATCCACCGGGCCGGGCGCTCGCCGAGCAGATGAGTCGCCCACTGGTTAAGGTCGGATCGAACCGGCCGAAGCGGGCCGGCGGAGCGAGGGGAGTTCGAGACTTGACCAGTACGTCGGTCAACAGGGTCGGCACAGCGACCGGGGGCACGTCCGGCCGGCTGTGGCGGTCGGCAGCGGCGCTGTGCGCGAGCGCCGTCCTGGCCGCGGTGGCCGCCTGCACGGCCGGGTCGACGCCGACCGGCCCCGCGACGCCGGGGAGCGGCGCCCCGGAGCCGAGCGGCTCGACGAGCACGACGAGCACGACGGCATACGGCAATCCGACCCAGCCGCAGCCGATGGTCGACGGGATTTCGGCCTGGCCGGGCAGCATCTGCGCCAAGCTCGACCCGAAGGCGGTCACGGCCGTTTTCGGCGGCACGCCGCGCACGGACCGGCGCTCGCTGTCCACGTGGGTGGACACCCCGACGTACGACATGTGCTCCATCGGGATGGACCTTAAGGGCCGACCCGGGCGCATCTATCTGGGGACCTCGGTCCTGGCCCAGACTCCCGCCTCGTGGGCCGCGGCGGTCGCCGCGACCCGCAAGGCGTTCCCGGGCGCGGCGGTCCTGCCGGGCGCGACGCCGGGCTATGTGTTCGCCGGGAGTGCGGCCACCCTGATCGGTGACCGCGGTGTACGGCTCACGTACTCGTTCGGGCTGACCGCGGACCAGGCGACCAAGCTCTTCGCGCTGCTCCGCCCGGTCGTCGCGGCTGAGCCGCTGGCCCCGCTCGTGCGGGCCGGCGCTCGCTGCGACCGGTTGACCGAAACCGCCGCCGCGGTGATCGGCCAGAAGGTCGTCATTCGCCGGGATATCACCGAGGGCCCGGGCTACCAGACCTGCGCCTGGGCCGGTGAACTCGCCGGGGTGAGCATGCGCGCCTCCGCCGAGGCCGACCCGGTCGGGTCGGTCAAAGACGGGCAGCAGTACTCCAACGCCCAGACGGTCCCGGGCCTTGGTGCCTACGCGACCTGGGTGGGCAACTCGATGGACGGGTACGTCCTCGGCGTGGCCACACCGAACAAGACGGTGCTCTGGTTCGAGGGCGGCTTCGGTCAGGCACCGGAACGCTCGACGATGGTCGAACTCGCCAGGGCGGCGCTGGCCGCCGGATTCTGAGGACCGAGCCGGGCGGGGGCGGGACCGAATCCGCGGGGGTGTCGGCGTCGCCCTAGGATGACGGACCATGAGCACAGTGCTGTCCGCCGTCGCCTGGCCGTATGCCAACGGCCCGCGCCATATCGGTCACGTCGCCGGTTTCGGCGTGCCCTCCGACGTCTTCAGCCGGTACATGCGGATGGCCGGACACGACGTGCTCATGGTCAGCGGTTCGGACGAACACGGCACCCCGATTCTGGTCCTCGCCGACCAGGAGGGCGTCACCCCGCGCGAACTCGTCGACACCAATCACGCGATCATCGCCGAGGACCTGACCAAGCTCGGCTGCTCGTACGACCTGTACACCCGCACGACCACCGGCAACCACTACCAGGTCACCCAGGAGATCTTCTCGACCCTGCACCGCAACGGGTACCTCATCGAACAGACCACGTTCGGGGCGATCAGCCCCAGCACGGGACGCACCCTGCCGGACCGCTACATCGAGGGCACCTGTCCGATCTGCGGGGCGGCCGGCGCGCGCGGCGACCAATGCGACACCTGCGGCAACCAGCTGGACCCCACCGACCTGATCGAGCCCAGGAGCAAGATCAACGGCGAAACCCCCGAATTCGTCGAAACCCAGCACTTCTTCCTCGACCTGCCGGCCCTGGCCGAGGCGCTCAGCGAATGGCTGGACGGCCGAGAGGCCACCGGCACCTGGCGGCCGAACGTCATCAAATTCTCCCGGCACATCCTCGACGAGATCCGCCCCCGGGCGGTGACCCGCGACATCGACTGGGGCATCCCGATTCCGTTGCCGCAGTGGGAGAACAACCCGACCAAGCGCATCTACGTCTGGTTCGACGCGGTCATCGGCTATCTCAGCGCCTCGATCGAGTGGGCCCGGCGCCAGGGCGACCCGGACGACTGGCGCCGGTGGTGGAACGACCCGCAGGCCGTGTCGTACTACTTCATGGGCAAGGACAACATCGTCTTCCACTCCCAGATCTGGCCGGCCCAACTGCTCGGGTATGCCGGCAAGGGCTCGCTGGGCGGCGAGCCCGGGGCATACGGGGAGTTGAATCTGCCGACCGAGGTCGTCTCCAGCGAGTACCTGACGATGGAGGGCAAGAAGTTCTCGTCCAGCAAGTCGGTCGTCATCTACGTGCGGGACTTCCTCAGCCGCTACCAGCCCGATGCGCTGCGGTACTTCATCTGCGCGGCCGGGCCGGAGAGCAACGACACCGACTTCACCTGGGCCGAGTTCCTGGCCCGGACCAACAACGAACTGGTCGCCGGCTGGGGCAACCTGGTCAACCGCACCGCGAGCATGATCGCCAAGAGCTTCGGGCAGATCCCGGCCGCCGGCGAGCTGACCGCGATCGACGAGGCGGTGCTGGCCACCGTCCGCGAGGGGTTCGACACGGTCGGGGACCTGATCGGGCGCAACCGGATGCGTCAGGGGATCGCCGAGGCCATGCGGATCGTCGGCGAGGTCAACAAGTACGTCAGCGACACCGAACCCTTCAAGCTCAAGGGCGAGGACCAGCGCGACCGGCTGGCCACCGTCCTGCACGTGCTGGCGCAGGCGACGCTGGACTGCAACACCCTGCTCGCCCCGTTCCTGCCGCACTCGGCCAACGCCGTGCACGCGACCTTCGGCGGCGAGGGCGAGTTCATGCCGATGCCGCGGCTCGTCGACGTCGAGGATCTCGACGGCGGCCCGGCCTACCCGATCATCACCGGGGACTACTCGGGTATGCCGCGCTGGGCGTCGCGTCCGGTCACCGTGGGTGCCCCGGTCGCCAAACCCACCCCGATCTTCACCAAACTCGACCCGGGCATCGTCGACGACGAACTCGGCCGACTGGGCCTGGGTCCGGTCGACGGCCCCCGGTGACGGGCGCACGGTGAGCGATTCGACGCTGCCGCCGCCTCGCCCGGCCGCGACGCTGCCGGACCGCCTGCCGATCCCGGTGGTGGACAACCACCTGCACCTGGACATCCACCGAGCCGGCGACCCGGTGATCCCGCTCGACCGACTGCTCGCCGACGCCCGGGCCGTCGGCGTCCCGTATGCCGTCCAGATCGGCTGTGACCTGCCCGGCGCCGAATGGACCGTGCGCGCGGTCACCGAGCATCCGCAGCTCCTCGGCGGAATCGCCCTGCACCCCAACGAAGTTCCCCGGCTCGCGGCCGCCGGACAGCTCGACACGGCATACGAACGGATCGAGGAACTCGCCGCACACGACCGGATCCGGGTGATCGGGGAGACCGGACTGGACTACTACCGGACCGGACCGGAGGGGCGACCGGCGCAACACGCCGCGTTCCGGTGGCACATCGAACTCGCCAAAGCCACCGGCAAGGTCCTGCAGATCCACGACCGGGACGCGCACGAGGACGTGCTGGCGATCCTGGACGAACAGGGCGCGCCGGAGCACGTGGTGTTGCACTGCTTCTCTGGGGACGCGCCGTTCGCCCAACGGTGTCTGGACCGAGGCTTCCACCTCTCGTTCGCCGGGACCGTGACCTTCAAGAACGCCCGCCCGCTGCGCGACGCGCTCGCCATCGCCCCGCTGGATCGGATCCTCGTCGAAACCGACGCGCCCTATCTGGCCCCCAGCCCGCACCGGGGCGCCCGCAACTCATCTTCGCTCGTGCCGCACATCGTCCGAGCGATGGCCGACGTCCGCAACGTACCGGTGGCCACGCTGTGCGAGGCGATCGCCGTCAACTCCGCACGGCTTTACGGTTCGTGGTCGTGACCCGCCTGACCCGCCGGACGGGCGTGGTCGACCCGCGTGGTCGCTTCCTCATAGGGTGAGGTGGTGGACACGGCGACGTCTCCGACCGGGCTGCTCTCCCCGGTGCACATCCGTGCCCTGGCGGAGGAACTCGACCTGCGCCCCACCAAGCAGTGGGGTCAGAACTTCGTCGTCGACCCCAATACCGTGCGACGCATCGTCCGGCTCGCCGACCTGCGACCGACCGACGCGGTCGTCGAGGTCGGTCCCGGTCTGGGGTCGCTGACCCTCGCGCTGTTGCCGGAGGTCGCCCACGTCACGGCCATCGAGGTGGACCCTGAGCTCGCCGGGCTGCTGGAGCGCACCGTCGCCCACCACTACCCAGCCGGCCTCGACAAGCTGACCGTGACCTGCGCCGACGCGCTGACGGTGACCAAGGTGCGCGGACCGGCACCGACCGCGTTGGTGTCCAACCTGCCGTACAACATCTCCGTGCCCGTCGTCCTGTCCTTCCTGCAACACGTCTCCTCGATCCGACGGCTGCTCGTCATGGTGCAACTCGAGGTCGCCGAACGGATGGTCGCGGCGCCCGGCTCCAAGACGTACGGCGCTCCGAGTGCCAAGGTGGCGTGGTACGGCTCGGCCGAACTCGTCGGCAAGGTGCCGCGGACGGTGTTCTGGCCGGTGCCCAACGTGGATTCGGGCCTGGTGCGGATCACCCGGCGCCCCGAACACCGTCGGGGTCCGGCCCGCGACGAGGTGTTCCGAGTCATCGACGCCGCTTTCGGCCAGCGCCGCAAGACACTGCGATCCGCGCTGGCCGGTTGGGCCGGTTCGCCGGATGCCGCCGAGCAGATCCTGCGGGGAGCCGGCATCGATGCCAAGAAGCGCGGCGAGCAGCTGGGGATCGAGGAGTTCGCGGCCATCGCTGCCCATAGGGTGAAGCCATGACGACGGCCAGCCAACTGCCGCGGGCGGTGACCGTCCGCGTGCCGGCCAAGGTGAACCTGGAGCTGCGGGTGGGGCCCCGCGGCGCGGACGGCTACCACCCGCTGTCCACCGTCTTCCTGGCCGTCAGCGTCTACGACGAGGTCTCCGTCATGCGCTGGGATCACTGGAAGGTCGTCCCCGCCGGTTCGTTGGCCGCCCATATCCCCACCGGCGAGGACAACCTGGCGGTCCGCGCGGCCCGGCTCGTCGCGGCCCGCGGCGAGGTCGACGAACCCCTGTCGATCCGCATCGACAAGGAGATCCCGGTGGCCGGCGGGATGGCGGGGGGCTCGGCCGACGCGGCGGCGACCCTGGTCGCCTGCGATCAGCTGTGGGGGCTGGGCCTGGCGCGCGAGGAGTTCACCGAACTGGCCGCCGAACTCGGTTCGGACGTCCCCTTTCTGCTGGCCGGTGGGGTGGCCGTCGGATCCGGCCGCGGCGACGACCTCGCACCGGCGCTGGCCCGCGGTACCTACCATTTCGTCTTCGCGGTCAGCGACGCCGGCCTGTCGACCCCGCAGGTGTATGCCGAATGCGACCGATTGCGGGCGGGGCGACACGTCCCCTCGCCCGAACCCTCCGCCGCCATGATGACGGCGCTACGGTCCGGTGATCCGGCGGCCATCGGTCGCGCGCTCAACAACGACCTGCAGCCCGCCGCCATTTCGCTGCACCCGGGACTGGACGAGGTCATCGAGGCGGGCCTGGAGTTCGGCGCCCTCGGCGCGGTCGTCTCCGGGTCCGGCCCGACGGTCGCCTTCCTCACCACCGATCACGAGGCCGCCCTCGACCTGTCCGTGTCGCTGTCCGCCTCCGACGTCGCCGCCTCGGTTATCTTGGCCAAGGGCCCGGTCCATGGGGCCCAGGTGGTCACCGGGCCGCGCAACCCCTGACGTCGGCGGGCTCGTGGCCAATCTCGTCTCGCTCGAGCGAGTGACTCTCTCGTATGCCGCTCGCTCGGTTTTCACGGACCTGTCCGCCGGCGTCGCCGACGCCGAGCGCATCGGGGTGGTCGGGCGCAACGGTTCGGGCAAGTCGACGCTGCTGTCGTTGATCGGGGGCTCGACGGCACCGCATACCGGCCGGGTCGCCCGCGGGTCCGACGTGTCCGTCGGGATGCTCACCCAGACCGACGACCTGACCGCGGACTCAAGCGTGGCGGAGGTGGTCCTGGCCGGGCGGGCCGACCACGACTGGGCGGGTGAGCCTCGGATCCGCCAGGTCGTCTCCGGTCTGCTCGGGGACCTGTCGGCCGGCGGCGTCGGTGGCCTGACCGCCCGGATCGGCCGGCTCAGCGGTGGCGAGCGCCGCCGGGTCGCCCTGGCGCGGCTGCTCGTCGCCGACCCGGACCTCATGCTTCTCGACGAGCCGACGAACCACCTCGATGTCGCCGGGATCGCGTGGCTGGCCGACTACCTCAGCCGGGTCCGACCTCGTCCCGGGGCCGCGCTGGTCGCCGTCAGCCACGACCGGTGGTTCCTCGACGCCGTCGCCACCGACACCTGGGAGGTCCACGACGGCACCATGTCGGCATACGACGGGGGGTACGCGGCATACGTGCTGGCGGTCGCCGAACGTCGCCGCGTCGAGCAGGTCGTCTCGGCGCGACGGGACAATCTGCTGCGCAAGGAACTGGCCTGGCTGCGGCGCGGGGCGCCGGCGCGCACCTCCAAACCCAAGTTCCGGCTCGACGCGGCGGCGGCGCTCATCGCGGACGAGCCACCTCCGCGCGACGGGGCGGCCCTCGCCCGATTCGCCACCGCCCGGCTCGGCAAGGACGTCGTGGACCTGATCGACGTCGACGTCGAACTCGGTGGACGCGCGATCCTGCGCGACGTCACCTGGCGGCTCGCTCCCGGTGAGCGCACCGGCGTCATCGGCGCCAACGGTGCCGGCAAGACGACCCTGTTGAACGTGCTCACCGGAGCGCTCGCGCCCACGCGCGGAACGCGTCGACAGGGGTCGACGGTCCGGTTCGGGGTGCTCACCCAGGATCTGAGCGAACTCGACCGCCTCCGGCACGAGAGCGTGCTGGCCGCGATCGAGGAGGTGCGGCGCAGCACGATCCTGGCCGGCAAGGAGACCTCCGCGGCCCAATTGGCCGGCCGTCTCGGGTTTAGTTACGCGCGACTACAGACCCGGGTCGGAGATCTCTCCGGCGGTGAGCGACGGCGACTCCAGCTGCTGCGCATCCTGATGGACGAGCCGAACGTCCTGGTCCTCGACGAGCCGACCAACGACCTGGACACCGAGCTGCTCGCCTCCCTGGAAGACGTCCTGGACGGGTTCGCCGGCTCCCTCGTCGTCGTCTCGCACGATCGCTATCTGCTGGAGCGGGTCTGCGATCGGCAACTCGCGGTCCTCGGCGACGGTCGGGTACGTGACCTGCCCGGTGGCGTCACGGAGTACCTCGACCGGTATGCCGGTGCTCCCCGCGGCGACGGCGCGACGGCCGCGCGGGAGAGCGCCCCGGCGCCCGAGGGGGCCGGGGCGCCGCAGGCGGGCCCCGATCCGGTGGCGGTTCGCGCCGCCCGCAAGACGATGGCCCGCTGCGAACGACAATTGGACCGACTGACCGAGCAGGTCGAGCAGATCCACGACCAGATGGTGGCTGACGCCCTGGACCATCAACGCCTCGCCGAGCACCAGCGACGTCTTGCGGAACTGGCCGCCGAGCGGGATGCCGTCGAGGAGGAGTGGCTCGCGGCCGCGGATCTCGCCGAGGGGTGACGAGTCGGCGATTGGGGGACGCCCGGTCAGGCCCGGCGTTCCAACGGGACGAGCAGGCGCCGGAGCAGACCGGCCAGCGCGTCCAGGTCCTGCTCGGTCAACTCGGCGACGAGTTCCCGCTCGCGCTGCAGCAGCTCCGCCATCGCCGCATCGACGACCTCGAGCCCGCGTGGGGTCAACGAGACGAGGACGCCGCGGCCGTCGCGGGGGTCGGGGGTGCGTTCGACCAGACCGCGGTACTCCAGGCGGGAGACCCGATTGGTCATCGTGCCGCTGGTGACCAGGGTCTGCTGTACCAGGGCACTCGGGGTCAGGCGATAGGGCTCCCCGGCGCGGCGCAGCGCGGACAGCACGTCGAACTCCCAGCTCTCGATGCCGTGGGTGCCGAAGGACTGTCCGCGTTCGACGTCCAGTCGCTTGGCCAGCCGGGACACCCGGGACAGCACGGCAAGGGGAGCGGTGTCCAGATCGGGACGTTCGCGGTGCCACGAGGCGACGATCTCGTCGACGTCGTCCCGCACGTCGTCGAGATCGATGGGCTGGCTGGGCACGTTCCGAAGTGTAGGGCCCGCCGGGCCGGCGGACCCGGTGGTCATGCGCCCGAGCTCAACGAGTTCTTAACAACGCGGGCCGTCCAGGGCTGGCCAGCTCGCTCGGGCGGGGTCCTCGGTGCGGAAAACCGCTCGTTCCTCAAGGACCTCCTGTGCGCATTTCCGCAGGTCAGGCACCTCGGCGGCGCTCGGGGGCCAACACTCTCTGAAGAAGATCAAGAAATTCTGTAGAAACCGTGTCATGACCGGCCGGCCTTCTCGTCTTATCACTGTCCAGCCAAACGGGGGGACCGGGAACAGCGCCGGGGGGCGCGGGGGAAAGCCCGGCCGATGGCTGGAGTAGGACTCGCTGGGGAGCGAGCGGCAGGGACCCGCACGGGGG
>JBDIAR010000136.1:0-9409 GCA_039812545.1 Dermatophilaceae bacterium | reverse complement strand
TTCACCGCGGTCGATTCGACCACGACCCCCCGGGTGATCGCCTCCCGCGTCAACGCCACCAGCATCGCGTCGCACGCCGCTTTCACCCCCGCGACCACACCGGCAGCCTCGGCCAGGTCGGCGGACTGGACCCGCCACACCTGCCCGACCGCCGCCAGCATTTCGGCCCGAATCGCCTCGCACCCGCCCGTCAAGAACTCGACCGAACCAAGAGGTTCGGCGAGGCTGGGCGGGACGTCTGGCATACCGACAGAATATCGCAACTCTGATCGACGCGCAAGCCAGCAAGCGGCGAATCCTTAATAACCCCAACGAAACCCGATGGACAGAGAGCCCCAGTCAAGCCCTACCACTCCCCACCGACACCGCCGGGACGGGCCGCCGGGCTGCCGGAGGCCGCCCTCAGCGGACCGGGGCGGTCGTCGCCGGCCCGGCCGGCGAACTCGTGGGAATCGGTGCGACGTCCGAGGTCACGCGGACGGCGGGTTCGGCGCCGCCGCCCGTCCACGCGATCAGTCCGGCCCAGATGACCGCCTGGAGCAAGAGCGTCACGATCCCGAGCACCAGTCCCGCCGCCGCCGCCCATCGCGGATGCAGGTGGCGCCGCAATGCCACCACCGCACAGGCGATCGCGGCGATCCCCAGCGGCACCCCGAGGAAGAGCAGGAACGGGCTGAGCAACCCCAGCAACCCGCAGACCAGCGAGGTGACGGCGACGGCGGAAACCTCCGGTCGGCTCGACGCCACACCCGAGCCGAGTGCCGTCGGGACATACCCGCCGCCCTCCGCCACGGCGGCCGGCGACCCGAGGTCGGCGAGAATCCCACGAACGGTGTCGGCGGACGGGTCGGGTCCGCACCGTTCGAGCGCGGCGTCGATGTGTTCGGTGGTGGCCGCGACGATCTCGGCCCGATCGGCCGCGGGGGCGCCGGCGCTCGCCAGTTCGCGGTCCAGCTGAGCCAGGTACTCCTCGACGAGCGGCTGTCGCGGCCGCGCCGACCTCGTTGTCATGACACCCCTCCGTCTCGGTGTGGCTGTTCGCGTTGTGGTTCGGACGCCCGCTGCGGGTCGGACCTTGGTTCGGCCACCGCTCGATCGACGGCGCCGCGAAACCGGCCCCACGTGGCCAGGAAGACCGCGAGCGCGGCCCGACCATCCGGTGAGATCGCGTAGTACCGCCGCGGGGGACCGGCGCTGGACTCCTGCCACGAGTCGCTGACCCAGCCCTGTTTGCGCAGCCGGGTGAGCAGGGGATACAGCGTCCCCTCCGAGCCGAACAGCGGCGCGAACTCGGCCATGCTCTCGGCGATTTCCAGCCCGTATGCCGGAGCCTCGCGCAGCAGGGCCAGGACGGCGTAGTCGAGGACCCCCTTGCGCAGTTGAGCCAACACCTCCGCCTCCGTCGGTAACATGCATACCACTATAGTCGTATGCCAGGTACCCGGCAATGCATGCCTAACCGCCTCGGGACCGTCGCCAGGTATGCCGCCCGGGAACACGGACCGGCCCGGTGCCGTTGAACCGGCTATGAGCCGCTCGGGCCGTGCCACAACGGCCGGACAACCGGGCGGCGCGACTACCATCGAAGGACGAGGGACGGGGTATGCCGTTCGCGGCCGGTCCTCGACTCGATGACCCGAAGGAGCTCCAGCAGATGTTCGAACGCTTTACCGACCGAGCCCGTCGCGTCGTCGTGCTTGCGCAGGACGAGGCGCGGATGCTCAACCACAATTACATCGGCACCGAGCACATCCTGCTCGGCCTGATCCACGAGGGCGAGGGCGTGGCCGCCAAGGCCCTCGAGCAGATGGGCATCTCGCTGGAGGCCGTCCGCATCCAGGTCCAGGAGATCATCGGCCAGGGCCAGCAGGCGCCGACCGGTCACATCCCGTTCACCCCGCGCGCCAAGAAGGTCCTCGAATACTCGTTGCGCGAGGCGCTGCAGCTCGGCCACTCCTATATCGGGACCGAGCACATCCTGCTCGGCCTGATCCGCGAGGGTGAGGGCGTCGCCGCCCAGGTGCTCGTCAAGCTCGGCGCCGACCTGCAGAAGGTCCGCCAGACCGTCGTTCAGCTGATCTCCGGCTATCAGGGCGGACAGGGCGAGAAAACCGGCGCCGGCGTCGGCCCGAGCAGCGGGCAGCCGGAGGGCACCCCGGCCGGTTCGCTCGTCCTCGACCAGTTCGGCCGCAACCTGACTCAGGCCGCCCGCGAGGGCAAGCTCGACCCGGTCATCGGCCGGGAGAACGAGATCGAGCGGGTCATGCAGGTCCTGTCCCGCCGGACCAAGAACAACCCGGTCCTGATCGGCGAGCCCGGGGTCGGCAAGACCGCCGTCGTCGAGGGCCTGGCCCAGGACATCGTGCGCGGCGACGTGCCGGAGACCCTCAAGGACAAGCAGCTCTACACCCTGGACCTCGGCAGCCTGGTGGCCGGCAGCCGGTACCGCGGTGACTTCGAGGAGCGCTTGAAGAAGGTGCTCAAGGAGATCCGGACCCGCGGCGACATCATTATCTTCATCGACGAGATCCACACCCTCGTCGGCGCCGGCGCGGCCGAGGGCGCGATCGACGCGGCGAGCATCCTCAAGCCGATGCTGGCCCGCGGCGAATTGCAGACCATCGGGGCGACCACCCTGGACGAGTACCGCAAGCACATCGAGAAGGACTCGGCCCTGGAGCGGCGCTTCCAGCCCATCCAGGTCCACGAACCGACGCTGGTCCACACCATCGAGATCCTCAAGGGCCTGCGGGACCGCTACGAGGCCCACCACCGGGTCTCGATCACCGACGGCGCACTCGTGGCCGCGGCCCACATGGCCGATCGGTACGTCAACGACCGGTTCCTCCCCGACAAGGCGATCGACCTGATCGACGAGGCCGGTGCACGGCTGCGGATCCGGCGCCTCACCGCGCCGCCGGACCTGAAGGAGATGGACGAGAAGATCGCCCAGGTCGTGCGCAACAAGGAACTCGCCATCGACGGTCAGGACTTCGAGAAGGCCGCCAGCCTGCGCGACGACGAGAAGCGGCTGCGTCAGGCCCGCGCCGAGCGTGAGCAGCAGTGGAAGTCCGGCGATATGGACGTCGTGGCCGAGGTCGACGAGGAACTTATCGCCCAGGTTCTCGCGGCGAGCACCGGCATACCGGTGTTCAAGCTGACCGAGGAGGAGTCCTCGCGACTGCTCAACATGGAGAAGGAACTCCACAAGCGGATCATCGGCATGGACGACGCGATCAAGGCGCTGTCCCAGGCGATCCGGCGCACCCGCGCCGGCCTGAAGGACCCGCGCCGGCCCGGCGGCTCGTTCATCTTCGCCGGCCCCACCGGCGTCGGGAAGACCGAACTCGCCAAGACGCTCGCCGAATTCCTCTTCGGCGACGAGGACGCGCTGATCCAGCTCGACATGTCCGAGTACTCCGAGAAGCACACCGTCTCGCGGCTGTTCGGCTCCCCGCCCGGCTACGTCGGGTACGAGGAGGGCGGCCAGCTCACCGAGAAGGTACGCCGTCGGCCGTTCTCCGTCGTCCTCTTCGACGAGGTCGAAAAGGCCCACCCGGACATCTTCAACTCGTTGCTGCAGGTGCTCGAAGACGGCCGGCTCACCGACAGCCAGGGCCGCAACGTCGACTTCAAGAACACCGTCATCATCATGACGACCAACCTCGGCACCCGGGACATCTCCAAGGGCTCGATGGGCTTCTCCGCCGGACCGGACACGCGCAGCGAGTACGACCGGATGAAGTCCAAGGTCACCGACGAGCTGAAGAACCACTTCCGGCCCGAGTTCCTCAACCGAGTCGACGACGTCATCGTCTTCCCGCAGTTGACCCGCGAGGAGATCATCCAGATCGTCGACCTGGAGATCGCCAAACTGGACAAGCGGCTGCGGGACAAGGACATGGGGATGGAACTCACCCTGCCCGCCAAGGAGTTGCTGGCCAAGAAGGGGTACGACCCGGTCCTCGGGGCTCGGCCGTTGCGTCGCACGATCCAGCGCGAGATCGAGGACGTGCTGTCCGAGAAGATCCTGTTCGGCGAACTCAAGGCCGGTCAGTTCGTGCTGGTCGGGACCGACGGCGCCGAGAAGAACCCGGTCTTCACCTTCGACGGCTCCGCCAAGGAGACCACCATCCCGCCCATCCCCGACCACGTGCCGGTGGAGGACGTCGGCGCGGGCGGGCTCGGCGGGTCCGCCTCCGGTGGTGCGGCGGCGGCCTCGGGCGAGTGACTCGGACAGCTCGACCGGTCTGGCGGGCGGTGGGCGCGGCGGTCGTCGCGGCCACCGCCCTCGCCGCGTGTTCGGCCGGCGATCAGGCGGGTTCGTCGGGTACGGCCGGGCCCAGCGTGGCCGGGTCGTCGGGCGGGTCGTCGGGCGGTGGGGCCGGCGCCTCGATCGAGGGTCTGACGGGAGTTCCAGCCGATCTCGCCGTTGTCGTCCGGGCCCTGTATGCCGGTGGTTCCGTCCCGGCGGACCCGGCGGTTGCCGCCGCGTTGGTCGGCAGGACTGCGGGCCCCACCGTGACGGTGCGGGTCACCACCGGTTCGTGGCACGGGTCGAGGGTCGCGGTCGTGACCTCGCCGGCACCATCGGGTGCCGGCGACGCCGTCTCCTGGCGGGCCGGCGACGTGTCCCTCCTCGTGGCGGCTTCGGGTGGCACCTCGTGGCGGGTCGTCGGCGGCTGGTGGCCGAACCTGGGCAAACCGGCGGTCGTCTTGCCGGCGGGTCCACGCTTCGTGCTGGTGGCCGGCTCGGACGCACGACCGGGCGAACCGGTCGAGAAGTCCCGAGCCGACGCCCTGCACGTCGTCGGCATCGACGGCCGCTCGGCCCCGGCAGCACCCAACCGAGCCGGCACGGCATACGGGGGTGGAACCCTCGGCATACCTCGCGACAGTTGGGTACCGCTGGCCTCCGGTGGCACCGGCAAGATCAACGCGGCGCTCACCTTCGGCGGACCGTTCGGGCTGCTGCGCACGGTGCGCACGACGACGGGCCTGCCGATCGAGGGTTATGTCGTGGCCGGGTTCGACGGCTTCGTCCGCGCGGTCGACGGGCTGGGCGGCCTGCCGATCACCCTGGCCAAGGCCATCAAGGGCGCCGCCTCCGGCGTGGACCTGCCGGCCGGCGCGCAGCGGCTCGACGGCGGGATGGCGCTCGCCTTTTCTCGCGAGCGCAAGACCCTGCCGACCGGTGATTTCGGGCGCTCCGCCCACCAGAACGACGTCCTGCTCGCCGCGCTCGCCAGGGCCCGCACGCTCGGCCCGGGCGCCGTTCCCGCCGCGATGACCCTGCTCGATCGCACGACGATCAGCGACCTGACCGCTGCGCACCTGTTGACCTTCGCCGTAGCGCTACAACTCAGCGACCCGGGCCGGTTCGGTTCGGCCGTCGCCACCGGCGGGTTCGGGACGCGCGCCGGCCAGTCGGTGGTGCTGCTCGGGGATGCCGCGCGCCGGGTGTTCGCCGGTTTCGCCGACGGGAACCTGCCGTGACCGGGCCGATCGCGGTGCGTCGCGCTCGCGCCGCGGACATCCGGGGGATCCGCGAACTCGTGGCGCCCTTCGCCCGCGAACGCATCCTCGTCAGCAAGGACGCGGTCACGTATTACGAGGCGCTCCAACAGTTCTGGGTCGCCGAAGGCGACGGCCGACTGGTCGGGTGCGCGGCGCTGCACGTCATGTGGGAAGACCTCGCCGAGGTGCGCACGCTCGCGGTCGACCCGGCATACCAGGGCGGCGGGGCGGGCAGCCGGCTCCTGGCCGCGCTGGTGGGGGACGCGCGCGACCTCGGGGTGCGGCGGATCTTCTGCCTGACCTTCGAGACCGAATTCTTCGGGCGGCACGGGTTCGTCCCCATCGACGGGCAGGCCGTCCCGCCAGAGGTGTATGCCGAGTTGTTGCGGTCCTACGACGAGGGTGTCGCCGAGTTCCTGGACCTGGAGCGGGTCAAACCGAATACGCTCGGCAACACCCGAATGCTGTTGACGCTGTAGGCGGTTTGCCATGGCGACCAGTCATCTGATCCATCACGTCGGCGTCTTCGTCGGCGACTTCGCGGCGAGCGAGGCCTTCTACACCCGGGCACTGGCGGCGCTCGGCATCGAGGTTGGTTACCGCGCGGCGGGGGTCGCGGAGTACTGGCGGCCGGCGCACGACACGCCCAGCCTGTCGGTGGAGAGCGCGCCGACCGACGCGGAGGTGACCCGCGGACTCCACCTGGCCTTCGACGCCGCCGACCGCGACGCGGTCGACGCCTTCTTCGCGGCCGCGATCGGGGCCGGCGGGACGGCGCGCCACGAGCCGAGGTACTGGCCCGAGTACCGGGCCTACGCCGCCTTCGTCGCCGACCCCGACGGCAACAACATCGAGGCCCTCGTCAAAGAGCCCTGAGCTCGCCGGGTGACCCCGCCGCCCAGGCCAGCACGCGCAGGGCGATGAGTGTCACCCACCGGTTCGGCTCGCCCGCGGGTAGGCCAGGTGGACCCGGCCCGGGTATGCCGCCGCCGCGGACCAGCGACCATCGCGGCGCCTGCCTCGGCGGACCACGGCGACGGCGTCGTCGAGCCGCGGATCGTAGGGAACCCCGGCACTGCGCAGCACGTCGAGGCCGCGCAGCACGTCGAAATGCCATCGCGCCGGATGGTGCGCCCGGGTGAACTCGTGTCGAATCGGAGCCTCGCTGCCCGCGCGCCGGTAGAGGTTGCGCGCCAGCAGTGATCCGGCCGCGCTGTGCACGGCGGCCCGAACCTCGTCGGAACGATGGCTGAACCGTCCCCGAGGTACTGCGACAGCACGCGTAGGCCAGGAACATCCCATTCATGCACACGTCCGACCGCATCGTGGAGTCGGGCGGGTTGAAGCCCCCGTCGGAGCCGGTATGCCGTTCGAACGCCAGGGAAACCTCCGTCACGCAGCTGGGGTGATCAGGTGCGACGGCAAGGTCGCGTAGTTCGAGCAACGAGTAGTGCGGGCAGGTCCACCGGGGTTCGTAGAATCCGTCGCCCCAGCCCGGATCGGAGTGCGCTGCCAGGATCAGCCGCGCGTCGCCCTGCGAGGCGATTCGCCGCTGCACGTCGGGCCGGTCTTCGGACAGGAGGTCTCGGCAGGTCTGGTACCGGACGGCGACGTCGCCGCCGAGCAACCACGCGACGACGGGGTCGCTGGGCTGGCTCTGCCCGGTCGGCATACCGCCAGCGTACGACCCGTCCCGGGGAGGGTGCGCTGTCAGTGGGGCAGGCGGATTCCGCCGGTCGCCGTGCGCTCGACCAGGCCGTCGGCGATCAGACTCGCCAGCGCACGATCGGCCTGGTCCGGGTCGGTGGTCCGGGTTGACGCCCACGCCGCGAGGAGCTCGGTCACCTCGACCTCGTCGTGATGGTGGTCGCGCAAGACCGCCAGCAATGCGCCGCGCGCCTGGCGGTCGGTACCGGCATACGACTGCCCGGTCCTGGCCGGCCCCTCGTGGACCGGCGCGCCGGCCGCCCGCCACGCACAATCTCCGGAGATGGGGCAGATCGAACAGCGCGGCGCTCGCGCCGTGCAGACCAGGGCGCCGAGTTCCATGGCGGCGACATTCCAGGTGTTGGCCAGGTCCGGGTCGGCGGGCAGGGCCGCCGCCGCGAGGTCGCGTTCGGCCGCGGTGAGCGCCGGCGCGGGGAACTCGCGACCCTCCAGGACGCGCACCAAAACGCGGCGCACGTTGGTGTCGATCACCGGGCTGGGGATGCCGAAGGCGAAACACCCGACGGCGGCTGCGGTGTAGGGACCGACGCCCGGCAGCGCCAACAGGTCCTCGATGCTGCCCGGGACGGCACCTCCGTGCCGGCTCACCATCACCGCCGCCGCCTCGTGCAGCCGCAGCGCCCGCCGCGGATAGCCCAGCCGGCCCCAGCGCCGCACCGCCTCGCCGGGCGAATCCGCGGCCAGCGCGGCCGGCGTCGGCCAGCGCTCCAGCCAGTCCGACCAGGCCGGCTCCACCCGGGACAGCGGGGTCTGTTGGGACATGACCTCGGAGACGAACACGCCCCACGGCGAGCAGTCCGGCCGGCGCCACGGCAGGTCTCGCCCGGCCACGGCATACCAGTCGGCGATTCGGACGTGGACCGACGCCAGCCGCTCCAGCCGGCCGACCCGGTTGAGCCCGTCCTGGCGCCGCGTGGCGTGCGGGACCCGCGGCACGGGTCAGACGTACCGCTCGAGGATGCTGGACTCGGCCAGCCGCGACAGTCCCTCGCGCACCGCCCGGGCCCGGCCCTCGCCGACACCGTCGACGTTCATCAGGTCCTCGATCCCGGCGGACAGCAACCGTTGGAGCGACTCGAAGTGGTCGATGAGCCGTTCGACGATCGCCGAGGGGAGCCGCGGGATCTTGTGCATCAGGCGGTACCCGAGCGGGCTGACCGAGCCGTCCAGGCCCTCGGCGCCGATGAAGAAGCCGACCTCGCGGGCGACGGCGCCGGGGTCCAAGAGCTCGGTGTTACCGAGCGCCTCCAGCCGGGACAGCGCGTATGCCGTTGCCTCCGCGTCCTGGCGCCCCGTCAGGTAGTCGCGCAGCACGAGTTCCCGGTCGTTGCCGAGCCCGCCGGCGAGTTCCTCCAGCTGCATACTGAGCAGCCGACCGTCGACGCCGAGTTCGACGACGTAGTCCGAGATCTCCTCGGAGATCCGACGCACCATTTCGAGGCGCTGCAGGACGGCGGCGACGTCGCGGATCGTCACGAGATCCTCGATCTCGAGCGCCGACAGCGTGCCGGTCACCTCGTCCAGTCGTGCCTTGTAGCGCTCCAGGGTCTGCAGGGCCTGGTTGGCGTGGTTGAGCGTGGCGGCGCTGTCCTGGACGACGTGGCGGATCCCGCGCACATACACCGCGGCCACCCCCATCGACTGGCTCACCGAGACGACCGGGTACCCGGTCTGGGTCGCCACCCGCTCGGCGGTGCGGTGCCGGGTGCCGGACTCCGAGGTCTGGATGGTGGGGTCGGGGACCAACTGGGTCGCGGCCCGCACGATCCGGCTGACGTCGGCGTCCACGACGATCGCCCCGTCCATCTTGGCCAGCTCCCGCAGCCTGGTCGCCGAAAAGCCCACGTCCATCGGGAAGCCACCGCTGCAGATCGCCTCGACCGCCTTGTCGTGGCCCAGCACGATCAGGGCGCCGGTGCGCCCGCGCAGGATGCGTTCGAGCCCGTCGCGCAGCTCGGTCCCCGGAGCCACCCGGGCCAGCGTGGTGCGCAGCAGCTCGTCGGGGTCCACCCCCACAGTTTACCGGGGCGCCCTCCTCCCGCCGGTGGGAGGGACCAGCGGCATGTCCAGAGCCTCCCGTAAGGCGCTGCGAACGTCCGCGACTTCGACCAGCCGCAGCCCGGGATGGGCCGACGGCGGATCGGCCACCTCCAGGTGTCCCAGG
>JBDIAR010000135.1:0-9466 GCA_039812545.1 Dermatophilaceae bacterium | reverse complement strand
TTGTTGGCCGCCCTCCCCGACTGCGACGCGACCCGGGCCTTGGCGAGCCTGGCGCGCTCCGTCGTCGACCGCGTGGGCTGAGCGACGAAGGCCCGGAGGCAACGAGCGAGGTACGAGCGAGGCCCGTAGGGTCGAGGAGATCACCCCAAGGGCTCCGGTTGAGGCGCGGCTGACAGCCGACCGAGGACACGAGCCGGCATGGCGACGGCCCTGCGAGGACACGAGCGCAGCGAGGCCCGCAGCAGGGTTCGGAGCCGCGCCAAGTAAACGAGCGAGGCCCGCAGGGCGGCGCGGAAGCGCGCCATTGTGAGCGACGAAGGCCCGGAGGCAACGAGCGAGGCCCGCAGCAGGGCTCGGAGCCGCACCCAAGGGAACGAGCGAGGTCCGGGCATTGACGCGGTCGGCCGAAGGTATTAGTTTCAGTTTGTAACAAACACCAGGCCGCGCGTCACCGACGAACCGACCATGGAGCCGGAATGCCTTCCACCTTCGAGCTGGCCGACGACGTCATCGCCCGGGTCGCCGCGGTGCCCGATGCGGTGCTGTCGGCCAGCTTGTATGCCGTCGCCCCCTGGGCCCGTATGGAGGCAGCCGCTCGGGTCGGGCGGCTCGGGCACTGGCTGCACGCGGATCTGCTCGGGGAGGGACACGTCCCGACCGGGGTCGGTCTCGATTTCATCGCCGACCTCGCTCGGGCCGGCGTGGGCCCGATCGACGTCCACGTCATGACGACCGAGGCGCGCGGCGTCATCGATGACGTACTCGAGTTGGGCGTACACCGGGTGACCTGGCAGTTCGAGGCGGGAATCGACGTTCCCGAGACCGCCGAGGCCATCCGTGCCCAGGGAGCCTCGCCGTGGCTGGCCGTCGCTCCCGCAACGCCCCTGGCGCTCCTGGCCCCGGCATTGCGCGCCGTCGACGGCATTCTGCTCATGCTGATCGAACCCGGGACCACGCAATCGGCGGACCTGACCCGGCTCGATGCCGTCGCCGCGCTGCGGGTGGCCGGGGCGAGCGACGGGCGCGACGAACTGCCCTTCGGTGTCGACGGCGGCCTGGGTCCTGACGGGCTCGGCCGGGCCCTCGCCGCCGGTGTGCGCTACTGCGTCGTCGGCCGAGCCCTCTTCGCCGCCGACAACCTCACGACCACTTCCGACAGCCGCCCCTGACGGCATACCACCCGCTCACCCGAGAGGACCGCACGACCATGGCACCCACCGAATCGCGCCCCACCCACCGACCGACCGGCAACCGACAGGTCAAGGTCACCTCGATGGACGACATCGTCATCGAGCAGGTCGCGGCCCCCGCCGCAGCCCCGGGGCACGTCGTCGTGCGCAGCGTCGTGGTCGGCGTCTGCGGGTCCGACATGCACGCGGCCCTGGGCAACCACCCGTTCATCGACCTGCCGTACCAGCCGGGCCACGAGGCCGTCGGCGTCGTGACCGAAGTCGGCGAGGGCGTTTCCACCGTCCAGCCGGGCGACCGGATCGTCATCGAACCGAACCTCGCCTGCGGCACCTGCCCCCAGTGCGCGGCCGGCCGGTACAACATCTGCGCCACCCTTGAGGTCTTCGGCTGCCAGACGCCCGGCGCGCTCGCCGACTACTTCGCGATCCCCGCCGACCGGGTCCACGTCCTGCCGGAGACGATGACCTACCTTGAGGCCGCCTTCATCGAACCCCTGGCCACCCCGGTCCACGCGGTCGCCAAGGCCGGTGAGCTGACCGGCCGCACGGTCGCCGTTCTCGGCGCCGGCCCGATCGGACTGCTCGTCCTCATCGCGGCCAAGGCGGCCGGCGCCGCCCGGATCGTGGTCTCCGACCTGCTGCCCAGTAAGCGCGAGCGCGCCCAACGCGTCGGCGCGACGGGCGTCGTCGACGGTGGGCAGCAGGATTCGGTGGCCGCGGCCAAGGCCGTCCTGGGCGGCGACGCCGATGTCGTCTTCGACTGCGTCTCGCGGGGCGCCTCGCTGGCCCAGGCCGTCGACCTGGTCGCCAAGGGCGGGCAGATCGTCGTCGTCGGGGTGGGCCTGTCCGGCACCACCCCGGTGCGGATCGACCTCGTTCAGGACCGGGAGCTGCGGATCGAGGGCGCGCTGATGTACACCCAGCCCGACTACACCACCGCCTTCCGGCTGATCGGGGCGGGGGCGGTGCCGGTCGACGATCTGGTCACGGCGGTCTATCCGTTCGAGGAGTCCGCTCAGGCCTTCCGCGCCTCCACCGACCCCGAACAGGTCAAGGTGCTGGTCTCGATGGTGCCGCGCGGCGAACTGGGCGGCTGACCGATGGACCGGCATGAGGGTCGCAGCGCCTTGACCGCCGACTACTCCGGAAGCGTCGCCATGATCACCGGTGCCGCCTCCGGCATCGGCCGAACGATCTCGCAGGCGTTCGCGACCGCCGGCGCCACCGTCGCCGTGGTCGACCTCAATGAATCCGCCGCCGTCGCCCAGGCGCAGCGGCTCGGCGCGCGGGCCCGGGCCTTCGCCTGTGACGTGACGGACCCGGCAGGCGTACGGGACACCGTCGAAGCCGTCGTGACGGCATACGGGAGGATCGACATTCTGGTCAACAGCGCGGGGCTGACCCGGTTGGGGCCGGCCGAGGATCTCGACATCGCCGACTGGGACGTCACCGTGGGTACCAATCTGCGCGGGACCTTCCTGGTATGCCAGGAGGTGGGTCGGCGGATGCTCGCCGCCGGCCAGGGGCGGATCGTCAACATCGCCTCGCAGGCCGGCTCGGTGGCCATCGCCGACCACGTCGCCTATTGCGCCTCGAAGTTCGGGCTGCTCGGGATGACCAAGGTGCTGGCCCTGGAGTGGGCCGATCGCGGGGTCACGGTCAACACGGTGTCGCCGACGGTCGTGCTCACCGACCTCAGCCGGGCATTCTGGTCGGGGGAGAAGGGCGCGCGGATGAAGGCCGCCATTCCGACGGGTCGCTTCGCCGAACCCGAAGAGGTCGCGGCGGCGGTCCTCTTCCTCGCCTCCGATCAGGCGGGCATGGTGACCGGTGCCGACCTGTTGGTGGACGGCGGGTTCACGATCAGCTGATCGCGTCCTCGCGGTCGGCGGCCACCCAGCGTCCGGGGTCGGCGAGCAGGTCGTCGAGCATCTGCCAGGCGGCGCCGACGGCTGCCGGGCGCAGCCCCGCCACGCCGGGGGAGACGACGACCGGCGCCCAGTGCGAGGTGAGTACCCGGTCGGCCAGCTCGGCGTCGACATAGGGCTGCAGATGCGGGGCGAGCGCGCAGAACTCGCCCCCGAGCACGACCTCGCCGATGTCGAGCAGGTTCACACACGCCGCCAATGAGATGCCCAACGCCCGCCCGGCCCGACCGACGGCGGCCACGGCCAACGCCTCGCCGTCGTCGAGGGCGTCGATCAGCAGGTCGAAAGAGGCGTCCGGGGCCAGGCCGGCGGCCTCCATGATCGCCCGCTTCCCGGCATACCGTTCCAGACAGCCCCTCGCCCCGCAGGCACATAACGGGCCTTCCGGGTCGACGGTGATGTGGCCGATCTCGCCGGCCCAGCCGCGTTCGCCGTTGTCGATCTCGCCGCGCCGCACGACGGCACCGCCGACCCCGACGTGCCCGGAGACGAAGACGAACGAACCCGGCCGTGCGTCGTGCCGCCCCGAGCGCAGGGCGGATTCCAGCAGCGCGGCCAGCGAGGCCTCGTTGCCGAACCGGATCGGCACCTGCGCCGTATGCCGGTCCAGGCCGAGCAGCGGACGTGGGTCGACGTCGTGCCAGCCCAGCTGGGCCGCGGAGAGGATCCGGCCGCTGTCCCGGGTGATCAGCCCGGGCACCGCGCACCCGATTCCGGTGAGCGTCATCTGCTCGCTCCGCGCCGTGGTGGCCAGGGCCTCGGCCATCGTGCCGAGCCGCGCCAGGGTGACCTCGGGACCGGCGTCGGATGGTTCCGCATCGTCGAACCGCTCGGCGATGATCCGTCCGGTCAGGTCCACGAGGCAGGCGCGCAGGAAGTCGACGTTGACCTCGAGCCCGATGGCGACATAGCTACGGGCCGCAGCAACGATCGGCACCGCCGGTCGACCGGCCCGCAGCGGTGTCTTGGGCGACAACTCGCGGACCACTCCGAAGCCGACCAGTTGGTCGATCAGGCGGGTGACGGTGGGCCGGGTCAGGCCGGTGATCGTGGCCAGTTCGGTCCGGGAGGGGGGCTCGTTCGCGTGCACGATCATCCGGGCCAGCAGGCTGAGGTTGTGGTTGCGCAGCGAGGCGGGTCGGGCGCCCCCGCCCCGCCGGTCCCCGAGGCCGGTCGCCAACGGCGCTCGGTGAGACGACCCTGTCATGACTCTTGACACTACCGGATCCGATCAATAAGTTGTCGAATGTAACAAACCGGTGAGCGACCGATTCCCGGGCAGAAGCGCAGCGATGCCACGCCCGAACGAACACCCCCACCGCACGTTGGACGAGAGGAAGCGACACCGATGTCCACGACCGAGACCACCACCGGCCCCGTCCTGCCCGCTTCGATGCGAGCCAGCGTCCTGGAATCCCAGGGCGTCCTGCGCGTCGAGGACCGTCCGCTGCCCGCCCTGGACGCCGACCAGGTCCTTATCCGGGTCGCCGCCGTCGGCGTGTGCGGATCCGACGTCCACTATTACAAGGAGGGGCGGATCGGCGACTTCGTCGTCAACGCCCCGATGATCCTCGGCCACGAGGCCTCCGGCACGATCGTCGCGGTCGGCGCGGACGTCGACTCCGCGCGGATCGGCGAGCGGGTCGCCATCGAGCCGCAGCGCTGCTGCCGGGTCTGCGACTACTGCAAGTCCGGCGAGTACAACCTGTGCCGGGAGATCGAGTTCTACGCCACCCCGCCCATCGACGGCGCGTTCTGCGAGTACGTCGTCATCCAAAGCGATTTCGCGTATGCCGTGCCGGACTCGATCAGCGACGAGGCAGCCGCTCTGCTGGAGCCGTTGAGCGTCGGGATCGCCACGATGCGCAAGGCGCACGTCGGCATCGGTTCGTCGGTCCTGATCGCCGGCGCCGGCCCGATCGGCATCATCGCCGCTCAGACCGCCCGCGCCTTCGGCGCCGCCAAGGTCGTCGTCACCGATCCCGTCGAGGGCCGCCGCGAGCTGGCCCTGCGGCTCGGCGCCACCGAGGCTTACGCACCTGGCGACCCGGCGCTCGCCGGCCTGTCCGTCGACGCCTTCGTCGACGCCAGCGGTGTCAGCGCCGCCATCCGGGACGGCATCAAGAAGGTGCGCGCCGGCGGGTATGCCGTTCTCGTCGGGATGGGCGAGGACGACATGGTCCTGCCCGTCTCGTTCATCACGGCCAACGAGATCGTCGTCACCGGTATCTTCCGATACCACCGGACCTGGCCGACCGCCATCGAACTGGTCGCCTCCGGCGCCGTCGACCTGGACGCCCTGGTCACCGCGTCGTTCTCCCTCGACGAGGTCGCCGACGCGCTCAACGTCAACGCCACCCCGACGTCGATGAAGCACATCGTCCGGCCCTGATCCGCCCGGGATCGGTCGGACGCAGGCATACCGACGAACGACGCGGCCCGAACAGGCCCGAGGAAGGACCGTCATGGCTCAACCGGCTCTTTCGGCGACCCCGCTGTTGCGCGCCGAGGCCATCTCGAAGGGATTCGGTGGCGTACCGGTCCTGCGCTCGGTGTCCCTGGCCCTGGAGCCCGGGACCGTCACGGCGCTGGCCGGTGAGAACGGCGCCGGTAAGTCCACGCTGATGAAGATCATCGCCGGGCAGTATGCCGCCGACGAGGGCCAGGTCTTCGTCGACGGTCAGGTCGTCACCCACGGCGTCAGCGGAGCCCAGCGGGCGGGGATCGCGATCGTCCCGCAGGAGCTCGCCTCCATCCCCGACCTGACGGTGTACGAGAACCTCTTCGTCGGGCGGGAGATCCGCTCCCGCATCGGGGGCCTCAACCGCTCCGCGATGATCAAGAAGTCGCGGGAGATGCTGGCCGAGTTCGGGGTCGACATCGACCCGCAGGCCGTCATGCGTTCGCTGCCGGTCGGGCTCCAGCAGATCGTCGAGATCGTCAAAAACAGCAGCCGCGGCGCGCGCGTCCTGTTGCTGGACGAACCAACCTCGGCGATCGCCGAACGCGAGGTCGAACGCCTCTACGACGTGGTCCGGCGGCTGCGCAGCCAGGGCGTGGCGATGATCTACACCACCCACAAGATGGGCGAGATCCGCGCGATCGCCGACCGCGTCGTCATCCTGCGCGACGGCGATCTGGTCACCGACGAGGCCATCGGCGCAATCACCGACGACAGCATCGTCAGCGCGATGATCGGACGCGACCTCGAGCAGCTCTTCCCCGACCGCAACGTCCCCACCGACGATCCCGTTCTGGTCGTGGACAACCTCCTCGTCGAGGGCGCCTCCGGCCCGGTCAGCCTTACCGTCCGCGCCGGCGAGATCCTCAGCCTGTCCGGCCTGGTCGGCGCCGGTCGGACCGAACTGATCGAGGCACTGTTCGGCCTGCGCCGGGTCATCTCGGGCAGCGCGGCCGTGAACGGGCGGCAGCTGACCTCACCGGCCCCGTCCGGCCGGATCGCCCAGGGCCTGGCACTGGTTCCAGAGGATCGCAAGGGGTCGGGGACCGTGCTGTCGATGAGCATCCTCGACAACGGGTCCATGCCGCGGCTGGCCGCCCGGTACACCCGCAGCGGGATGTTGTTGAACGGCCGGCGCGCCAAAGAGGTCGGCGCCGCGATGAAGAGCGTCCGGCTCCGCAGCCAGGGACTCGGCCAGGACGTCGGCAATCTGTCCGGCGGCAACCAGCAGAAGGTCGTCCTGGCCCGGTGGTTGACCGACAAGGTCGAGGTCCTCCTGCTCGACGAACCGACCCGCGGCGTCGATGTCGGCGCCCGCAGCGAGATCTACCGGATCATCCTCGACCTGGCCTCCCAGGGCATGGCGGTCCTCATGGCGTCCTCCGACATGGCCGAGGTCCTCGGCCTGTCGCACCGTTCGCTCGTGATGCGCGAGGGTGTCGTCGTCGGCGAACTGTCCCTGGCCGATCTCGGACGGGACGACGCCCAGGAGCGGATCTTCCGGATGGGTTCGGGCCAGGAACGCTCGGCCCTCACCGACACCCCCACAGCAGACAGTTCAGCCGAGGAAGGACCCGCATAGTGTCGACCGTGGAGCATGCCGAGGCTCGGCCCTCGTTCACCCCCCAGACGTTGAAGGACCTTGCGGTTCGCTACTCGATGGTCCTCGTGATGGTCCTGGTCATCGCGTTCTTCAGCTACAAGAGCGCACGGTTCAGCACCGTCGACAATCTGCAGAGCATCCTGATCGCGGCGGCGCCGTTCGCGCTCATCGCCCTCGGTCAGACCCTGGTCATCCTCACCGGTGGCATCGACCTGTCGGTCGGCAGCATCATCGCCGCCAGCGGGATGGCCTCGGCGTGGGTCGCGATCCGCAATCCCGGCAACGCCTGGCTGCCGATCGTCACGGCACTGATCACCGGCCTGGTGTTCGGCGCCCTGAACGGCGTCGTCGTCTCCAAAATCGGTGTACCCCCCTTCATCGCCACCCTGGGCACGATGACGATCGGCTCGGGTGTGGCATACGTGATCGGCGGGGGCGCACCGATCAACGGGCTGCCGAGTTCGTTCGGCTGGCTGGCCAACACCTCGGTCCTCGGCACCACGATTCCCGTCATCGTGATGATCGTCGGCACCATCACCCTGGCGCTCATCATGCGACGAACCGCGTTCGGCCTGCGGGTGTATGCCGTGGGCGGCAACGAGACCGCCGCCGAGATCGCCGGGGTCCCCACCCGCAGCATCCTGTTCCGGGTGTATGCCATCAGCGGCACTCTCGCGGGGCTGTCCGGCATGATGCTGGCCTCGCGGGTCATCTCCGGGCCGCCGAACCTGGGCCGCGGTTACGAACTGGACGCGATCGCCGCTGTCGTCATCGGCGGCGCGAGCCTGGCCGGCGGTCGGGGGACCGTGTGGGGCACGGCGCTCGGCCTGCTCCTCATCCAGACGCTCAACAACGGCCTGGACATCCTCACCGTCCCGTCCTACTGGCAGAACGTCGTCAAAGGCACCCTGATCGTCCTCGCCGTGGCGGTCGACGTGTGGTCCACCCGCAACCGAAGAACCTGACCGACCGGCATCTCCGCCGATCGGCATCGACAGGCACCGGCACACCGGCATACCGCAGCACCCCCCGTAGAGAAGCGCACCCCGAAAAGCACTAAGGAGAACTCATGAACACGACACGCCGCCTGATCAGCATCGCAGCCGCGGCCACCTGCGTGGCTGTCACCGCCGCCTGCGGCGCCGGTGACAACTCGACCACGACTCCCGTCGCCAGCGGCAGCGCCGGCGCCGACAAGAAGGTCACCATCGGTGTCACCGTCTACAACATGTCCTCCTTCGTCACCGCGGGCCAGTCCGGTATGCAGGCGTACTCGGACAGCGCGAACATCTCGATGCTGTGGAACTCGGCGAACATGGACGTGGGCACCCAGGCGACCCAGGTCGACCAGTACATCAACCAGAAGGTCGACGGAATCGTCGTCATCCCGGTTCAGGCCGACTCGCTCGGCCCGCAGGTCACCAAGGCCAAGGCCGCCGGCATCCCGCTGATCGACTGCAACGCCACGCTGAACAGCACCGACCTGGCCGGCAGCGTCCAGCCGGACGACGTCGCGGCCGGCGCCGGCGAGATGGAGATGATGGCCAAGGCCCTCGGCGGCAAGGGCAATATCGTCATCCTGCAGGGCCCGCTCGGCGGCTCCGGTGAGATCAACCGCGGCAAGGGCATCGACCAGGTCCTCGCGAAGAACCCGAACATCAAGGTCCTCGCCAAGGACACCGCGAACTGGAACCGCGACGAGGCCGTCAACCGGATGAACAACTGGCTCACCGCGTTCGGCACCCAGATCAACGGCGTCGTCTCGCAGAACGACGACATGGGTCTCGGCGCGCTGCAGGCGTTGAAGGAGAAGGGCCGCACCGACGTCAAGGTGGTCGGCATCGACGGCATCGAGGACGGCCTCAACGCGGTCAAGAGCGGCGGATTCGTCGGCACCTACCTGCAGCACGGCACGGTCGAACTGGCCGCCTGCATGGCATACGTCGCCGACCTGGCCCGCGGAAAGTCGCTGCCCAAGACCATGACGTACACGATGCCGGCGATCGACAAGGACAACGTGGACGCCACCATCGAGCACGTCGTCACGAAGAAGGACGACTTCCTCAAGACGATCCCGACCCTCATCAAGGACAACATGGCCTCCGGCAACCTGGCCTACGAGGGCCTGCCCGGCCAGACCAAGTAAGCGCCGGCCAGATCAAGTAGGCGACGACGGGGACACCCGGCTCTCGACACTGAAGGAGTTTCCATGGGCAATGTGATGTCCAGGTTCGACCTCACCGGCCGGGTGGCCATCGTCACCGGTTCCACCAAGGGCCTCGGC
>JBDIAR010000134.1:0-9478 GCA_039812545.1 Dermatophilaceae bacterium | reverse complement strand
GCACCACGTGGCCCGGGCCGTTCCGACCCGGGCGCACCTTCTTCTGCGACGCCCAGCTCAGCGGCGTCGTCGGCGATCACCAGGACCGGGTCACCGTCGCGGCCAAGGGCAACGGCAGCGTCTCCGCCACGAATGACTTCTGGGCCAAGAGCCCCCGCCCCGTCATCGACCTCACCCTGGCCAAGACCGTGACCGCGACCCAGCCGGTCACCGCCGGCTCGGAGGTGGTGTTCACCCTGACACCACGCAATCTCGGCCCCGGTGCGGCCGTCGCCGGCTGGACCGTCACCGACCTGCCCCCGTCCGGCCTGACGGCCACGTCAATCGCCGGGCCGGGCTACACCTGCACGCTGTCGACGCTGACCTGCACCGCCGCCGCGGGCCTCGGGGCCGGGGAGTTCGGGCCGGCACTGACCGTCAAAGCAACGGTCGACGTCGGGGCCACCGGCACGCTGCGCAACCTGGCCTACATCGGTCCTGGACCGGGCGAGGTGACCGAGACCAAACCGCTGGTGATCCCGACCCCCGGGACCGACACCACGACCACCTCCACCAACAACGACGCCCACGCGGACGTCACGATCGTCGCGCCGACTCCGACGACCACTACCCCTGCGACGACGTCGACGACGCCCGCCACGAGTACGCCCGCGACAAGTTCGAATCCCCCGAGCCCGTCGAGCACGGGCCCTGGACGGCCGAACCCGTTGCCCGACATCGGTTCCGCATCCTCAACCGTCCTGTGGTGGGGGGCGGCCGGAGTCGTCGTCGGGTTGAGCCTGATCGCCCTGGCCAGACTCCGCCGACACTGACCGGAGTTCTGCATCGGTCACCTGATCGAGGGCATCCAGGAGAGCGACTCGGAACGATCCCGGACCGCTCGAGGCGCGTTCGGCATACTCCCCGGCGACGGCGAGCCAGGTCGTCGCCGTGAGTGCCGCCGCGAAGGGTTCGACCACCGCCAGGCAGGCCGCCGTGACGGCGCCCAAGAGGCATCCGGTGCCGGTGACTCGCGACAGGAGCGCCGAACCCCGTTGCAGCCGAGCAACTTTAGTCCCGTCCGTCACCAGATCCGTCACGCCGGAGACCGCGACCACTGCGCCCGTATGCCGCGCCAACCGTCGCGCGGCGCCGAGCGCCTCCTCCGCGTTCGCCAGGGTGTCCGGTCCGCGACCGCCACACCCCTCACCCGCCAGACACAGGATCTCCGAGGCGTTCCCGCGGATCACCGCCGGACCCACGTCGAGAAGGGCCCGTGCCAGCGCGGTGCGGACCGGAGCGACCCCGATCGCGGCCGGGTCGAGAACCCACGGGACCTCGTGCGCGACAGCCGCCGCCACCGTCGGCGGAATCCCTTGCGCCCCATCGACACTCAACGTTCCGAGGTTGACGAGCAAAGCATCTGCCAGGCCCACGAGAGTAGGCGCTTCCTGGGCGGTCTCCGTCATCATCGGGCGGGCGCCGACGGCGAGCAACCCGTCGGCGACCAGGCCCATCGACACCGCAGCGGTGATGCAGTGGACCAACGGCGCCCGGGCGCGCACCGCCGCGGCGACCGTCGCCCGGTCAACCTCGGACATTGACCGCCTCCGCCCTCGCCGCGACTGACTCGACATCGGCGGCTGTTTGCGCCGGAGTGAGCGCCGGCCCCAGCCTGGCGCACGTGGCTACGAGCAGTCCGCCCAGGGCCAGCAAGGCGCAGACGGATCCGTTTGGCCCCCAACGCTCTTGCAGCGCCGGCAGATAGTACGGATACAGCGCGGGGATGACAATGCTCAAGCTGTATGCCGTGCCGTACCCGGTCGCACGAACCCGGGCCGGGAAGGACTCGCTGAGATAGGCACCGATCGGGCCGTATGCGCAGACCGTCACCACCTGGAGCAGCGCGGCACCGATCGCCGCGGCAGGCCAGGTCCGCGCAGCCGTGACCACCGGCCACAGCAGCGGTCCCGCCACCGCCGCCAGCACGCCCCAGCCGACGAGGAATCTCCGCCGGCCGACCAGTGTCGACAGGTGACCGGCGCAGGCCATGACGAGCGCCTGCGCGATCGAGGCCACCGCCATCGCCGAGGACGCCTGCTGCGCCGAAAGCCCGGACCCGCCGGCCAGGCGAGCGGTCAGCACGATGACGACCATGTTCGTCATGAACCACAGACCGGACATGAGCCCGAAGACCCGCCAGAACGAACCGGCATACCGGCCGGCGAGAATCGCGCGCAGCCCCGGCCACACAGCCTCGCTCACCACCGGTCGACACGACGGGACAGCTGCGTCGGCGACGTTACGGGAGTAGTACCCGAGCATCAGGATCGACGCAATTCCCCCGCAGGCGAACGAGATCCGCCAGCCCCACGCCGCATACGCCGGACCGCCCAGGAGGGCCAGCAGTCCGACGGTCACCAATGCGATGGTTGCTTGAGCCCATGGCGCCATCGACATGATCAGCCCGGACACCAGCCCTCGTCGGCGCGGCGCCGACCACTCCATGGCGAGGGGAATGGCCGAGGTGTACTCCCCGGCGAGGAAGACACCACCGAGGAAGCGCAAGGCGATGACACCGGCGATGCACCACGGCCCGATGACCGACTCCGAGGGTATGCCGGCAATCGCCAGGGAGCAGGTCGCCGTCCCGGCAATGGCCACCTTCGTCGTGCTCGTACGACCGACCCGATCCGAGATGCGGCCGAAAACCATTGCGCCCAAAGGCCGGCCGATCAGCGTCGCCATGACGACATAGGCGGCGGTCGTGGACGTCGCGTGCGCTCCCGCAAGGGTCGGCAGGGCGGGCGCGAGGGCGGTGACGGGTAGGAAAATGTTGACCTGGTCGACGTAGTTGCCGAGCACTCCCCCACGCACCGCAGCCCGGCCGGCCGGCGGAAGTCCGGGCACCAGCCACGAGCGAGCCGCCGGCCCGGTCGGCGTGTCCGTGGTCATCACGGCAAACGTGTCGTCACGGTGCGCTCGTCGAGGTAGACGCCCGCCCCGAGTTCAACGAACTCGCGCGACTTCTGTGCCATCCCGGACGCGACCTCAGCCGAATCAGCAGTCCGTGCAACGGCATACGCGTCTCGGATGTCCTGGGAGATCCGCATTGAGCAGAACTTCGGCCCGCACATCGAACAGAAGTGAGCCGTCTTGGCCGGTTCGGCGGGCAGGGTCTCGTCGTGGTAGGCGATCGCGGTCTCGGGATCGAGGGACAGGGCGAACTGGTCGTGCCAGCGGAACTCGAAGCGCGCCTTGGACAAGGCGTCGTCCCGGTCTCGCGCACCCGGGTGACCCTTGGCGACGTCGGCAGCATGGGCCGCGATTTTGTAGGTGATGACACCGGTCTTCACGTCATCTCGATTGGGCAGCCCGAGGTGCTCCTTTGGCGTGACGTAGCAGAGCATCGCGGTGCCGTGCATCGCGATGACCGCCGCGCCGATCGCGGAGGTGATGTGGTCGTAGCCCGGCGCGATGTCGGTGACGAGCGGGCCGAGCGTGTAGAACGGCGCGCCGTGGCACCACTGCTGTTGCAGGGCGACATTGCGCTCGACCCGGTTCAACGGCACATGACCCGGCCCCTCCACCATGACCTGAACGTCGTGCGCCCAAGCGCGTTCGGTGAGTTCGCCAAGGGTCCGCAGCTCGCTGAGCTGCGCCTCGTCGTCGGCGTCGGCCGTGCAGCCGGGCCGCAGTCCGTCGCCGAGGGAGAAGGCGATGTCGTATGCCGCGAAGATCTCGCAGAGTTCGTCGAAGTGGGTGTACAGGAAGGACTCTTCGTGGTGGGCCAGGCACCACCCGGCCATGATCGACCCACCGCGGCTGACGATGCCGGTGATCCGGTCCGCGGTCAACGGGACATAGCGCAGGAGCACACCGGCATGGATCGTCATGTAGTCGACGCCTTGTTCTGCTTGCTCGATCACGGTGTCGCGGAACAGTTCCCACGTGAGGCGTTCGGCGCGACCGTCGACCTTCTCCAACGCCTGGTAGATCGGGACGGTCCCGATCGGGACGGGCGAGTTGCGCACGATCCACTCCCTGGTCGCGTGGATGTCGGAACCGGTCGAGAGGTCCATGACCGTGTCGGCGCCCCACCGCGTGGCCCAGCGCAGCTTGTCGATCTCTTCCGCGATGGAACTGCCCACGGCGGAGTGTCCGATATTGGCGTTGACCTTGGTGAGGAAACGACGCCCGATGATCATCGGTTCGGACTCGGGATGGTTGACATTGGCGGGAATGATGGCCCTACCGGCCGCCACCTCGGCGACGACGAGCGAGACCTCGCAGCCCTCACGCGTGGCGACGTAACGCATTTCGGGTGTGACGACGCCACGGCGGGCATAGTGCAGTTGGGTGACGGCGCGGCCCCGAATCGCGCGCCGAGCCCCCGAAGCGGTCGCCTCGGTGTCGCCGCGAGCGTCGATCCAGCTCTCCCGCAACGAATTCAGGCCCGCCGATAGGTCGGCGTCATCGCGCTGCGGACCCATCGTCCGATAGACGTGGACGTCGGAATTCGGCGAGCCGTCGGGTGACGCGTGCAGTCTGATCGCGGTCACCGGGACCCGCAGGTCCGCGTCATCGAGATGAGCGAGTCGGTGCTGGGCATGCAATTCGGCCATTGCGGGCCCTTCCTTCCTACGCCGGCATTGTCCGGACAGGTTCGAACGGTCCGGGCGGCGTCAGCCCGATCTCAGCCCTTGCCAGAGCTCCCGCGGTGGGTGGCTCGAACCTACCGCATGGACAGGGCCGGCACGACCCCGGCGCAGCGCCGGTCTCAGCCGGCAGCGGGGAGGGTGCCGGGGAAGGCGGCCCGCGAGGCGAGGACCTCGCGCGCCAGCGCGTCGGCGTCCACGAGGGACCGACGCACCGCGGGCGTCAGATCGGTGCGGTCCAGAGTGGCCGCCGCCGCGGCGACGACAGCGTCGTCGATCACCGAGGGGAATGCGAATGTCACCACGCGAGCCAATGCGTCTTCCCCCACCCACGACGACAGCAGTGGGATGTCGACGAAGTAGCGTTCGGCATACTCCTGCACCAAGTCGACGGGCGGGCACAGCCAGAATCCATGGGCCAGCGCGTTGAGTTCGTAGTTCGATCGGCCGCTGTCCGTAACGATTTCGCGCCAGGCCCAGGCCTTGTCTCGTGCGTCGGGCAGCGCCGCGCGGGCGGTGAGCGCGGCGAGTTTGCCGGTCAGGGTGTCGTCCGCGTCGAGGAAGGCCTGTATGCCGGACGCGTCGACCAGTCCGAGGGTCGCGGCGCGCAGGACGACCGCCCAGTGGAAGTCGGCGTCGCCGACGAGCGGCGTGGGCAGGCCCTCGCCGTTCAGCCATCGACCCAAAAGGTCCGGATCAGCCGTCGTCGCGACGAGTGCCTTCGCCGCCGGGAGGAGTCGGCTGTCGTCGTCCGCGCATTCCGCCAGCAGTCCGGTTGCGGCTCCGGCGATCGCGGCCAGCCCGGCCTCACGCTCGGCAAGGGGCAGGTATCGCTCGGCGATCCCGAAGGCTCCGGTGCCCGGGAGCAGGCTTCCAAGCGAAACTCTTGACAGCACAGAGACATTGGTCTCCAGGGGCCACGACACGGCTACCGCCCGGAGGAACTCGCGCGGGTCGAACTCCGCGCGATCAACGGCGTCCTCCAACGCCGTCCACACCATGGCCCGGGTGTTGGCGTCTCCGATCAGGCCCAAGCCGTCGGCCAAGCCGGCCGCCGTTCGCGGGTCGAACGCCACCGCCGCCCAGGTCAGGTCGTCGGCATTGGGCACCACGAGAGCTGGACGACGACGACCGACCAACTCCGGCAACGCGGTTCGCTCCTCGACCACCCGGACCGGGAACCTGAACGTCTCACTCCCCCCGTCGAACCCGGCCAGTTCGAAGATGTGCGGCCGATCCGCGGGATGATCGACCGGCGGTGTGCGCACCACCTCCGCCGCCGCGATCATCCCGTCCGCCGCCTCGGTCAGCTCGACACCGATCCGGTCCCGGCCGGTCGTGAGCAGCCACCCGCGCGTCCACTCGCCGAGGTCTCGGCCGCTCGCGCGCTCCACGGCGGCCAGGAACTCGGCGAATGTCCCATTGCCGTATGCCAATTCGCGCAAGTATGCCGATACGCCCGCCACGAAGGACTCGTCGCCGACATAGGCGATCAGCTGGCGAAGCGCACTGGAGCCCTTGGCATACGAGATGCCGTCGAAGTTGTGCAGTGCGGACTCGGCGTCCGGCGCCGGTGAACCGGCGACCGGGTGGGCGCTCGGTGAGCGTTCGGCGGCATACCCCCAGGCCTTGCGTGTGCTGCCGCTTTGCACCCAGGCATCGGTGAATTCGGTTGCCGCGACGAGGGTTCGGCTGGCCATGTACTCGGCGAAGGACTCGTTGAGCCACAGGTCGTCCCACCACTTCATCGTGACCAGGTCGCCGAACCACATGTGCGCCATCTCGTGGGCGATGGTGTTGGCGCGGGTGAGGACCTCGGCCCGGGTCGCGGCGCCGCGGAACAGGAACTGGTCGCGGAAGGTCACACAGCCCGGGTTCTCCATCGCCCCGGCGTTGAACTCCGGGACGAAGACCTGGTGGTACTCGCCGAACGGGTACCTGATCCCGAAGAGTCCGTGGTAGTAGTCGAACGACCGGCGGGTGATCTCCAGGATCTGATCGCCCTGACCCTCAAGTGCGGCCCGAAGTGACTGGCGCCCATGGATTCCCAACGCGATGCCGTCGTGTTCGGCATACACACTCGCGTAGGGACCGGCACAGACGGTGACGAAGTACGTCGCCAGGGGCGCGGTGGTGGCCAGCCGCCAGATCCCGTCGGGACCCCTCGTCGCCGCACCGTTGCCGATGACGATCCAGTCCTCCGGCGCCCGCACCGACACGGTGTAGGGGGCCTTGAGGTCGGGTTGGTCGAAACAGGCGTAGACGGTGGGTGCGGCGTCGAGGAAGAGGTGCCCGTAAACATAGTGCCGGCCGTCGGCCGGGTCGATCGACCGGTGGAACCCCTGCCCGTCCCGCCGGTAGCTCATCGTGGCCCGGACGTGCAGCACATTGTCGGCGGCCAGGTGCGGCAGCGGCAGTCGACCCTCGACGACGGACGCCGGATCGAGGGCAGCACCGTTCAGGGTCAGCTCGTGGATTTCCTTGGCGCGCAAGTCGATCCAGCTCGCGGCGCCGGGCCGGGCGGCCGCGAACCGGACCGTCGTCACCGAGCCGAAGAGCTGGTCACCCTGGTCGAGGTCGAGGTCGACCTCGTACGACGTGACGTCGATGAGATCGAAGCGGTCGGTGGACTCGATGCGGGTCAGACTCGGCATGGCTGTCGGGACTCCGTTCGGAGACGGCGATTGGGGGCACCCCGTGGTCGGTCCGGCACCACGGAGTACCCCCAATCATGGGGTATTCGTCACTTACTTCTTGGGACCCACCGTCAGGTTCAGGTGACCGCCGTTGCCCAGCCCGGTGACGGTGATCGTCGTACCGGTCTTCGGCACGTCGACACCGACCCAGCCCGGCTGGTACCGCCCGGCATGCGAACCCGTGCAGGCGTCGGAGTCGCAGTTGTACCACCAGGTCTTGGTGTCGTCGAAGGTCGGGACGGCCCGCTGCGACGGGATCGAGGCGGCAACGCCGTTCTTGTGGACCGTGATCGCGTCGGTGGCCCGGACTCCGAAGGTGGAGTCGTAGGACAGCAGCCGCGGACGCATCAGCGTGCCATCGGTGTAGTGGTGGAACGTCGGGTGGGCGTCCACCGGAAGGAGCAGACCACCGCCGGGGTGCTCCCCGACGTTGTTGTCGGCATACTGCTCGTTCCAGTACCAGACGAGCAGGCCGTTCTGGTACGGGTAGTTCTCGACCCAGTCCGGACGGGAGTCGAGGAAGCCGAAGTTGTATGCCGTCTTCAGCGACGCGTCGTAGCCGTCGTACTGACGGTTCTCCGCGACATAGGCGTTGAAGAACTTCTGAACGATGACGCCGTTCACGACCTGCTGGAAGCCGTCGAGGGTCCACGCCGAGTCGGCCACCGCCTTGCCGTCGACCGCGACCGAGTCGACGAAGAAGCCCTCCCCGAAGACCGCGGGGTCGCAGGAGTAGGCGAACCGGACGGCCGTCGTCCCCGCCGGCAAGGTGGCCGTCAGGTCGACCCAGGCGCCGGTGGCGGACCCGGCCGAGGTCCCGGTCATCCCGTACGGGGTGGTCGCGCTGGACAGGTTGGTCGGCACCGAGACCCACGCACCGCCCACCTGCGCCTGCAGGTACGCGTAGTCGTAGTCCTCTTCCATGTCGTACCGCACCTTGGCGGTCAGACTGGACCCGGCGACCGAGGCCGTCAACGTGGCGGTCGAGTTGGCCGCGCCGAGGGCCGCGAAGTAGTCGCCGGCCTCCGCTCCCGGGCCGACCTTCTTGTCGACCTTCTTGTCGGGCAGGGTGACGATCAGGGCCTGCGGTGACTTGGTCGCCGGCACATTCGGGCCGAGCTTGACGTTGGCCTTCTCGCCGGCCTTGACGACCTGGTAGAACGGGCCGTTGGCACCCTGCGCGTTCAGCCAGCCGAGCTGGAGCAGTTCCCACGCACTGAGGTCGGTCGGGGCGTCGCCGATGCCCTTCGGGCTGCCGTCGCCGATATTGGCGCCGGAGGACATCAGCGTCCAGAAGGCCGTCGAGTTCTCGGCGCCGCCGGTGTTGCCGGAGGTGTCGTAGAGGTCCGGCAGACCGAGGTCGTGGCCGTACTCGTGGGCGAACACCCCGAGGCCGCCGTTCTCCGGCTGCATCGTGTAGTCGCCCACCCAGACCCCGGTCGCGTTGTTCGGGACGAGGGAGCTGTTGACCAGCCCGCCGTTCGTGCCGATGTTGACCCCGGCCATGCCACCGGGACCGCCGCCCTGCAGGTTGGCATACCAGCGGTGGCTCCAGATGGCGTCGGTGCCCTGGTGGGGGTCGCCCGCGGCCTCGTCGCCGCCGGCGTGGACGATCTGGAAGTGGTCGATGAAGCCGTCCGGCTCGTTGAAGTTGCCGTCGCCGTCCAGGTCGTAGCGGTCCTGCTGGTCGAAGGTCTTCAGGTATGCCGTGATGTCGGCCATCGTCTTGCCGGACTTCAGCTGCTGCTCGACCCAGACGGCGAGAGCGTCACGCACCAGCGCCTTGCTGGTGTTGCAGACGATGCCGCCGCAGTAGTTCCGGCCGTAGAGCGCCTCGTTGAAGGGCACCTTGACCCAGCCCTGGACGTCGCCGCTGACCGAGTAGCGGCCCGAGGACTGCGTCTCGTAGTAGGTCTTCATCCGGTTGAAGTACATGTCCTGGTAGTGGGCCGGGGTGTAGTCGGCCTGCCACAAGGTGGTGTTGTCGACGCTGCGGTCCGGTGCCGGGATCTCGTTGTGCAGCGGTCCGGTGACGTCGGTCGTGCTGCCGTCCGCGGGCGGGCCCTGGAAGATCGGGTTGGGGTACTGCTCGTTCCCGAACTCGACGACGAGGACGAAGATCCGGTCGGTTCCCTCGTTCGCGAG
>JBDIAR010000133.1:0-9646 GCA_039812545.1 Dermatophilaceae bacterium | reverse complement strand
CAGTCGCTGCACACCAACGCCCTGGACGAGGCGATCGCCCTGCCCACCGACTTCTCGGCGCGGATCGCCCGCAACACCCAGCTCTTCCTCCAGGAGGAGTCCGGGACCTGCCGGGTCGTCGACCCGTGGGGCGGATCGGCATACGTGGAGAAACTCACGTACGACATCGCGCGCCGCGCCTGGGCACACATCCAGGAAGTCGAGCAGGCCGGCGGGATGGCGAAGGCGATCGAGGCCGGGATCCCCAAGCTGCGCATCGAGGAGGCCGCGGCCCGTACCCAGGCCCGGATCGACTCCGGCCGCCAGCCGGTCATCGGCGTCAACAAGTACCTCCTCGAGGACGACGCCGGCATCGACGTGCTCAAGGTCGACAACGCCTCGGTGCGCTCGCAACAGATCGACAAGCTGCGCCGGCTGCGCGAGGAGCGCGACGAGGCGGCGGTCGCCGCGGCGCTGGCCAAGCTGACCGACGCCGCCGGCAAGGAGTCCGGGCCGGACACCAACCTGCTCGCGCTGTCGATCGACGCCGCCCGGGCCAAGGCGACTGTGGGCGAGATCTCCGAGGCGTTGGAGAAGGTGTTCGGGCGGTACACCGCGCAGATCCGCACAATTAGTGGCGTGTACCGCACCGAATCGGGCGCCGGCGGAGACGTCGAACGCGCCCAGGAACTTGTCGCCGCGTTCGAGGACGCCGAGGGCCGCCGGCCCCGGATCCTCGTCGCCAAGATGGGCCAGGACGGCCACGACCGAGGGCAGAAGGTCATCTCGACGGCCTTCGCCGACCTCGGTTTCGACGTCGATGTGGGCCCGCTCTTCCAGACCCCCGCCGAGGTGGCGCGTCAGGCCGTCGAGGCCGACGTCCACGTCGTCGGGGTGTCCTCGCTGGCCGCGGGTCACCTGACCCTCGTGCCGGCGTTGAAGGCCGAGTTGGCCGCGGCCGGTCGTCCCGACATGCTCGTCGTCGTCGGCGGAGTCATCCCGCCGGCGGATTTCGATGAGCTGCGGGCGGCGGGCGCGGCGGCCATCTACCCGCCGGGGACGAATATCCCGGCGGCGGCCTGCGAACTGCTCGAGACGCTCATCGCGTCGGTCCCGGCGGAGGACTCGGCGGAGGACGCACCGAGCTCATGACCGAGACGCCTGACCCGCTCGTCGAGGGCGTGCGGCAGGGGCGACGGGCCGACATCGCCCGGGCGATCACGCTGGTGGAGTCCAACCGGCGCAGTCACCGGGCGCGGGCCCGGCGCCTGCTGCGCGAGCTCCAGCCGTATGCCGGTGGTGCCGTGCGCGTGGGCATCTCCGGCGTGCCCGGGGCGGGCAAGTCGACGTTCATCGACGCGATGGGGTCCCGGCTGTGCGAGCGCGGGCATCACGTCGCGGTGCTGGCCGTCGACCCGTCGTCGTCGCGGACGGGCGGTTCGATCCTCGGGGACCGTACCCGGATGGGTCAGTTGGCGTCCTCGGACAACGCGTTCATCCGGCCCTCGCCGTCGGGGAACCACCTCGGCGGCGTGGCCCGGGCGACCCGGGAGTCGATGATCGTGCTGGAGGCGGCCGGGTACGACGTGGTCATCGTCGAGACGGTCGGCGTCGGGCAGTCCGAGGTCGCGGTGGCCGACATGGTCGACACCTTCCTGTTGCTGACGCTCGCGCGGTCGGGGGATCAGCTGCAGGGGATCAAACGCGGCATCCTCGAACGCGCCGACGTCATCGCGGTCAACAAGGCCGACGGCGACCACGAGCGCGAGGCGCGGGTGGCTGCCCGCGAACTGGCCGGCGCGATGCGGCTGATGATTTCCGACCCCGCGGCGCGCCGGCCCCCGGTGCTCACGTCGTCGTCGGTGACCGGGGTCGGGCTGGACGAGGTGTGGGCCGCGGTCCTGGCCCACCGATCGGCGTTGGAAGAGGCGGGGTCGCTTGTCGGGCGCCGCGCCCAGCAGCAGCGCGATTGGATGTGGACGATGATCGACACCGAGCTGACCGACGGCATACGGCGCTCCCCGTCGGTCATGGCGTTGCGCAAGACGCTCGAGGCCGAGGTGATGGCCGGGACGCTGAGCGCGGTGGAGGCGGCCTCGGAGCTGCTGCGCGATTTCGCCGAAGACATCGCCTCCGGGACGACGGTCCTGTTGGACCAGGGCGACTGACCGGCCAGGCTGAGTCGCCGCAACCGGCCCGGCGTTGTCCTACAAAATCGCCCGATCGGGCGAAATTGGGGACCGAATCGCGGGGGCGGCCTACAAAATCGCCCGATCGGGCGAAATTGGGGGCTCGGGCTCGGTCAGGGGCGGGCCGCGATCCAGGCGGTCAGGCCCGGATCGGATCAGGGCGTAGGGCCACCGCGCGGGAGCGCACCATCTCGGTCAGTCGGACGGCCAGTAGCTCCACGTCTTCGGGCAACGGACCGAGGTGACCGAACGATGGCTTGAGCGCGCCACTTTCCGGACCACACCCGGCCGCCGGTTCTCCCGGCACCGTGATCGCGCTCGCGACTCCGGGCGCCACAGCCGATCCGCTGGAGTCCGTGAAGTGTTCGGACTCGGCGGACGCCCGGTATGCCCTCACCTGCGACTGCTGCCACGGCGTCAGGGTCAGCCCATGGGTGCGGCACAGGTGCGCCGAACCCGCCACGACGGCGGCCGCCTCGCGGGTCCGCTCCAATCGGTCCGAGTTGGCCTCGGCGCCGGTGCTCCCTGGGGGGCTGTTCTCGGTAGCGGCCGACTCGGCCCGGGCCAACTCGGTCAGGGCCACCCCGGCGCCCGACAATGCCTCCGCGGTGCCGAACGTGCCGGCCACCCCGGAGGAGACCGCCTCGGCGAACCAGTACAGCGAGCGGGCGTGATCGCCACACGCCAGCGCTGCCCAGCCGGCGTTGATCAAGAGGGACTCCGCCGGCGGAACACCGAGCGTCGTCCGCAACCGCTCCAGTGCGCGCTCGACCATCTCGAGCGCCCGTGCCGGATGACCCGATTCGGTGAGCGCCAGTGAGAGCTTCAACGCCACCGCCACGAGTTCGGTGACCGACACGCCGGCCCGCACCATCGCCCACGACTCATCGGCGGCGGCCAACGCCTCGTCGCGCTTGCCGATGGCGACCCGGAAGGCCGCGAGCACCGCCAGCGCGTCCGCCAGCTCGCCGGGAGCGTGATCGCGGGCGACGCCGACGGCGCGTTCCGCATCCTCGGCGGCTTGCACGAAATCCCCCGTGACATAGCGCTCGATCCCCGCACCCAACAGCGCTTGGACGAGGGTGGCGTGGTCTTGCACCGCCGTCAGAATGGGTATGGCCTCGGCCAGCGCCGCCCGGGCGGCCGTTACCGACAGCTCCAGCTGAAAGCCGGCGTGGGACGACAGGACACGGGCCCGATCCCACCCGGACAGCCGGCGGCTCTCCAGAGCCGCCAGAGTCCACCGGTGCCCGAGCCGCGGGGACGCCGTGAACTGCCACAGCCGCGACAGGGTCACGGCGAGGTCCGACATGGCGGCGGCGTCACCGGCGGCCAGGGCGTCGCGCAAGGCCTCCAGGTAGTCGTCGTACGAGGCGTGCACATCGGCGATCAGGTCGTCGGAGAGGCCCGCGCCACGCCACCGCACGGCATACCACTCCCGGTGACGACGCCGGATGGCGGCCGTCTCACCGGACTCGCTCAGGCCTTCAAGTGCGAGGTCACGGACCGTGCGCAACAGGCGCAGTCGCAGGGAGCCGCCACGTCGTTCCGGTTGGACAAGGGCCGCCCGGACCAGGCCGCGAACGGCCGCGTCCAGATCACCGGGGCCCGCCACCGCGCGCACTGCCTCGAGGTCGAACGGGCCCGCGAACACCCCTAGTCGGCAGAACACCTGGCGCTGCTCGGCGTCCAGCCGGTCCACGCTCCACTGCAGGGCGTCGCGCAATGTCCGTTGCCGTGGGGACCGCCCCCGGCCGGCAGTGGCGAGTTCTAGCGGATCGTCGGTCAGCGCGACCAGGTCGCCAACCGTGGCGACCGGGGCGTGACCGGCGAGGAGTTCGAGGGCCAGCGGCAGCCCGTCGACCCGCCGACAGATCTCGCCGAGGCTCGCCAGGTCGGCCGGACTGACGACGAGGCCCGGAGCGCGATCGGCGATCAACTCGGACAGCAGGCGCAGCGCCGGGCTGGTCCGAGCCTCGTCCGGACCGGAGCCCTCAGCCGGCACCGGCAGCGGACCCAGTTCCAGCCGTCGTTCGCCGACGATGTCGAGGGCCACGCGGGAGGTGACCACGAGCCGCAGGGCCGGGCAGCGCGACAGCAGCGCCTCGGCCAGCGCGGCGACGCCATCCAGGGCCCATTCCGCCTCGTCGACCAGAACGACGACGTCGCGGCGGCCGAGGAAGCCGCAGATCGCGTCCACGGGATCTCCCGACGACGGGATGCCGTATGCCAGTGCCGCCGCCTCCGCCAGCTCGGTCACCTCGACGTCGTCCACCCCGCTGAGGTCGAGGTACCCGATCTCCGGCGCGCCGCCGTCCACCAGACGCCGGCCCACCTCGGCCAGCAGCCGGCTCTTGCCCACTCCGCCCGGTCCGACGATGGTCACCAGGCGGCGGCCCCGGCTCAGGTGTGCGAGAACCTCCTCGATGTCCGCGTCGCGACCGATCGTCGGCGTCGGCGGGACCGGCAGGGCGGCCCCGCGGACGGTGACCCGGGCCGGCGGCCTGTCCGCGGGGGTCGACCGGGCGGCCAGCGAGGGGTCCTGCGCGAGGATCCGGGTATGCAGTGCCGCGGCATCGGGACCCGGGTCGACGCCGAGCTCGTCTCGTAGCCGGGTTCGCAGATCCCGGAAGATCTTGAGCGCCTGGGCCTGCCGACCGGATCGGTAGGCGGCGAGCATCGCCAACGCATACGGCCGTTCGCGCAGCGGCTGCTCGGCGATGAGGGTCGTGGAAACTTGGAGCGCCTCGTCGTCGTGGGCCGCGTCGCCCAGGGCCAGAAGGGCGGCGGCCAAGTCCTCCGCGGCCGCGGTGCGCAGTTCGGTCAGCCGGGTCCGGGCGCCGATGACGAGATCGTCTCGGCTCCCGTCGAAGGCGACCTCGCCCCGCCAGAGCGCCAACGCCTCCCGGTAGCCGGCCACCGACTCCGCGGCCCGTCCCGCAGCACCGGCCTCCCGGGCTCGGCGGACCAGGTCGGCGAACGTCTGCGCGTCCGTAGTCGTCTCGGGCGCGAGCCGGTACCCGGAGTCGTGGGTCTGGACGGCATCGGCACCGATCGAGCGGCGCAACCGGGCGACGACGGTGTGGACGGCCGCGACGCTCAGGTCGTGGGCGCGGTCGTCCCACACCAGGTCCAGCAGCACCTCCGGTGGGACGAAGGTGCCGCGGCGTTGCAGCAGCACGGTGAGCAGGTCGCGTGGCCGACGGCCCCGGGGGGTCACGTCGCGTCCGCCCCGGAGCACGAGCAGTGGCCCGAGCACCCCGACATGCACCGGTTCATCGAATCACACCAGGTGTGATTCGAGCCACACAGTATGCCGAGCTCGTGCTCGCCGGAACATCGCTCAGTCCCAGCGCAGTTCGTGGAGATGCTCGTCGCGCCCGCGGTAGACCACCCGGCACTGCGGCGACCCCGGCAGCGAGAACACCACCGGACGACCGTCCGCCGGCGGGGCCGCCGCAGCCGCCGTGAGATCCGTCCACACCGGGATCCCCCCGCCGGGCGCCCACGCCAGGTCGTGCACGTGACCGTCGGTACCGGCATACACCACGTGCTTGATGCCGGACTCGGGGACGTACCAGCAACTCGGGTCGCTCGCCGCCGCGGGACCGCCCGCGGTCGCGGTCAGATCCCACACCGACGCCGGCGCGGCCCCCACCCACCAGATCTCGTACAGGTGTCCGTCGACCCCCCGATAGACGACCTGGTGCGAGTCGTCGTCGGCTCGGTAGTACCCGACCGGATCGCCCGCCGCCGGCGGCGACCCCACGTACCCGGACAGGGCGTCGTGGCCGGTCGGTCCGTCCGACCAGTACAGCGAGTGGACGTGCCCGTCGTCGCCGCGATAGACCACGACATTCTGCACCGCACCGCTCGCCGTCGTCACCGGGTACCCGCACGGATCCCCGGACGCCCGTGGCGCCTCGACGTAGTCGGACAGGCATACCCCCGACACGGCGTCGGTCCCCGTCCAGGACAGTTCGTGCAGCCGTCCGTCGTCACCGCGATAGATGATGTGGTTCATTCCGGCCAGGGCGTATGCCGTGGGCCGTCCCGCCGAGGTCGGGGTGCCCGCCGCGGCGCTGAGGGCGTCGTGCCCGGCGGCCTGCGTGCCGCTCCAGTAGAGCGAATGGATCGAGCCGTCGCCCGCCCGGTAGACGACGACGTTGACGCCGAGGGGATCGCGATAGGCCACCGGATCCGACGAGACGGAGGTCGACGCCGGAGGTGCCAGGTCGGCACCGGCGAGCCGTCCCGCCCCGGCCGAGCCGGGGACGTCCCACAGCTCGGTGAGGAACCCGTCGCGGTCCCGGTAGACGAGCGAATGGGTTGCCGCCGCCCCCGGTAGCACGACGCAGGCAGCCCCGGCCCCCGCCACGGGCGACCCGAACCGTCGCGAGCGCTCCACGTGGCGCACCGCCCGCGGCGGCTCGACGGCGCTTGCTCGATCCAAGGGCAGGTCGAAACCGTGCTGCTCCAGCGTCTCGATCGAGACGAACCGGATCCGCTGGATCACATTGTCCCGCACCGTGAGCAGCCGGAAACCACTGAAACTGACCTGATGGTTCTCCATCGGCCCGAGCGCCCCGGTCTGCAGGAGCAGGGGGCGGTGCCCGTCCCACCAGTCGCGGGCGTCGGGCGCCTCGTCGAGCGGCCCGGCATACGGGGGGACCTGGACGATGTGGTCGTGGTGCGCGCGCGTCGGCATCGGCCACGGGTCGAGCCCGGGCAGCGCGTCGGGGTCGACCTCGACATAGGTCGTCGTCGTGGCGACCGAATACCGCGGCGGGTTCGTCGAGGCACCGCTGCGGGCGCTGCGCTGCACGTCATCGGCGGTGACGAACCGGCTGGGGTACCACCGGCGCGGGTTCTGGGTGTAGAAGTCGTGGTAGAACGCGAGACCACCCTCGACCGGACGCATGGTCAGCTCGTTGTGGTGGTGGGTGTGCCCGGCGAGCACGACGTCGCCGCGTCGGCCGTCCGGCGTGCCGTCTCCGGCGAGCATCCGCAACAGGTCGTCGGAGCGCCCCCGGGACACGCCGAAGTCGAGCAGGTCGGCCGTGTCGCCGCGTTTGACGTATGCCGGTGGCTTGCCAGGGTGCCCGAACCACTGCGGATGCCGGTCGCGGACCCAGTCCTTGTCCAAGGTGGCGAGCGGTTTGGTGTGCCGGGCGACGAACCACCAGGCCTGGGCGTCCAGGTGCGGACGCTGGCTCTCGCGCAGGAAGTACGGGTACTCGGTGTTCCAGATGTTGACGAGCGGGGCGTGCAGGCCGAGGATCACCAGGCCCTCCGGCGGCGCCTGGGAGAGGGCGGCGACGGCGACGGCATACTCCTCGTCTGAGACGCCCTCGCAGTTCGGGGAGCCGCCGACGAAGGTAGCCTCGTCCTCGTCGAGGGTGCCGAACCAGGCCCGCACGGCGTCCCAGATCGAGGTGACCATGCCGACGTCGTGGGCGCTGTCGACGAGGACGATCCGGTGCGGGCCGAGTTCGACGACGTGTGGCGTGGTGTCGGCGAGCTGTTCCCGGAAGGTGCGCAGGGTGGGTTCGACGGCGACCATCGCCTCGGCGTCGGCGCGCCCGAGGCCGGGGACGTGCGAGCCGCCGGGGAAGTAGAGCGCGTTGCCGAGGGCCATGGCATCGGGTTCGCGCAGGTGGTAGCCCGAGAAGTTGCGGATCCGGCGCACCCCGATGCCGGCCAGCTCGACGTCGAAGACGAGATGGTAGGGCGCGCGGCGGTATTCGTGGTTGCCGGGGGTCATGAGGATCGGCACCCGCAGTTCGGCCACGTCCTGGAAGTCGGGGCCCGGTGCCGTCCCGAGGATGAGCCGCCGCAGGAACGCGGCATTGCCGCCCTCGTCCGGATCGTCGTCGACCTCGAACTGGTAGTCGAACAGGTCGCCCGTCGCGACGATGACGTCAAGCTCACCGGCGTCGTGGAGCGCATTGGCATAGCGGACGAAGCCGCGGAACCGGTCGTTCCAGTTGACCATGCGCTCGGCCGCCTCGTGCCGACCCAGGTCGTGCAGGGTCGGGCGGAATTGGTCGATCCGGCGGGCCACGTGGGAGTCGCTGATATGGGCAATCCCGAAGTCCGCCCAGCTTCCGCGGTAGTAGATCGCGTGCGGGGCGAGGACATGCCAGGTTCCCGGACCGCCGGCGGCGGCCGGGTCGGAGGGGCTGGAGGGGTCGCTCGCGGTGGCGCCCTCGATGCGGATGGCGATGTCGTAGAGCGTGCGTTCGACCAGCCCCGCCGTCCCGGGTGTCGTGGCGATTGCGGCGTGCAGGGGGTAGCCGAGCAGGACGGTGCCGGGCTCGTCGGAATCCCCGGGCTGTGGCTGCCCCAGTTCCAATGGCACCGCAGCGCCGCCTCCCGTCGGGATCAACGCGAGGCGCCCTGCGAGGGCCGTGCGCACCAGGGCGTCCAGGTCGGGCACCGTCCCGGCGGCCGCAGCCGTCAGCGCACCGCCGTCGAGGACCCGCCCCGTCGTGGCGCCGCCGAACGGCGGCGGGAAGTGGGGGCGGCCGATCGGGGGTAGCGCGAATCGAATCGAGACCTCACCGGTGGTTCCGGTCAGATCGATGCCATCTGGGCGCACAACGGCGCGCGTGGCGCCACTGGCATACCGGCCGATGATGGGGCTCGTGGTCACGAAAGGTCCTCTCGTCGTAAGCCGGTCAGGCAACCCGGGTGAGAGCGTGCCGCATGGGCAGTCGGCGCTCGTCGGGGTCGTCGGGGGCATGGGTGGCGCCGAGCAGCCGCAGCCACCCGGTCATGGCGGTGTTGTCGGACGCGACGAAGAAGACCAGTTCGTCGATGCCGGCGGCGTCCGCCGACCGGACCGCGGCCTCGAACAGCGCGGTGCCGATCCCGCGGCCCTGGAGGACGTCGATCACCTCGACCGCCAGTTCGGCCGCCTGGGGCCGGTCGGCCAGCCGGACCCAGCGGATCAGCCCCACCGGGCGATCGCCGACCCGGGCGACGTGCACCACGTGGTGACCGGGGTGGACGTCGGCCAGCAGACGCAGCGTGCCGTTGGGCAGGTGGTGGTAGCCGGTGCGGAAGCGCAGGTACCGCGAGTCGTCGGACAGTCCAGTGAAGACCTCGGCCACCGTTTCGGTGTCCCCCGCGGCCAGGTCGGTGATGCGCAGGGTGGCCAGGGGATCCAGAGGTGGCCGGCGTCGCCTTTTGCGTTGGCGTCCCGGCCACGGGATGCGGGGTCCGTGGGATGCGGGGTCACCGGGTGCAGGCTGCCGGCCCGGGGGCTGGTGCGTGATCGTCAGTTGCGGATGTTGGGGCATGGGGTACTCCTCGGATGTGGAATGAGGAGCACAGCGTCGCGGGCGGCTCTGGCGCCGCCCTGTCACCGATCTGTCAGGTGCCGGTACGGGGTTGCCCTACAAAATCGCCCGATCGGGCGAAATCGGGGACCGGATCGCGGGAGCGGCATACAAAATCGCCCGATCGGGCGAAAT
>JBDIAR010000132.1:0-9753 GCA_039812545.1 Dermatophilaceae bacterium | reverse complement strand
TGCCGCCATCTTGCCGCCATCTTGCCGTCCTCATGCCCAACCGCGGGCCGGCACACGTACCGCACGGCACCGAGCCCACCCGGACAAAGGTCGTGGACGTCACGGCAGGAACGGCAGTCGCAGTCGCAGCGCCCATGACACCATGACTGCATGGCCGACGAACTGCCGCCCGGGTACCCCCACGAGTGGGAGGCCGACGTGGTCCTTCGCGACGGCAGCGTCGCGCACGTGCGGCCGATCATCCCCGCCGACGCCGACCGGATCCGCGCCTTCCACGCCGGTCAGTCCGAGGAGTCCATCTACCTGCGGTACTTCGCGCCGATGCGCGAGCTCAGCGAGAAGGACATCCACCGGTTCACCCATGTCGACTACGACGACCGGGTGGCGCTGGTGGCGACGGTCAAGGACAGAATCATCGGCATCGGGCGCTACGACAAGATCGACGACCGGTCGGCCGAGGTCGCCTTCAACATCTCCGACGCCTATCAGGGCCGCGGCATCGGTTCGGTCATGCTCGAACACCTCGCCGTGATCGCCCTCGACAAGGGCGTCGAACACTTCGCCGCCGAGACCCTCCCGCAGAACCGCAAGATGCTCAACGTGTTCAAGGAGGCCGGTTACGAGGTCCAGCACACCCTCGAAGACGGCGTCGTCGAGGTCGGGTTCAACATCGAGCCGACCGAGCAGTCCAAGGCCGTCCGGCTGGCCCGCGAACACCGCGCCGAGTCGCTGTCGATCCGGTCACTGCTCTACCCGCGCTCGGTCGCGGTCGTCGGCGCGAGCCGTCGGCGTCGGTCGGTCGGCAGCCAGATCCTGCGCAATATCCTCAACGGCGATTACACCGGGCCGGTGTATGCGGTCAACAACGAGGCGCTCGAGGTGCAGGGCATGCGCTCGTTCGCCCGGATCAGCGAGATCCCCGCGCCGGTCGAACTCGCGATCATCGCCGTCCCGGCCCCCGAGGTGATCGACGTCGTGCGGGACTGCGCGGACGCCGACGTCAAGTCCGTCGTCGTGGTCAGCGCCGGATTCGCCGAGACGGGGCAGCGCGGCGCCCGGTTGCAGAAGGAGTTGCGCGAGGCGGCCCGGTTCGGCGGGATGCGGGTTCTCGGGCCGTCGTCCTTCGGGCTGATCAACAACGACCCCGAGGTCATGCTCAACGCCACGCTCGCCCCGACCGCGCCCCGGCCCGGGCATCTTGGGCTGTTCTCTCAGTCGCACGCGTTGGGTATCGCCGTGCTGGCCGGTGCGGCCCGGCGCAACCTCGGGGTGTCCGTGTTCGCCTCCGCCGGCAACCGGGTCGACATCTCCGGCAACGACTTCATGCAGTGGTTCCTCGACGACGAATCCACCCACGTCGTCGGCCTCTACCTGGAGTCGATGGGCAATCCGCGCAAGTTCTCCCGGATCGCCCGTCAGGTCGCGATGACCAAGCCGATCGTCGCCGTCTCCTCGGGTGTCTCCACGTATGCCGTGCCGCCGGGACACCGGATCCGGCATACCTCCATGCCCCCCGAGGCGTTCGACGAGATGCTCAACCAGGCCGGCGTCATCCGGGTCACCAACGCCCACCAGTTCTTCGACGTCGTCCAGGTCGCACTGCACCAGCCGCTGCCCGAGGGCCGCCGGATCGCCGTCGTCGGCAACTCTGACTCGCTCGGCGCGCTCGTCGCCCAGATCGCCGGCCGGCGCAAGCTCACCGTCGTCCACGGGCCGGTCGCCCTGGACGCCGAGGCATCGGCGGACGATTTCGTCGCGGCGCTGCGGGAGGCATACGAGAATCCCTCGGTCGACTCGGTGGTCGCCTGCTTCATCCCGCCGCTCGTGGCGCCCGACGAGGACGTCACCCAGGCGGTCCGCGAGGTGGCCGCCGAGTACGACAAGCCGACGGTCGCCACCTTCCTCGGGATGCGCGAAATCCACGAGGGGATCACGCCGGAGGAGACGTCCAAGGAGCGTGCCCTGCCGGTCTTCCCGATGCCGGAGTATGCCGTGCGTGCCCTCGCCCGGCTCACCGAGTACGCCGAGTGGCGCCGACGGGACCAGGGTTTGCCGATCCGCGCGGACGGGGTGGATGTCGAGGCCGCCGAGATCCTGATCGACGGCTGGCTGGCCGGCGCGACCGCGGACCGGTCCCTCAACCTCGGCGAACGCACTCAGCTGCTGGAGACCTACGGGCTGAAGCTGTGGCCGCTGCGGCTGGTCCACGACGTCGAGGCCGCCGTGCTCGCGGCCGAGGAGTTCGGCTACCCGGTCATCATCAAGTCTCGTTCGCCCTGGCTGCGCAACCAGCCCGAACTCGCCGGCACCCGTCGGCACATCGTCGACGCCGCGAACCTGCGACAGGCATACGCCTCGCTGCTCGAACACGCCGGCGACGAGGGCAAGAACGGGTTCATCGTCCAACGGATGGCCGAACCGGGCGTGCCCTGTGTCATCGGCAGCAGCGAAGACGGTCTATTCGGTCCGGTCGTCCAGTTCTCGGTGGCCGGACCGCCGACCGACCTGCTCGGCGACATCGCCTACCGGATCCCGCCGCTCAACGACGTCGACGTGCGCGAACTGATCACGAGCGTCAAGGCCGCCCCGCTGTTGATGGGCCACCGGGGGGCGCTGCGCGCCGACCTGGACGCGCTCGGTGACGTCATCGGACGGCTGTCGCTGATGGCCGACAACCACCCCGAGCTCGCCCGCGTCCGGCTCAACCCGGTGATGGCCCGGCCGGACGGCGTCGACATCGTGGGCGCCGAGATCGTCCTGCGGCCGGGCGTGGAACGGGCGGACTCGGATCGGCGGACGATGAACTGAGCCGGGGGCTCGCGACGTGGTTGGATTCCTTGTATGCCGTCTCGTCGCAACCCGCCGCCCGTCGATTCCTTCGCCACGTTGCCGGGGGCGCTCCGAACCGACATCGACCGGGCGGGGTACTACCCGGCGCTGGTCTGCGACGTCGTTGCCAATGCCCTGGCCGGCGACGCCGTCGTCGACTACCTCGTCCACCAGGAGACCACCTTCGACGACGAGACGGTCCGCCGCCACATCACCGTCCTGGTGACGACGCCGGGGGCCCTGGTCATCGCGCATGCCGACGACCACGACGGCAGCGAGGGCGGGCGTTCGGTCGCGACGGCGACCACCGAACGGGTGCCGCTGCGCGCGGTCCGCGGCGTGATGCTCACCCACGTGGTGCCCGATCCGGGTGCCTACCGGCCGGGGACCTTGGGTCGGGAGATCACCTTGACCGTGGGCTGGGCGGGGGTGAGTCGTCTGGACGTTATGCCGGCCAGCTGCGGAGACCCGTCCTGCGAGGCCGACCACGGTTTCGAGGGAACCCTGGCGGCGGACGACATCGCGCTGCGGATCAGCGCCGATGCCGACGGGCAGCGGGTGCTGGACCAGGCGATCGGGTTCGCCCGGTCGCTGTCGACCGCGGTCGGCCTGTAGCGGGACCGGGGACCGGCGGTGACCCCCTTGTCGGCTGAGCGGCCGCCGGATTGGTCGGGGGACACGCTCGCCTCGGTCCTGCCGTCCGTCGCGGCCGCCCTCGGGGTCGAGGGCGGGGGCCGGCTCCTGGGGCTCGCGCCGGTGCGGCGCGCCGTCGTCGTGCTCGTCGACGGCTTGGGTTACGACCTGCTGACCTCGCGGAGCGGACACGCGCCCTTTCTGCGGTCGCTGCTGGGGGAGGGGCGACGGCTGCACGCCGGGTTCCCGCCGACCACGGCGACCTCGATGGGCACCTTCGGGACCGGGTTGCCGCCCGGGGCGCACGGCCTGGCCGGGTTCGAGGTCCTCGATCCGCAGACCGACCGGGTGCTCAACGAGTTGAGTTGGCAGGACGGCCCGGACCCGGTGTTGTGGCAACCCCACCCGACGGTGTTCGAGAAGGTGACGGCGGCCGGCATACCGGTGACCCGGATCGGACCGGGGTTCTTCGACGGTTCGGGTTTGACGAACGCCGCCCTGCGCGGGGGCCGGTTCGTGGCCGCCCGGACCCTCGAAGAGCGCTGTGTCGTCGCGGCGTCGGCGTTGCGGGAAAGCGACCGGGGACTGGTCTACCTGTACTGGGGGGACCTGGACAAGACCGGGCACGTCCACGGCTGCCAGTCGTGGCAGTGGGGCGAGGAGTTGACCGCCGTCGACGGTGCGCTGCAGATGCTGGCCGCCATCGTGCCTCCGGGGACGTCGATCCACGTGACGGCCGACCACGGCATGGTCGACGTCCCGCATGCGGACCGGATCGACCTGGCATACGAACCCGACCTGCGCGTCGGCGTCCGGCACGTCGCCGGCGAACCCCGCAGCATCCAACTGCACGTCGAACCGGGGGCGCTGGCCGATGTCCGGGACACCTGGGCCGCTCGCCTCGGTCCGGGGGCGTGGCTGGCGACCCGCGAGGAACTCGTGGCCGCGGGGTGGTTCGGAGCGGTCCGGCCCGAGGTGCTGCCGCGACTGGGCGACCTGTTCGCGATCCTGCCGCCCGGGCTCGCGGTTGTCGACTCGAGCACCCAACGGGCCCAGTACGTGTCGCTGATCGGGTGGCACGGGTCGGTCACCCCGGCGGAGACCGGCATACCCCTGCTCACCATCCCCGCGAACTGATCGGCGCCCATTCGGCGGCGGCTAGAGTTGCCCGACGTGGCCGACCTCGCGTTCTTCTCCGGGACGATGGACTGCGGCAAGTCCACCTTGGCGTTGCAGATGGACTACAACCATCGCCGTCGCGGGCGCCGCGGACTGACGTTCACCTGCCACGACCGCGCCGGCGGCGGGGTGCTGTCGTCCCGGCTGGGCCTTCAGGTCGGGGCCCGTGAGGTCAGGGCGGAGATGGATTTCTGGGACGTCCTCGTCGAGGTGCAGACCGAGGGCGGTCGGGTCGACTACCTGATCTGCGACGAGGCGCAGTTCTACACGGCGGCCCAGGTGGAACAGCTCGCCCGGATCGTCGACGAGATGGACATCGACGTGTTCGCGTTCGGCATCACCTCGGACTTCCGGACCGAGCTGTTCCCCGGGAGCAAACGGCTCATCGAACTCGCGGACCGGGTCGAGGTCCTGCAGGTCCAGGCGCTGTGTTGGTGCGGCCGCCGCGCGACGACCAACGCCCGCGTCGTCGACGGCGTGATGGTCACCGAAGGGGAACAGGTCGTGGTGGGCGACGTCACGGGGGACGTCGCGCGGGGGGCGGACCCGGCGGGCGCTGCCGGGCTCACCGTCGAATACGAGGTCCTGTGCCGTCGGCACTATATGCGCCGGATGACCGCGCATGCGGCCGCGGCGGCCGCGCTGTCGCCGGAGGTGCTGCCGTTCGACGTCGAGGTCAGCCCGCCGCCGGGCTGAGTCCCTGGAACCTGCTCCCTCAGGCCTGCTCGTCCCTGCTTGGACCCGGCCCGGCGCCCCTCGGGTGAGACTCCTCCTCCCTTTTCGCGCCGAACATGATGTCGTCCCAGCTCGGCACGCTGGCCCGCCCGGTGCGCCGCCGACGCCGTGCGCCGATGGCCTCTTTGACGTCCGGGTCCGCGGCCTCGGCCTCGGCGGTGGTGGCGTCCGTGGCCGCTGTCGGGATGGGTTCCGCCGGTGCGTCCGGTATGCCGTGCGGCGACTCCTCGAGCGGGTCGGGGGCCCGTTCCCGAGCGGCTCCGGGAGCACCTTCCGGAGCATCTCCCGGAGCATCTTGCGGGGCCGGGTCTTCGTCGGCAACCGGACCCCTCGACGCGACCTCCGCCGTTTCGGTCACCTCGACGGGAGGCTCCGGGTCGGGCACGAAGGTGGGAACCGGCGCGGTGACTGCGGCCGGCAGGTTCTCCAGCGGCAACTCGGGTTCGCCCGCGGGAGCCGGCGCCTGGACGGGCGCGTCCGCTCGACGCCGACCGGCACGGCCCCGGGCCCTGACCCCCGTGCGCTCCCGGACGGCGGCCATCAGATCCACCGAACCGTGTCGGCGTCCTTCGCGTTCGTCGGCCTCGATGTCGTACACCGTGTCGCCGGGTACGCCGATCACGGATTCGGAGGTCGGGGTCGGCGCAGGCGCCCGACCCGGCGCCCGGGTCGCGACATCCCCGACCGCGGGGTCCACGGACTCCGCCGGCGTCGTGGGCAGCGGCCCGGTCAGCCCGGACCGTTCGTCCTCGCTCAGCCAGCGAGCCTCGTCGTCGGCCGGATGCACCTGGCTGGTCGAGGGGTCGAAGGCCCACGTCGCCTGGCGCTGGCGGCCGCCGGCCGCGAAGGTCAACACCACGGCCCAGTGACCCTCGTGGGAGCGCCACGAGTCCCAGACGACGTCGTCGGTCTCGACGCCGCGCTGGGTCAGCCGTTCCAACACCCGGGCGGCCAGCGTGGGGCCACCTCCGGATCCACCGCGCGGGCGCAACCGGGTGGCCCGGGCCAGGGCGGCGACGTGGTCTCGTTCGGCGAGCACCGGCGCCTCGAACCGGCGGACCTTGTCGAGCTGCCACCCGGAGCGTTCGGCCACCTCGGCGGCCGTCATGCCGGCGCGGACCATGGCCTGGATATCGCGGGGGCGGACATCCTCGGGGATCTCCACCGAGCGCTCGCCGACCTTCGGTCGCCGCGGCATACGCGCCGCCTGCACGAGTTGGTCGGTCAGCGGCAGCCGGAACCGTCGGCCATCCGGTGTCGAGAGCAGAAGGTGCTCGCCGTCCTCGTGGACGCCGACCAGCCGCAGTTCCTCCATCGGTCACACTCCTCGTCGATCTGCGATGACTCTAGTCATTGCGGCACGTCCCAGGGCGCGACCACGCCGCTGCCCGGTCGTATGCCGACCACCTTCCGGCTGGGATGCTGAGGCCATGGTGACCAGCGACCCCCGATCCGCCGTTCGCACTCCGTTGGCCGACGTCGACGCCGTCCTGCTGCTCTCGTTCGGCGGCCCGGAGCGAGCCGAGGACGTCCTGCCGTTCCTGACCTCGGTCACCGGCGGCAAAGGCATACCGGAATCGCGCCTGCGCGAGGTGGGCCGGCACTACTACGAACGAGGCGGCCGCAGCCCGATCAACGACAACAACCGGGCGCTGCTGGCCGCGTTGCGGGTCGAACTGGACGGCCGGGGGATCGACACCCCCCTGCTCTGGTCGAATCGACACGCCGCACCGTTCACCGCCGACGTACTCGCCGAGGCGGACCGCCGCGGATGGCGCCGAATCCTCGTCCTGCTGACCAGTGCCTACTCCGGGTATGCCTCCTGCCGCTCCTACCGCGAGCATCTCGCCGAGGTCGCCGACCGGGTCGCGACAACCGAACCGTTTCGTTTCCAGGTCGTCCGCCCGTATGCCGTCCGCCCCGTTTTCGCGCGCCGGATGGGCGAACTGGCGGCGGCCGCGATGCGTCCACTCGCGGGGCTCGCCGCCGACGCCGTCCGTGTGCTTTTCGTCACTCATTCGATACCGACCGACATGGCCGCCGCCAGCGGCACCGGCCCGGGCCACGCCTACGTCACGGAGCATCGGCGGGTGGCGGCCGACACCGCCCGCGCCATCGCGGCCGCGGGTGGCCCGGTGGTGGAGCCGGAGCTGGTGTTCTGTTCGCGCTCCGGTCGACCGGGCCAACCCTGGCTGGAACCCGACGTCAACGAGGCGATCGCCGCGCTGCCACCGAGCACGCAGGCGGTCGTGCTCATCCCCATCGGCTTTGTGAGCGACCACATGGAAGTGGTGTACGACCTCGACACCCAAGCCGCGCAGACAGCCGCGGACCGCGGGCTTCGCCTGGTCCGCACCCCGACCCTCGGGGTGGACCCGGCCTTCGTGTCGGACCTGGTAGACGCTCTCCTCGAACGGGTGAGTCTGCAGGCCTCCGCCCCGATCGACTGCCCGGCGACCTGCTGCCTCGGGACCCCGGAACCGGACAAAGCACCTCCAAACGGACGTTAGGCGATCCTCGACGAGCGCCAACGGCCGGGACCGAGTAATCTGCCAGCGCCGCGCCGGTTCAGCACGCAAACCGGGGCTTGACTAGTGGGCACAAATCCGCAGACTTGCGCGTTGAGTGCTCCTGCACGACCACGACATCATCCCGACTTCACCAGCACGAACGCCGCACCCAACGAGGAGCCCCCCCAACCATGGCGACCGACTACGACGCACCACGCAAGACTGACGAGGACCTCTCCGAGGACTCGATCGAGGAACTCAAATCCCGTCGTGTCGACAAGAGTTCCGGAGCCGTCGACATCGACGAGGCCGACCAAGCCGAGGGCTTCGAGTTGCCCGGTGCCGATCTGTCCGGTGAGGAGCTCTCCGTTCGCGTGATCCCGCGCCAAGCCGACGAATTCACCTGCGCTCGTTGTTTCCTCGTCCATCACCGCAGCCAGCTCGCGGTCGAGAAGGGCGGCGACATGATCTGCAAGGAGTGCGCCTGACCGGTATGCGCGCTCCGGTAGGGTCGGTCCTCGTGACCGACCCTTCGTCGTGCGCGCAGGTGCCGGCCGTGACCGAGGTGCTCCTGCGTCGGCTCGACCCGGAACTGCCGGTCCCGGCATACGCTCGAGACGGCGACGCCGGACTCGACCTGTATGCCGCGACCCCGGTCACGCTGGCGCCCGGTCACCGCGCGCTCGTCCCGACCGGTGTCGCGATCGCGCTGCCGCTCGGGTACGCCGCCTTCACGCATCCCCGCTCCGGACTGGCCCATCGGCACGGCATCACCATCGTCAACGCCCCCGGCACCATCGACTCGGGGTACCGCGGCGAAATCATGGTCAACCTGGTCAACCTCGACCCCGCCCAGGCCTTCGAGGTCCGCCGCGGCGACCGGATCGCCCAACTCGTCGTCCAACAGGTGTGTACGGTCGAGTTTGCCGAGGTCGATTCGCTTCCGGCCAGCGATCGGGGCGACACTGGGCACGGCCGAAGCGGCGGGTTCGCCGGCTCTGACCACCACGAGACTCACCAGCGCGACTGAAGGACGACGACGTGGCACTCTTTCGCAGGGGCAAGGGCACCGATTCCACCCCCGACCCGGCCCCCGGCCCCGAAGACGAGGTCGGGGCGAACCCGTCCGGCGACACCGAGCTTGAGGACGTCGAGACCGTCGAGGCGAGCCGGTCATTCCAGCCCTTCGCGGGATTGACCGACCCCGCCGACGTCACCGACCACGATGCCTATGTCAACCTGGGCGCGTTGTGGATCAAGGGCGAGCCCGGCCTGCAGTTGCAGCTCGAGGTCAACGAGGAAACCCAGCAGATCGTCGGTGTCGGCGCCCTGCTCGGGCAGACCGCGATCCAACTCAATGTGTATGCCGCGCCGCGGACTTTGGGCATGTGGCCCGAAATCCGCGCCGAGATCGCCGGGAAGGTGGCCGAGGCGGGCGGCTCCCACGAGCTGGTGCAGGGGCCGTTCGGCACCGAGTTGCGCGCCCTCCTGCCGGCCCCCGGTCCGGGCGGGTCCACCGTGATGGCGCCGGTCCGCTTCGTCGGCATCGACGGACCTCGGTGGTTCCTGCGGGCCAGCATCAACGGACTCGGCGCCGTCGATCCCGATGCGGCCCCCGAGGTCGACGCCCTGATCGCCTCGTGCGTGGTCGACCGCGGGTCCGAACCGATGGCCCCGCGCGAGGTCCTGCCGCTCACCTTGCCGGCCGGTGTCGAGGAACTCGCCGACGAGCCGGCGACGGCCGATGCGGCCGCCGCCACCCCGGCCGCCAAGAGCACCGACGACCTGAACCCGTTCGAACGCGGACCGGAGATCACCGAGGTCCGCTGAGCCCGCGGACTGCGAGCCGCAAACCGCATACCGCGCA
>JBDIAR010000131.1:0-9807 GCA_039812545.1 Dermatophilaceae bacterium | reverse complement strand
CCGTCGAGGAAATCGGCATACAGGCCGGCGACGCCCATCGCGGTGCAGGGGACGCCGATCGCGGCCAGGCAGGCGTCGGCGTGTCCGCGCACCGGCATACCGGCGACGATCGGAGAGACCCCGACGACCGGCGCCGAGGTCTCCCGCAACGCCTCGCGAACCCCCGGAACGGTCAAGATGATGCCGATCGAGACCACCGGATTGCTCGGCGGGAGCAGCACGACGTCGGCCTCCCGGATCGCCTCCAGAACCCCCGGCGCGGGCTGGGCGCGTTCCAGCCCGGCCAACACGAAGCGCTGCGCGGGGACGGCCGCTCGGTACTCGACCCACCACTGCTGGAAGTGGATCGCCGTCGGACCCTCGCCGAGGTCGACGACCACGTGGGTTTCGACCGGGGTGTCGGACATCGGCAGGACCGTCACCCCGCGCTGCGGCATCCCGAACCGGTCGGCCAGCCGGGCGGTCACCGCGCTGAGCGAATGGCCGAGGCCGAGCAGCTGGCTGCGGGCGATGTGGACGCCGAGGTCCCGATCGCCCAGGGTGAACCACGCGGGGCCCGAGCCGAGCGCGGTGAGTTCCTCCTGGGCGTGGTAGGTCTCGTCCGCGCGACCCCAGCCACGCTCGCCGTCGCCGACGCCGCCCAGGGTGTAGAGCACCGAGTCGATGTCGGGGCAGATCCGCAGCCCGTGCAAGGTGATGTCGTCGCCGGTGTTCGAGATCACCGTGACGGTGGAGCCCGCGAGATCGGGGGTCCGCTGGAGGTGGTGCAGGAGGCCACGCAGGAATCGGGCGCCGCCGATCCCGCCGGCGAGAGCGGTGATGCGCATGGGCAAAGTCTGTCATCGAGCGGGCCGGGGTCGGGTCGACAGCCACCTGTCGAAGGCGGCCAGCCCGGCAAATCGGGCATGTCAGGGCAAACCGGGTATGCGGGACCTTCGGCGTGTCGCGCTGGATTTTCCGGATGCGCTGTGAGCGATTTTCGAGTCGGCCTTGACGAAACGGGGATTACACGGTTGTAATTTCACCCACGTGGTTCATCGCCGTATGCCGGAGCAGGGTTTCCTCGCATACGACCAGGGTCGAGGAGGGCGCGATGCACGAGATGTCGCTCGTCAGCGGAGGGATCGGCACAACCAGCGCAATGGGGACAACCGGCGCAATGGGCACGGGGGCCTTCGGAAAAGGGCTCAGCGCGGTGCCCGGCCACAGCGGCGACGGGTTCGACGGATCCGGCCGCACGGCATACCTGCCGCTGACCGATGTCTCGGCTGCCGAGGTCGAGGCGTCCTGGCAGGAGCGCTCGCTGTGCGCCCAGACCGACCCGGAGGCGTTCTTCCCCGAGAAGGGGGGCTCCACCCGCGAGGCCAAGAAGGTCTGCGTGAGTTGCGAGGTGCGCTCCGAATGCCTGGAGTATGCCTTGGCCAACGACGAGCGCTTCGGCATCTGGGGCGGGCTGTCCGAACGTGAGCGCCGCAAGCTGAAGAAGCGCGCGGTGTGACCGCGCTCAGCGGCATCGTTCGACCGGGCACCGAGTCGGATCCACCGGCCCGGCCCGACCGGCTACCCGGCGCACCCGACAGCACCCCCAACGGATCCGGGCGAGCGCTCGTCGACGCCGTGCTCGTCGTGCACAACGGCGCCCGCTGGCTGCCCGACCACCTCGACGCCCTCGTCCGCTCCACCACGCTCCCGGACACGCTGACCATCGTCGACGTCGCCTCGAGCGACGAGTCGCCCGCCGTCATCGCCGGCCACCAGGCAATCCGCTCAGCTGTCTCGGACCTGCGGGTCATCCGGCTGGAGCGCCCCGTCGCCTTCGGCGAGGCGGTCCGCCGTGCCGTCGACACCTTGGCGACGGCCGGTCCCGACCATTGGCTGTGGCTGCTGCACGACGACGGTGCGCCCGAACCCACGGCCCTGTCCAGACTGCTCGACGCGGTCCGCCGTTCGCCGTCGGTGTCGGTCGCCGGCCCCAAGGTCGTCAGTTGGGACGACCCGCGACGCTTCGTCGAGATGGGCCAGCAGGTCACCCGCACCGGACGCTCGCTGGCCGCACCGGCATACGGGGAAGTCGACCAGGGCCAGTACGACCATCGCAGCGACACCCTCGCGGTCGGCAGCAACGGGATGCTGGTACGCCGCACCGTGTTCGACGAACTGGGCGGGTTCGACACGGCCTTCGACAGCCAGGGCGCCGACCTCGATTTCGGCTGGCGGGCCCAGGCCGCGGGTCGACGGGTCGTCGTCGTCCCACAGGCGGTCGTGCGCGACGCGGCCGCCAGCTACTCCGGCGAGCGAGTCGGCGGCTCGGGTCGGTTCCGGGCCCGTCAGCGCCGGGCCGCCCGCCGGGTCGCCCTCACCCAGTGCTCGCCACTGGCCGCACCCTTCCTCGCGCTGTGGATCGTGGCGACCTCGATCGGCGCCGCGGCGGCCCTGCTCGTCGTCAAGCGGCCGCGGGCCGCGTGGGCCGAGTTCGCCGACATCGGCGCCCTCGTCGCGCCGTGGCGCGGGCTCTCGGCGCGGTGGCGGCACCGGCATACCCGCACCGTTCGACGACGCGACCTGGCCACCTTGTTCGTCTCCGCCGGCGCGGCCAACCGCAAGGCGCTGGACGCCATCGCCGACGCGGTGACGCCCGTGCGGTCCCGGCGTGCCGTCGCGGTCGCCGGCGCCGTCGGCGCCGTCGGCGAACCCACCAGCGGTTCACCCGGCACCGACCCGCTCGACCCGCTGGACGCCCTGCATCACCTGCCGGCCTCGTTGCCCCGGCGGATCGTCACCAATCCCGGGTTCCTGGCCGCCCTCGTCGCGATCGCCGCGAGCCTGGTCACCTGGCGCGAGGCCATCCGGGCGGGTCTGCTCGGCGCCACGACGACCGGCGTCGCGGGCGGCGAGTTGCGTGCTGCGGCAACGGATTCCGCGGGACTGTGGCACGCCTTCGTGGACTCGTGGCACGGCTCCGGCCTGGGCTCGGGTACGACCACGAGTCCGGCCACCGCGATCCTGGCCGGCCTGACCTGGCTCGTCGAACGCGTCCCGTATGTCGGGGCCGGCCGTTCGCCCGCGTCGGTCACCGTGGCGTGGCTGCTGTTGGCGGCGATGCCGCTGGCGACGGTTTCGGCATACCTGGTCGGGCGGGTGGCGACCAGGTCGCGGTGGTTCCGCGGACTTGTCGCGCTGGCCTGGGGGACCGCCGGGGTGCTGACCTCGGCGCTGGCCCAGGGCCGGCTCACCGTGGTCCTCGCCCACATCCTCATCCCGCCGGTCGTGGCCGGTTTCGTGTTGTGCTGCTCCCGGACCGGGACCTACACCGCGGCCTTCGCCACCGGGCTCGGCGGCGCCCTGCTCGCCGCGGTCGTCCCCGCCACCCTGCCGATCATGTTGGTCGCCTGCCTGCTGCTCCTGCTCTTCGGGCCGGGCACCCGCCGACTGCGCGCCCTGGTCGTCGCCGCCGTCACCGTCGGACTGCTCGGGCCATGGGTACTCCGGTTCATCGACGACCCGCGGTTGCTCGCCTCCGGTCCCGGCCTGATCACGACGGACACCGCCGCGGCGCCGCCCTGGCAGATGCTGCTGGCGCAACCCGACGGCACGGGCGGTCGCTTCGTCTGGCTGATGGCGCCGATGGTGCTGCTGGCGATCGTGGCGATGGTCCGACACGTCGGCCAGCGCGCCAAGGTGGTCGCCCTCTTGGGCACCGCGGCGCTCGCCCTGGTCGGGTTGACCCTGGGGCTGGCGGCGCCGCACGTCTTCCTCGGGTCGGCGACCACCGGTCCCGGCAGTTCCGCCGTCGCCACCGCCTGGCCCGGGGTGGGGCTGCAGCTCTACCTCGCCGGACTGCTCGGCGCCGTCTTGTTGGGTTCCTCCGGGATGCGGCGGTGGATGGGCAGCCGGCGCATCGGCCTGCGTCGGGTGGTCGCCGTCGCGACCGTATGCGTGCTCGCCCTGTCGGTGTTCGCCAGTGCCGCCCTGGCCGCCCGGCGCGGGCTGGGATCGGTCGTCGAGGTCGGTCGCGACGAACTCCCCGCCGTCGCCGTGGATCAGTCCGCGGGTCCGCTCAGCAACCGGTTGCTCGTCGTCAACCCCGGGCCCGCCGTCGTGGATTACCGGCTCGTCGGCGTCGAACCCGGCGACCTGCTGCGCGACCTGCAACGGGGCGACCCGTCCGGCGAATCGGTCGCGGATCCCGGAGTGGTCCCGGCCGTCCAGGCCCTGCTCGACGGCCCGACCGGCATGGCAGGCCCGCGCGATGCCGTGCGACAGGGCCTGGCCGCCCAGGCCATCGGTTTCGTGGTGGTGCAGGGCGGCAGCCCGGACCTGATCCGCCGACTCGACGCGACCGACGGACTCACCCGCCTCGGTGGCACCGACGGTCGGCTGATGTGGCGGGTCATGCCGCGCCTGGCCGGTACGACAGAACTGCCGTCGGCGCGGCTCACCATCGACGCGGCGAACGGACAGCCGGTCGCCGTCGTCGGCGTCACCGGCCCGCACGCGGCCACCGACCAACCCGTCTCCGCCGGCTCCGCCGGTCGAACCCTCGTCGTCGCCGAGGCCGCCGCCTGGGCGGACCACGCCCGGGTCTCGTACGACGGCCGGGTGCTGGCCCCCCTTGCAGCCGACGGCAACCCGCGCTATGCCCTGCCCACCGAGGCCGGGCAACTGCAGATCAGCCTGGATCACGACCAGTCCACCTGGCGGTTCGCCCAGGGCATCTTGTTGGCCCTGGTCGTGTTCCTCGCGATTCCGTTCGGCACCAGGCGATCCCGGCGGCGCGGATGACCCACCCCGAGGGAGAGACCCGATGAGATATGTGACGGGAGTCCTGCGCGCCGTCGTCGTGGCCGGCGCCGGCGCAGGGCTGGTGGTCGCCGCCTCCCGATACTCCGGCTCCGTCGAATTGCGCACCCCCGCCGAACAGGCCGCGGCCCTGACCGCCACGACCCGGGCGGTCGGTTCCGCGACGCTGCTCTGCCCGGGACCGCAGACCCTGGGACTGACGAACTCCGCGCCGGTGGCCGGTTCGACCGCGGCGTATGCCGTGTCGCCGCCGCCCAGCGCCTATCCCGCCGCCTCCGGACCGACCCCCCCGGCATCGACCGCCTCGGCACCAGGGGCCGTCCCCGGGGCCGGATCACTCGCGATCACCGCCCTCGGCGCCGCGGCCGGCGGGTCCGCCGCGGCCGGCAAGCCCGCCGACCCGGCCTCGCGCGCCGACCGTCCCGGGATCATCGCGGCGGCCACCACCACGACGGCAACCGCCCTGCTCGTCACGGCCGAGGGTTCGCAGGCGCCGGGGCTGACCGCCCTGCAGGCCTGGCTGCGCCGGGACGGCGACTCCCGGGGGCTGATCGCGACGACCTGCCAGACACCGGGCTCGGACCTGTGGTTGGTCGGCGGCGGTGGTCAGGCCTCGCGTCGCGAACGGGTCGTCATCGCCAACCCGGGCGCGGCGACGGTTACCGTCACCGTCGAGGTCCACGGCGTCACGGGGCGGCTCACCCCCGCCCAGGACACCGTGGACGTGCCCGCCCGGTCGCGGGTCTCGCTGTTGCTCGATGCGTTGGTCCCCGGCGAGAGCGCACCGGCCGTCCGCCTCACCTCGACCGGTGACATCGCGGCGGTCCTCTCCGACTCCTGGATCGACGGGGCCATCGGCCGGGGCGCCGCCGACGCCGTCCACTCGGCCCCGTCGGCCACCAAGCTGGTCGTACCCGGGATCGACCTGGCCGGCACCGCCACCCTTCGCCTGGTCGCCCCCACGGCCGACACCATCGCCACGCTCACCCTGTTGACGGCCACCGGTCCGCGGCCCTTCCCCGGTGGCGCCGTCGTGCGAATCCCCTCCGGGGCGAGCCTCGACGTCCCGATCACCGCACTGCCCGCCGGTTCGTATGCCGTGCAGCTGACCGCCGATCATCCGGTCCTCGCGGCCGCCGCGGTCGAACGCCGCGCCACGACCGGGGAACCGGTCTCCGACTTCGGTTGGGTCCCGGCCACCCCGGTCCTGAACGGTCTCGCCGGCACCCCCACCCTGCCCGGCGCGACCGCCACGGTGCACCTGGCCGCCGAAACCGGGGGACCCGTCACGGTCACGACGGTGGACGCACACGGCATACCGACTCCACGTCAGGTGAGACTCGCGGCAGGCGCGACGACCGCCATCGCCCTCCCGGCGGGCACGTCCTCGGTGTGGGTCTACGCGGCCCAGGCCGTCGGGGCACACGCCGCCATGTCGGTGTCCGTCGCCGATCCCGCGGGCCCGTTGTTCGACATCGCACCACTGCTGGCCCGGCCGATGACCACGGTGGTCAAGCCGCTGCGCTCCCTCGGCTGACCTCGGCTGACTGCTCGACGACCCGGCCGGCGCGGGTCAGCCGTCGTACCCGGGATCGATGTCCTCCGGCGCGCGCCCCAGCAGCGCGGCCACCTGTTCAGTGACCACATCGGTGACCAACGCGGCCACCTCCCGGCGCCCCACCGCCCGAACCTCCACGGGCCGGCGGTAGATGACGACCCGCGCCGGTCGGTCCCGCTCGGCCGCGAACACCCGCCCCAGCGGGATGTCGTCCCCGCACGCACCGGGATTGGGGATGTCGTCGACGGCGAACTCCAGATGCGGATGAACCAGGCTCCAATGCGGTTCGAGTCGCTCGGCGGCGTCCATCACGAGGTCGTCGAACTCCTCGGCCCGGGTCACCATCACCGGCACCGGCGGCCAGGCCAACGGACCCCGCACGCCGCGGCCGCGCCGATCCCGGCGGGACGTGGGCGCCATCGGCGACCGACCGGCACCGGGCGCGCTGGTCACGTCCACATCCTGCTCCTGCCGCCGTTCGATCGCCGAGTGGCCCCAGCCTACCGGCGTGGCTCGTTCGGCACCGCCCCGCGCAGCCGCTACAGTCCCCTTCGTGGGCCTGAAGCGGCAGTGTTCGAAGACGGGGTGCGCGCGTGCCGCGGTGGCCACCTTGACGTATGCCTATGCCGAGTCGAGCATCGTCATCGGTCCGCTCGCCACCTACGCCGAACCCCACACCTACGACATGTGCACCGAGCACGCCGACCGGCTCACCCCACCACGCGGCTGGCAGGTCGTGCGGCTCGGTGGGGAGTACCGCGAGGCGGCCCGGCATACCGGCGACGATCTGTCGGCGCTCGCCGACGCGCTGCGCGAGGACCGGCCGCGCCGTGCCGCGCCAGACCAGAACCGTCCGGGTATGCCGTCGACGCCCGCCGGTCCCGCCGCCGGTCCGGCTGGTCCGGCCGGTCCGGCGAAGCCCGGTGGGCCCGGAACCCCCGGCGCGCCCCTCGCGGGATCGCACCCCGGCGAGTCACGACCCCGGCGGCCCCGACACCTGCGCGTTCTTCCCGAACCCTGACCTGCACGGATGCCTCAGCTCCACACCAGGGCGACCACGCCCGTGCGGGTCGCCGCGGCCCAGGCCGGCTGCACCGCCGGTGATCTGACCGGCAATGTCCGGCGCGCCGTGGACCTGGTCTCGCAGGCCGCCGGGCGGGGGGCCGAACTCGTCGTGCTGCCGGAGGGCTTCCTCACCGGTTATGCGCCGGAGGTCTTCGCCGGCCCGCTGCCCACGACCGACGACCCGAGCTGGCTCGAACCGCTCGCCCACGCGTCACGTGACCACGAGATCGTCGTCGTCGCCGGCGCCGCCCTGGCCCGCGCCGGCACCCCCGGTCACCACGTTCACCCCGCCGTCCGGCGGCTCTCGCTGGTGCTCGTCGAGCCGTCCGGCCGGGTGAGCGCGCCCTATGACAAGCAGCATCTGGTGGCCGACGAACGCGCCACCCTGACCCCCGGGGACCACGGGACGTCGCTGGTCGTCGGCGGCGTCGAGTTCGGTCTGGCGATCTGTTACGACGGCTGCTTCCCCGAACACGCCCGCGCCGCCGCGGACGACGGTGCCCTGGGCTATCTCGTCGCCGCCGCGTATGCCGTCGGCAGCGAGCATCGCCGGGACCTCTACTACGCCGCCCGGGCCCTCGACACGGGGATGTACGTCGTCTTCGCCGGTCTGACCGGGCGGTGCGGCGACGAGGAGTTCTCCGGCGGGTCGGCGATCTACGACCCGGAGGGTCGGCCCCTGGCCCGGCTGGGCCGCGAAGCCGGCGTCATCGTCGCCGACCTCGACCCCGCCGTCGTGACCGCCACCCGTGCGGAGCACTCGATGGGCGCCGACCGACGGGCCGATCTCGGCCCACGACGGCGGATCAGCGTCGGTGCCCTGCCGTAAAGTCTGTCCGGTGACCGGCTCCCGACTCGCTGACTTCATCAAGGCCTACGACGTTCGAGGGCTGGTTCCCGAACAGCTGAACGACGAGGTCGCGTATGCCATCGGCCGGGCCTTCGCGCAGGTCGTGGCCCTCCCACAGGCCGGCTCCGACGCCGACGCTCGTCCCGCCATCGTCATCGGGCACGACATGCGCCCGAGTTCGCCGTCGTTGTCCCGGGCCTTCGCCGAGGGCGCCGCCGCCGCCGGGGTCGATGTCATCCTGATCGGCCTGTGTTCGACGGACGGGCTGTATTTCGCGTCGGGGCTGCTCGATATCCCCGGGGCGATGTTCACCGCGAGCCACAACCCGGCGGCATACAACGGCATCAAGTTGTGCCGGTCCGGCGCCCGACCGGTCGGCCGGGACACCGGCCTGGCCGAGATCACCCGGCGCGCCCAGCAGTTGCTCGACGAGGGGCCGCCGCCGCCGGCCGACCCGCCCGGCAGCCTGACCGAACGCGACCTGCTCGTGGAGTACGCGCAGTTCCTGCGCACCCTCGTCGACATCCGCGACATCCGGCCGCTGAAGGTGGTCGTCGACGCCGCCAACGGGATGGGTGGGCTCACCGTCCCCGTGGTGCTGGGAGAGGCCGCGTTGGCGCCGCTGCCGCTGCAGATCGTGCCGCTGTACTTCGAACTGGACGGCACCTTCCCCAACCACGAGGCGAACCCGCTGGACCCGAAGAACATCGTCGACCTCCAGCGCGCCGTCGTGGAGCACGGCGCGGACCTCGGCCTGGCCTTCGACGGCGACGCCGACCGGTGCTTCGCGGTGGACGAGACCGGTGCCCCGGTCAGCGCCAGCGCCGTGACCGCCATGGTCGCCGCCCGCGAAATCGCCCGGGCCCGCCGAGTGTCCACCGCCGGCGAACCCGATCTGCCCGTTCGGATCGTCCACAATGTCATCTCCTCGCGGGCCGTCCCCGAGATCGTGCGCGAACACGGCGGCGAACCCGTGCGCACCCGCGTCGGCCACTCCTTCGTCAAGGCCGAGATGGCCGCCTCCGGCGCGGTCTTCGGCGGCGAACACTCCGCGCACTACTACTTCCGCGACTTCTGGTATGCCGACACCGGCATGTTGGCCGCGTTGCACCTGCTCGCCGCGCTCGGGGGCCAGGACCGGCCGTTGTCCGAACTCATCGCCGAGTTCGACCGGTACCCCTCGTCCGGGGAGGTCAACTCGGTCATCGCCGACCAGGGTGCCGCAGTCGATCGGGTGAACGCCTGGGCGCGGGCCCGCGGCGCCTCGATCGACACCCTGGACGGGTTGACCATCGAGTCACCGCCGGACGAACCCATGTGGTGGTGCAATGTCCGCGCCTCCAACACCGAACCGCTGCTGCGACTGAACGTCGAAGCGGGCGACGCGGCCACGATGACCGCGATCCGCGACGAACTCGTGGCAGTCATCCGCGAGGCCGAGAACCACAACACCGGCAAGAACCACAACACCGGCAAGAACCACAACACCGGCAAGAACCACAACACCGGCAAGAACCACAACACCGGCAAGAAC
>JBDIAR010000130.1:0-10021 GCA_039812545.1 Dermatophilaceae bacterium | reverse complement strand
CCTAGCATCTGCGCCATGCGAATTGGCGTTTACATCGACGGGTACAACCTGTACTACGGCGGTCGCGGCTTGTGCGGTCGCTCGACTCCCGGATGGCGCTGGCTCGACTTGAATGCCCTTGCGTCCGACCTCATAGCCAGCCACTCCCGCTGGCACCACGCGACCGTCGCGACCATCACCTATTGCACCGCGCGCGTGAGCGGTGCCAGCAACCCCGCCGGCCAGCGAGAGCAGGACGTCTACCTCCGCGCGCTGGAACGTTCCTGTTCCCTCATGCAGATTCGCTACGGCAACTATGTCGCCCGAGTTGCCACAGCGCCGCTGGCGACAGTGGGGCGCAACGGAAAGCCGGTCATCACTCATCCCCAGTGGCCACTGATGGTGCAGGACGGAAGTGAACAAGACGTTCCGGATGCTCGGTTCATGGCCTCCGTGGCCCGCCGGGAAGAGAAGGGTTCCGATGTCAACGTCGCCTCTCATCTACTTATCGACGTGCTCACCGAAGAAGTGGACGCGGCTGTGGTGATCTCCAACGACAGCGACCTGGCATACCCCATCGCCTTCGCACGGCTTCGAGTGCCGGTCGGACTCGTCAACCCCACCAAGGGTTACCGCGCGGGCAGGTTGGCCGGCGACCACACCGACGGCGTCGGCAACCACTGGTGGTATCAGATGCGACCCTTCGACTGGTACGCACACCAGCTCCCGCCGACTATCGGCACGCGCATCACCAAGCCGAGGGATTGGTAGTCCGAACCGTGCTGCTGCTAACCTTGAGCCATACCACCCGGCCCCTCTGGGGTCGGGTTTTCTCGTCTAGAGGAAGTACTCCGTGACGCGTGCACTTCCGCCCAGGAATCGGCGAGGCGATGAATCGGAATCCGCCAGGAGTGCCACGGGGACTCGAAAGTTCGGCGCTGCGAGAGCCGATCCGACGAGGGCCGGCGTCACGCGGACGCCGGCCTTCGGCATATCCGTCGGGTTCTGCACTCGGCGGGCTCTGCGACAATCGGGCCATGAGGTCGCTGCCGCGGAGATGGGTCGGGTTCGTCGCGACGTGTCTGGCGGTGCTGGGGATCGGGCTCGTATGCGGTGCCGCGCCGGTGTATGCCCATGCGGGACTCGTGTCCGTCACGCCGGCCGACGGGGCGCGGCTGACCGTGCCGCCGAGCCGGGTCGAGCTGGCGTTCACCGAGGACATCAACGCCGATTTCGTCACGGTGGTGTTGAGCCGGGACGGGACGCTCGTGGCGCTGTCGGCGCCGGTCGTGCAGGGGCCGAAGGTGACGACGGCCATCGGGACCGGGCTCGCGGACGGGACATATCGGGTGGCCTTCCGGGTGGTGTCTCGCGACGGGCATCCGATCAGCGGGGAAACGACGTTCACCGTGGCGGCGGCCGGCGCTTCGGGGGGTTCGTCGGCTGCGACGACGACCACGTCTGAGCCATCGAGTTCGACGACGTCAGGTTCGGACCCGACGGCCAGCGCCACGGCGGGCCCCACCCCGACGACGAGTACCCCGCAGGGTCAGAAGACCGACGTCACCCATCCCGAGCATCTCGGCGGCATCATCGCGGTGGCGGCCTTCCTGCTCGGTGGCGTCGCCCTGTTGTTGCGCGATCGCCGACGCCACCGGGCGCGAGCGGCCGCCGCGGCCGGCCAACCCGAGGCCCCGGGCGGATCGGGTGGGTCGAGTGGGCCGGGCGACGATTTGGGCGCCCCTCCCGGCCGGTGATAGCGTTCTCTCTCGTTGCGCGCCGCTAGCTCAATGGCAGAGCAAGTGACTCTTAATCACTGGGTTCGGGGTTCGAATCCCTGGCGGCGCACCAAGAACAGCAGTTCACAGGCCCGGAGGCGATCACGCCCCGGGCCTGTTCTCTACCCATGGCATCCGGCCGGCCGGCGAGTGGCCGCGGCATACCGCTCTGGCGGAGGGAAAGTAGCACTGCCCGCGGGTTGCAACCGGGGAGCAGAGCGGGACGGTTGCGGGCAGAGCGGGAGCCGCGGGGTCAGAGGTAGAGGCCGGTCTGGCCGTCGTCGATCCGGGAGGCGGCGACGGCGTGGATGTCCTTCTCGCGCAACAGGATGTACCCCTTGGACTGGAGTTCCACCTCGTGCCGGTCCTCGGGGTCGAACAGGACCCGGTCGCCGAGTTCGACCTGTCGGACATTGGCGCCCCTGGCGACGACCGCCGCCCAGGCGAGGCGCTTGCCGACCGACGCCGTCGCGGGGATCAGGATGCCGCCGCCGGACCGCCGTTCGCCCTCGTTCTCCAGGGACACCAGAACCCGGTCGTGCAGCATACGGATGGGCAGCCCGGTCTGACCGGACCGCAATTCGGAGTTCACCGGAGCACTCGACCCGCGTTCAGGACGAGCGGCGCGCGCGCAGGCCGGCGGCGACGAAGAGCACGGCGACCGCCACGAGCCCCGCGACCACCTCCATGCGCAGCGAGCCGTCCGGCCGCTGGGTCGCCGAGGCGAACGCGGCGCGCGCGGATTCCTTCTGCCTCTTGGCGATCTGCTGCGGCGTGGCCCGGAAGGCCAATTCGTCGACCGTGGCGGCGAGCCGCTCACGCGTCTGCGCGAGCTCCTTCTCGATGTCCTGGATCGACCGTTGGGGGCTCATTGTGGGCAGTCCTTTCCTCGCAGGCTCCGATCGTACCCACACCGCGGCTCCCGCATCGGCGCCCGCGCGTGCCAGCTCGGTCGGCGCGCTCGCGGTACGGCAGGGCCGCTACCCGTCGGCGACGGCGATCCCCAGCTCGCGGGCCAGCTTGGCCACGTGCCCGGTGGCCCGCACATTGCGCTGGGCGACCGCGATGACGCCGGACTCGTCGATGACGAAGGTCGAGCGGATCACTCCGGTCACCTTCTTGCCGTACATCGTCTTCTCCCCGAACGCCCCGTATGCCGTCAGCACCGTGCGCTCGGGGTCGGACAGCAGGGTGATCCCCAGGTTCTCCTTGGCCCGGAACTTGGCCAGCTTGGCCGGCGGATCCGGGGACACCCCGACGACGGCATACCCGGCCCCGGTGAAGGCGGCGGCGTCGGCGGTGAAGTCGAGCGCCTGCGTCGTGCAGCCCGGGGTCATCGCGGCCGGGTAGAAGTAGAGGACCACCTTGCGGCCGGCGAAATCGGCGAGCCGCACGGGAGCCCCGGTGTCGTCGAGGAGTTCGAAGGACGGCGCGTGGTCCCCCACGCCGACGGGTGCGCTCACGGCATACCTCCTGCGGTTCGGGTCACGGACTGAGATCACGGGCTGAGATCACGGACGGGGCGGGGTTCAGGCGTTGGGTCGGATGACCGGGATCATGCCCGTGGTCGACGGGTCGAGATGGTAGTCGGCCCACTTGGGCTCGTCGACGCCCCAGGCGTTGCCGGCCTTGCGGAACGTGTCGCGCTCCCCGATGGCGAACGCGGGTTTCGGCATGAACACCAGGCCGGCGGAACCGCGGGCGACGGTGAGGTAGTCGTCCGGGGGGTCGACCGGGCCACCGTCCTCGGCGTCGGGCGCGGCGTCGAGCAACCAGTGGGCGGTCCGCGCCAGGTGTGCGCTCACCCGCCACGACCCGCCGTCCAACGAGCGCCGCCGCAAGGCCGCGAGCGCGCCGGCTGCCAGGAGATACCCGGTCGCGTGGTCGAGGACCTGTCCGGGCAGCGCGCCCGGGGTCTGGCCGTCCTCGGACTCGCGCAGCGCGATCCCGGTCGCGGCCTGCACGATGCTGTCGAACCCGCGGCGCTGCGCCCACGGACCGGTCGGACCCCACGCGGTCAGCGACACGTGGACGACGTTCGGGTGGCGTTCGGCGAGGCTGTCTGCGTCCAGTCCGTATGCCGTCAGCGCGCCCGGGCGATAACCGGTCACCAGGACGTCGGCTTCGCCGAGCAGTTCCTCGAAGGTGGCCCGGTCGGCGGGCACGTTCAAGTCGAGCAGCGTGGACCGCTTCTCGGAACCGGTCATGACGTGTTGCCAGGGGATCTCGGGGACGTTCGGGGTGTCGACCCGCAGGACGTCGGCGCCGAGGTACCCGAGGGTCTGGGTGGCGATCGGGCCGGCGACCACGCGGGTCAGGTCCAGCACCTTGGGCCGGAACGGGACGGCCACGGGTTCGGCGTCGCGAAGCTGGTCGACCGCGAGCAGGGGGACAGGGTCGACCGCGACGCCCTGCTCACCGGCCCGCCACTCGGCCTCGTCGCGCACCCGGACCGCGACTCCCCCGGCCGCGAAGACCGTGTCCTCGACGTCCTGGGCGGTCCGTTCCGAGATGGCTGTGGCGATGTCGCGGCGCTCCGACCCCTCCGGCAGACCGAGCGCCGTCAGCAGCGGACGGGCGTGATGGGGGTAGTTCCCCTGGGTGCGCACCCAGCCGTCGGCCGCCCGGAAGAACCCCGACTCCGGCGCCCACACCGCGGGCGGCCGACCGTCGAGCGCCATCACTTGGTCGCCCCGCATCGCGACCGCCACCTGGCGCGGGGTGACGACGACATGATCGCCGCCGCGCACGGCCAGCCCGGCCAGGGCGGCCGCGGCCACGGCACCGCAGGCCAACTCGTTCACGGCCAGCCGTGACGGCAGCCCGTTGCCCTGTCCGAGCCTGAGGTGACTGGCGGCATACCGCTCATCCAGGCCCAACACCGGCAGAACCTCGGCGAGCAGGCGGTTGTCCTGAAAGGGGATCACCATTCGACCCTAACGGCAGTCGGCGGCAGCGGCGACCCAGGGACGAGGGCCTCACGAGCTCGTTGGCGGTCGCCGACGGGTATGCGGGAGGGAGATTTGTCCCGCAATCTGCCGGTATGCCGGGGGCCGGCTGAGGTCTGGTGATGACATGCCTCACGATCCGCGGAAACCCGCGGAAACCCGCGGAGATCCGCTGACACCCGCGATGATAACGGGGCGACCGGCATCGATGCGTGCGCAAGGCGGGACTCGAACCCGCACGCCGAGGCACAGGAACCTAAATCCTGCGTGTCTGCCAATTCCACCACTTGCGCGTGGCGCCCACTGTATCGGCGGGCCGGACACGTCCCGCCGTCAGGCCGGCGGATGAACGGCCAGGTGACGCCGCAGGTCGGGGACCAGGGCGCGGAAGGCCTTGCCGCGGTGGGAGATCGCGTTCTTCTCGGCCGGTGGCAGCTCCGCGGAGGTGCGGGTGTCGCCGGCCACCTGCAGGATCGGGTCGTACCCGAACCCGTTGGTCCCGCGCGGCGCTCGGGTGAGGGTGCCCTCGAACCTGCCCTCGGCCCGGCATACTGTCCCGTCGGGCATCGCGAGGACCGCGGCGCAGACGAAGGCCGCTCCGCGGTGTTCGTCCCTGACGTCGGCCAGTTGGTCGAGCAGGAGCTGGAGGTTGGCGGTGTCGTCGCCGTGTCGTCCGCACCAGCGCGCCGAGAAGATGCCCGGCGCACCACCGAGGATGTCGACGGCCAGGCCCGAGTCGTCGGCGAGGGCCGGCAGGCCCGTGGCCCGCGCGGCGGACACCGCCTTGAGGGTGGCGTTTTCGGCGAACGTGGCGCCGTCCTCGACGACGTCGGGAACCTCGGGGAAATCGGCGAGCCCGACGATCGTCAGGTCGAGCTCGGCGCAGAGGTCGGCGAGGATGGCGATCAGTTCGCGGACCTTGTGGGCGTTGCGGGTCGCCAGGACGACCCGGCGAGGGGTGATGGTCACCGGCCGGACCGGGCCCGGGCGGGAGCCTCGAGGGCGGCGCGCTGCTGGGCGGCGAGATCGAAATTGCCCTGCGTGGCCAGGTCGAGCAGCTCATGCAGGAGATCCCGGTCGAACGGCTCCCCCTCGGCGGTGCCCTGGACTTCGACGAACCGGCCGTCGCCGGTCATGACGACGTTCATGTCGGTCTCGGCGTCGACGTCCTCGACGTAGTCGAGGTCGAGCACCGCGCGGCCGCCGACGATGCCGACGGACACCGCGGACACCGACCCGGTGATCGGTTGGGCGGAGGCCTTGACCAACCCCTTGGCGCGGGCATCGGCCACGGCGTCGACGAGCGCGACATAGGCGCCGGTGATCGCGGCGGTCCGGGTGCCGCCGTCGGCCTGCAGGACGTCGCAGTCGATGACGATGGTGTTCTCCCCGAGCGCCTTGAGGTCGATCACCGCGCGCAGCGAGCGCCCGACGAGCCGGGAGATCTCGTGGGTTCGCCCGCCGATCCGGCCCTTGACCGACTCCCGATCGGAGCGGGTGTTCGTCGAACGCGGCAGCATCGCGTACTCCGCCGTCACCCAGCCCCGGCCCTGTCCCTTGAGCCAGCGCGGCACTCCCTCGGTGAACGAGGCGGCGCACAACACCCGGGTCCGACCGAACTCGACCAGCACCGACCCCTCCGCGTGGTCCAACCAGTTGCGGGTGATGACGACCGGACGGGTCTGGTCGACCCGGCGGCCGTCGTGTCGGGGCGCCGAGTCGGCGGTGGCCGGGTTGTCGGCCGGGCTGTCGGCGGTGGCCGGGTGGGTCGTGGGGTCGATGCTCATGGGAGGAAGGGTAACGGCGCGCCGCGGTTCGCCGTTTCGGGTCCGTCGGTGCCGTACCCTTCGGCCATGTCCGCGCAGATTCAGATCACCTTCGACTGCCAGAACCCGGCCCGCCTCGCGCGATTCTGGGCGCAGGTCCTCGGCTATGTGGTGCAGCCACCGCCGGAGGGGTATGCCACGTGGGACGAGGCCCTGGGTGCGATGGGCGTTCCCGCCGGCGAGCGGGATCGGGCCAGCGCGGTCATCGACCCGCGCGCCGAAGGTCCCCGGCTGTTCTTCCAGAAGGTGCCGGAGGCCAAGATCGCCAAGAACCGGGTGCATCTGGATGTGCGCGCCGCCCCGGGGTTGACCGGCGACGAGCGGATGGCGGCCCTCGAGGCCCGCGCGACCGAGCTGACGGCATACGACGCACGGATCCTGCGGCGCCACGAACCCGATCGGCTGTCCGCCGGATTCATCGTGATGGCCGATCCCGAGGGCAACGAGTTCTGCCTCGACTGAAACTCTCCCGGCCCGCCGGCGCCGGCTCGATAGGCGGGCCGGGACGACCGGGTCAGGCGTCGAAGGTCGCGGTGTCGATCACGTAGCGATAGCGCACGTCGGAGGCCACCACCTTGTCGTATGCCGCGGTGATCTCCTCGCCGCCGATGACCTCGATGGTCGCGGCGATCCCGTGCTCGGCGCAGAAGTCGAGCATCTCCTGGGTTTCGGCGATCCCACCGATCTGCGAACCCGCCAGGACCCGCCGGGCCGAGACGAGGCCGCCGAGCCGCAACGTCGAGGGGTGTTCGGGCAGCCCGACGTCGACGAGGACGCCGCCGACCTTGAGCGTCCCGATGAGCGCGTCCAGGTCGACCCCGGCGGACACGGTGTTGATGACCAGGTCGAAGCTGTACCGCAGCTTCTTCAGGGTGCCCTCTTCGCTGGTGGCGTAGTACTCGCTCGCCCCGAAGGCCCGCCCGTCGGCCTCCTTGGACCGGCCCTGCGAAATGACCGCGACCTCGGCGCCCATCGCGGCGGCGATCTTCACGCCCATGTGGCCGAGGCCGCCCATGCCGACGATCGCGACCCGCTTGCCCGGCCCGGCCCCCCAGCGCTTGAGCGGGGAGTAGAGCGTGATCCCCGCGCAGAGCAGCGGGGCGGCGGCGTCGAGGTCGATCCCGTCCGGAATCCGGCAGACGTAGTCCTGCTCCACGGTGATCCCGCGCGAGTAGCCGCCGGCGGTCGGCAGCCCGTCCCGGCCGGTCCCGCCATAGGTCCACACCGGTCCGCCCTTGCCGCGACAGAACTGCTCGTCACCGGCCACACACTGCTCGCACTCGCCGCACGAGTCGACGAAACACCCCACCCCGACCCGGTCGCCCACCGCGAACTTGGTCACCTCGGACCCGACCGCGGACACGACGCCGGCGAGTTCGTGCCCGGGCACGAGGGGGTATTTCACCGGCCCCCACTCCCCGCGGGCGGTGTGGATGTCGGAGTGGCAGATGCCGGCATACGCGATGTCGAAGTAGACCTCGGTGGGACCGGGTTCGCGACGGGTGATGGTGGTCTTGACGAACGGGCCGGTCGCGGATTCGACGGCGTATGCGGTGACCTCGGGCACGGGTGACTCCTCACAACCGGGGGACGGGCTCAGAACCTCTAACTTACCCGGCGTCAGCCACGACGGTACCCAGCCGAACCGTGCTCCGACCGAACCACTCGCTCAGCCGACCTGGTACACCCCCTCCGGCACCGCCGTCTCCACCCGTCCGGGCAGCACGGCGTCGGCCTCGGCGAGGCAGACGGCGGGGTCGTTCCACGCCGGCATGTGGGTGAGCACCAGCCGCCCGACCCCACCGGCCGCCCGGGCCGCCTCGGCACACCGCCGGCCGGTCATGTGCACCCCCCGCCGGGCGTCGCGGCCCTCCACGAAGGCCGAGTCGGCGAGCACGAGATCGGCCCCAGTCATCAACGGGGACAAGGCCGCACAGCAGTCGGTGTCACCGGTGTAGGCGAGCACGCCGCCACCGGCCTCGACCCGCAACCCGTATGTCTCGACCGGGTGGTTGACCCGGTGCGGGGTCACCGTGAACGGCCCGACCCGGACGGCGGCCCGATCGGTCATCGCGGTGAAGTCGAAGACCGTCGCCATCCCGTGTCCGTCCTCGATCCCGGCGTATGCCATCGCCAGCCGGGTGGGCGCCTCGCCGGGGCCCCAGACGGGGATCTTCGGGCGCACCTCGCCCTCGGCCGCCGGCCGGTACTTCTGCATGACGTACAGCCCGCAGATGTCCAGGCAGTGATCCGGGTGGAGGTGGCTGAGGAAGATCCCGTCCAGTTCGCGGGGGTCGAGGTGACGCTGCAAGACCCCGAGGGAACCGTTGCCGATGTCGAGCAGGATCCGCCACGTACGGCCGGTCTCGTCGTCGGCTTGGACGAGGTAGCTGGACGCCGGGGACGCCGGGCCGGGGAACGATCCCGCGCACCCGATGACCGTCAATTGCATGGCGTCCAGACTAAGGGCGACCCCCGACGTCAGGACGAGATGAGTGACTGAGTCAACGTTTCCTGGAGCCAGGTGAGGAAGTCGTACATCGCATACGCCTGCCCGATGTCGTCCTCGTCGCCCGCCTCCGCGGCGGCCGCCTCGAAGGCATCGACGTCCTCCTCGGTGTGCAGGCCGAGCCGGTCGGCGAACAACAGCCGCACGTCGGTCAGCGCCATGACGAAGGACCGGGCCTGCGCTTCGTCGAGGTCGATCTTGTCCCCGGTGGCGCCGGTCAGCGCCGCGACGGCGACGGTGAGGTTGGCGGTCTTGCGGGCCCGCAACCCGGGTTCGGTCAGTCGGCGGAACTCCCTGGCGACCCTCTCGTCGCCCCGGTGCGCGCTGGGCAGCAACCGGTCCAACGCCGGGTCCCGCTCCGGCGCGACCCCGTCATCGAGGCGGACGGCCACGTCCTCGTCCGGCATACCCATCGCCGCCATCATCTCGGCGAACGGATCGGCGAACTCCGACGACGGCGGCTCCAGGACCGCCTTGGCCTGCTCGAGCAGGAGCGTGAGGATCTCGCGTTCGACGACGTCGAGGTATGCCACGTGTCGCCCGCGCAGGCGCCGGAAACCGCCGGCCATCACTGGTCCTTCTCGAAGGTGGCCCACAACCCGTAGGTCTGCAGCGCCTCGGCGTCGCGTTCCATCGACTCGCGGGCGCCGTGCGAGACGACCGCCTTGCCCTTGACGTGGACGTCCATCATGAGCTTCTCCGCCTTGGCCCGCGGGTACCCGAAGTAGGTCTGGAACACCCAGGTCACGTAGCTCATCAAGTTGACGGGGTCGTTCCACACCAGGGTGATCCAGGGCGGTTCGGGTTCGAGGACGTCGAGGTTCGACGTACCCGGATCGACCGAAGGGGTGAGCGACACAGTCAAACTCTAGGCCGCTGCCGGGCGCCGCTCACCCGCCCCCGTGGCTAGGCCCTGTTACGAAAGTGACGCATGGGGTTTGAGCGTGTCCTGATGGATGAGGTGAGGCCTCCGGAGTAACG
>JBDIAR010000129.1:0-10210 GCA_039812545.1 Dermatophilaceae bacterium | reverse complement strand
CCGGTACCTCTGAGCGGTTCGGCGGCGACCGGGCTCAGCCCGACGAGACGGTGGGCCCTTGGTGCTCACGGCGGTCATGGCGGTCACGGCGTCGGCCGAGCCAACGCGGGCCGATCAGGAAGAGCGCCAGGAAGGTCCCGGCGACCAGCACGAAGGAGAACTGGACGCCGCCGTCGGTGAACAGACGGCGTGACAGCAGGCCGAGGATCCACGTGCACAGCCACACGGTGATGCCCGGGCCGACGTGCGTGACGATGCCGCGTCGCACGGCCCCGCGAGCCGCCAGCACGGCCCAGCCGATCGCCAGGCCGAGCAGGAAGGGCCACGCCGTCCCGGCGACGCCGGCCGCCGAGAGCCCCTCCTGATGCGAGGCCCGGCCCAGCGTGGCAAAGACGATGACGGCGACCACGTCGAGCGCCGCGGCCGACCACACACCGCGCGAACCGGTCACTTCTTCACCTTCTTCCGGGCCTTGTGTTCCGGCGGCAGGTTTGTCGGCAGCACTGGGTGCTCGGGAGCGGGGTAGTCGAAGTCGAAGGGGAGTTTCGGCGCCGGCGGGGCGTGGGTCGGATCGACGCCCTCGAACAGCGAGGACACCGACTTGCCCTTGTTGACCCGGTAGATCGCCTCGGCGAAGAGTTCGGATACCGACCGGACCTCCAGTTCGGGCCATTCGGCCGGTGGCCGGGGCACGGTATCCGTGGTGACCACCTTGGTGATCAGCGGATGGTTGCGCAGCCGCTCGACCGCTGTGCCGGCGAACAGTCCGTGCGTGCAGACCACCGTGGCCTCGGTGACCCCACTGTCGGCGAGCCGATCCATGAGTTCGATGATCGAGCCCCCCGTCGCGATCTCGTCGTCCAACACGATGGCCCGCTTCCCGCGGACGTCACCGACGATGGAGTCGATGACCACCCGGTCGTCGGCGAGGCGCTGTTTCGACCCCGCCGCCACCGGCAGGCCGAGTAGCCGCGCGAACTGCGTGGCGACCTTCGCATTGCCCAGGTCGGGTGAGACGACGACGCTGTTGCGCAGGTCCTTGCCGCGGAAGTGTTCGGCGAGGACTCCGATGGCGGTGAGGTGATCCACCGGGCAGGGGAAGAAGCCGTGCACCTGCGGCGCGTGCAGGGCCATCGTCAGTACGCGCGAAGCGCCCGCGGCCACGATCATGTCGGCGACCAGGCGTCCTCCCAACGAGATCCGGGAGGCGTCCTTCTTGTCGCTCCTGGCATACGCATAGTGGGGGATGACGGCGGTGATCTGGGCGGCGGAGGCGCCGCGCGCGGCGTCGATCATGAGGAGCAACTCCATGAGGTGCTCCTGGGTCGGCGGGACGAGCGGCTGGATGAGGTAGACGTCGCGCTGGCGGCAGTTGACCAGCAGCTGGGCCTGGAGGCAGTCGTTGCTGAAGCGCTTGATGTCGACGGGCGACAACTCCACGCCGAGGTGTTCGCAGATCCGATGGGCCAGCCGCCGATGGGCCGATCCGGAGAAGACCACGATGTCGCTCACGAGTTTCCTTGCGTATGGGGTCCGTTCTGCAGCGATGCCAGCCTAACGATGCGCGGCGCAGCCCGGGACGGTATCCGCCGCCACGGATCCGGCAAGCTGCGCCGACCGTTCGGTGGGTCTACCGATCCGTCCGGCGAATCCTGTGGAATCTCCATGACGAAAGTCACGGGGCGTGCGGCCGCGACGGGGTGAGGATATCCCCGATGCCGAACGGTATCGGTGGGGCGTCCTCCGACGGGGAGCAGGGGGCCTTGCCACCCACATCGCGAAACGGGGGTTTCCTCACATGTCCCTCATCACCCGAGTCCGTCGCCGCGGACTCCTCGGCACGCTCGTCGTCGCACTCGTCGCGGCGGTGGCGAGCACCGGCATACTGGCGGCTCCGACGGCGCAGGGCGCCGGTACGGCCTCGATCATCGGCACCCTCACGAACACCAACACTCTCGGGCCCAGCTCGGTCGCGGCCTACGACATGAATTGGAACCTGGTCGCCAAGGCCGAGGGCAACGACGGTCCGTTCGCCGTCAATGGCCTGGCCGCCGGCAGCTACTACGTCGCCTTCGACGTGGCCAAGCCGGCCAGCGTCGGCACCGCGGTCTGGTCCACCGACCGAGCCGCGGCGCTCTACTACGTCCAGGGTGCCAATCCCGGGGTCGCCGCCCTGGAGTACCTCGACTCCTTCACTCCCGTCACCGTCGCCGCCGGACAGCAGGTCGACCTCGGCACCCTCAGCCTGACTCGCGGGTCCTCCATCGAGGGGGCCGTGATCTGCCGCGACGGCACGCTCGCCATCGACCCGTATGCCTATGCTCGGGCGCCGAAGGGTGACTACATCGCGCGCCGCCGCCAGAGCACGGGCAACCGCTTCCAGGTCGTGGGTCTGAACCCGGTCGCCTACGACGTCATGGTCTTCGCCTGTGGCCTCTGGGTCTACTCCGGCAACACGTTGAACGTCAACAAGGTGGTGGCGGTCAAGGCGCCGATGCCCCCTGGTCAGCTGACCCTGTCCGGACTCAACCTCCGGACCGCCCGGCTGTTCACCGACGTCTCGGCATACACCATGTTCGTCGAGGACATCCAGTGGTTGGTCAACATGGGGATCACGACCGGCTACGGCGACGGGTCGTATCGCCCGCTCGGGTCGGTGAATCGGGACGCCATGGCCGCGTTCCTGTATCGGATGGCCGAGGGGAACTACACGGGGTCGCGGTCGTGCTTCAAGGATGTGCCGGCGACGTCGCAGTTCGCCAAGGAGATCTGCTGGTTGAAGTCGACGGGGATCACGACGGGCTACGGCGATGGGACGTTCCGGCCGCTGCAGCCGGTGGCTCGGGATGCGATGGCGGCGTATATGTACCGGTATGCCATGTGGGCCAAGAAGCCGGGTGTGGTGACCGGTTTGTCGACTCAGCGGTTCGTCGATGTCCGTCCGGGTCGGCAGTTCTTCAAGGAGATCAACTGGATGGCGGCCAACCGGATCTCCACCGGGTATGCCGACGGCACCTACCGTCCGCTGGATTCGGTGCATCGCGACGCGATGGCCGCATTCTTGTCGCGCCTGGACTACTACGTGCTGTACCCGCCGGCAGCTGCGGCGGCACAGTCCTTGCAGCCCGTGCCCCCGGCACTGGCGCGTGCCTTTCGTTGACACCTTGACCTACCTGACCTCCTCGGAAGGAGCCACCTCATGACCATCGCAGCACGCCTCAGACATCGCGGACTGTTCGTCGGTCTCGTCGCCGCTCTCGTGTCCGGCGCGCTCGTCGCGCCGACCGCACAAGGCGCCGGGACGGCGTCGATCAGCGGCACCATCACCAACGCCAACACCCTCGGGGTTGACACGGCGACCTTGTACGACCTCAGTTGGAACGAAATCGGCACCGTGGAGACCAGTTCGGCCTTCTCCTTCACGTCGCTGGCCGCCGGCAGCTACTACGTCGGTTTCGATGTCACCGAACCCGCCAGCGCGCAGCCGCTGACGTGGGCGACTGACAACGCCGCGTCGTACTACTACCTGCCTGCCGGTGGCACGGCCACGGTCAAACCGGAGTCGGCGAAGCTGTGGACCTCGGTGACCGTCACCGACGGGCAGACCCTCGACCTCGGCGCCGTCGCTCTGGTGAAGGGCTCGCAGATCACGAGCAAGGTCGTCTGTCCGAACGGCACGAGCCCGGCACCTTTCATCGCAGCGGCCATTCCGCTCGGCCAGCGTCAGACCGAGCGCTACAGCATGTCGAACACGAACCCGGCGACGATCCGGGGCCTGTCCGGGATGCCCTATGGGGTGCTCGCGTACAACTGTGGGCTGTTCATCTTCTCCGGCAACACCCTCAACCCCGGCAAGATGGTCCCGGTCAACGCCTCGGCGACACCGGGTGCGACGGTCACGATGCCGGCACTGGACATGCGCTCCGCGCGGCTCTTCACGGACGTGTCGGCATACACGGCCTTCGTCCGTGAGATCCAGTGGATGGTGATGGCCGGGCTGACGACCGGCTACGGCGACGGGTCGTATCGCCCGCTCGGGTCGGTGAATCGGGACGCCATGGCCGCGTTCCTGTATCGGATGGCCGAGGGGAACTACACGGGGTCGCGGTCGTGCTTCAAGGATGTGCCGGCGACGTCGCAGTTCGCCAAGGAGATCTGCTGGTTGAAGTCGACGGGGATCACGACGGGCTACGGCGATGGGACGTTCCGGCCCTTGCTGCCGGTGGCTCGCGACGCGATGGCTGCATACATGTACCGGTATGCCGCCTGGAGCGGTCGGCCGGGGAATCTGACGGGCCTTACCACGCAGCGGTTCGTCGACGTCCCGCCCCGGAAGCAGTTCTTCCGTGAGATCAACTGGATGGCGGTCAACGGAATCTCGACCGGGTATGGCGATGGGACCTACCGTCCGCTGGACCCGGTGCATCGCGACGCCATGGCGGCCTTCCTGTCCCGACTGAACGACAAAGTCCTGCTTCCCCAGGGGATGGCCGTCCAGGGGAACTCCGCCGGCTCCTTGGCGGCGTTGGCCCCGGCGCTGACGTCGCTGTCCGTCCGATAGGACCGTCAGCACTCCTCGAAGCGCGCCGCGAAAAGTGACGGCGCGCCGACGAACTCGCGGGTCCCCGACCACCGGTCGGGGACCCGCGGCAGTTCTTCGCCGAGGCTGCCAGATACGCCGGGGCGGCCTCGTCGTCGCAGATCGCCAACGTCGCGAAGTCCTCGCGGGTAACCCAGTCGAAGTGCCGACTCGGCACAACCGCGCCGTTCTCTCGGTCGCCTCAGACCGATCGGTCGCCAGGTAGGCGAGATCGGTTCCAGACTCGGCCGCCTCCTGGCATACCCGACGGGCGAGAGCAGCGGTGCCGCAGCCGATCTCGAGAACCCGGCCCGGCCGTCCCCTTCGTCAGGGCGGCCACGATCCGATCGGCCAGGGTGGCCACCGGGTCCAGGCCGTCCACTCCGGGGTGCCACCCCGAAGCCCGGGTGGCCAACCGATCCGGTGTGGCGTACTGCTCGGCGAGGTGAGCCGCGGACCTCAGCTCAGGCATCCCCGCCGGAGTTGCCGGACTTGCCGGCCGTGACATCGAGAAGCTGGTACTTCTCCGCGGCCACCTTGGGCGCGGAGGGGTCGACCTCGCCCCGGGCGGCGAGCATCTGCAGGGCGCGCACGGTGATCGACGGCCCGTCGATGTGGAACGCGCGGCGGGCCGCCGGCCGGGTGTCGGAGAACCCGAACCCGTCCGCACCCAGCGACGCGTACTCGCCGGGCACCCACGGCCGGATCTGGTCCTGCACCGCCCGCATGTAGTCCGACACCGCGATGACCGGGCCGGGCTGGTCGGCGAGGCGCTGGGTGACGTACGGGATCCGGCGCTCCTCGTCGGGGTGCAGGAAGGCCTGTTCGTCGCACCGCAATCCGTCGCGCCGCAGTTCGTTCCACGAGGTCACCGACCAGACGTCGGCGATCACGCCGAAATCGTCCTTCAACAGTTGCTGGGCCTCAAGCGCCCAGGCGACCCCGACGCCGGATGCCAGCAACTGGCACCGCGGTGCACCGTCGCCGACGCCCTCGGTATTGCCGACGCTGACCTTGTGCAGGCCGCGCAGGATGCCCTCGACGTCGACATCGGCGGGCTCGGCCGGCTGGACGATCGGCTCGTTGTAGACGGTGAGGTAGTAGATGACGTTCTCGGGCTCGGGACCGTACATCCGGCGCAGGCCGTCGGCCATGATGTGCGCGATTTCGTACCCGTAGGCCGGGTCGTAGTGGATGACGGCCGGATTCGTCACCGCCAGGAGCGGGCTGTGGCCGTCCGCGTGCTGCAGGCCCTCACCGGTCAGAGTGGTGCGCCCGGCAGTGGCCCCGATGAGGAAACCGCGGGCCATCTGGTCCGCAGCCGCCCAGATACCGTCGCCGGTGCGCTGGAAGCCGAACATCGAGTAGAAGATGTAGATCGGGATCATCGGCTCGCCATGGGTGGCATAGGAGGTGCCGACGGCGGTGAACGACGCGACCGAACCGGCCTCGTTGATGCCCAGGTGCAGGATCCCGCCGCTGGTCGACTCGCGGTAGGCGAGCATGAGTTCGTCGTCGACCGGGGTGTAGACCTGACCGTGCGGGTTGTAGATCTTCAGCGTGGGGAAGAAGGCGTCCATCCCGAAGGTGCGGGCCTCGTCCGGGATGATCAGCGCGATCCGCTTACCGATCTCCTTGTCCCGCAACAGTTCCTTGACGAGCCGGACGAAGGCCATCGTCGTGGCGACCTGTTGTTTGCCGGAGCCCTTCTTCAACAGGGCGTAGGTCTTGTCCTCGGGCAGCTTCACGGCGGTGTACTTCTCGCGCCGCTGGGGCAGACCGCCGCCGAGTTCGCGACGCCGCTCGATCATGTAGCGGATCGCCTCGTCCTCGGGTCCCGGGTTGTAGTAGGGCGGACGGTACGGGTCGGCCTCCAGCTGGGCGTCGGTCAGCGGAATGTGCAGGACGTCGCGCAGCCCCTTCATGTCGTCCACCGTCATCTTCTTCATCTGGTGGGTCGCGTTGCGGCCGGCGAAGTTCGTGCCGAGCGTGTAGCCCTTGATGGTGTGCGCCAGGATGACGGTCGGCTGTCCGGTGTGATCGACGGCAGCCTTGTATGCGGCATACACCTTGCGGTAGTCGTGCCCGCCGCGCTTGAGGCGCCAGATGTCGTCGTCGGTCCACTTCTCGACGAGCTTGAGGGCGCGCGGGTCGCGAGCGAAGAAGTTCTCGCGGACGTAGCGACCGTCGCGGGCCTTGTAGGTCTGGTAGTCGCCGTCGGTCACGCTGTTCATGACGTTGACGAGGGCGTGCGAGTGGTCGGCCGCGAGCAACGGGTCCCAGCCGCGGCCCCAGATCACCTTGATGACGTTCCAGCCGGCCCCGCGGAAGAACGCCTCCAGTTCCTGGATGATCTTGCCGTTGCCACGGACCGGGCCGTCGAGGCGCTGCAGGTTGCAGTTGACGACGAAGGTGAGGTTGTCCAGACCCTCGTAGCCGGCCACTTGCAGGAGACCCCGCGACTCCGGTTCGTCCATCTCGCCGTCGCCGAGGAAGGCCCAGACCCGCTGGTCAGTGGTGTCCTTGATGCCCCGGCCGTGCAGGTAACGGTTGAACTGGGCCTGGTAGATGGCGTTCATCGGGCCCAGACCCATCGAGACCGTCGGGAACTGCCAGAAGTCGGGCTTCAGTCGCGGGTGCGGATACGACGGGAGGGCTCGGATCTGACCGTCCACGACATGGCTGCGCTCCTGCCGGAACCCGTCGAGGTCGACCTCCTCGAGCCGACCCTCGAGGAAGGCCCTGGCATACAGGCCGGGGGAGGCGTGCCCCTGGAAGAACACCTGGTCGCCGCCGCCGGGATGGTCGGGGCCGCGGAAGAAGTGGTTGAGGCCGACCTCGTAGAGCGAGGCGACCGAGGCGAAGGTCGAGATGTGTCCGCCGACGCCGATGCCGGTGCGCTGGGCGCGGTGGACCATGACGGCGGCGTTCCAGCGGATCCACCGCCGGTAGGCACGCTCGAGGCTTTCGTCGCCGGGGAAGAAGGGTTCGAGCTCGGGCGGGATGGTGTTGACGTAGTCCGTCGCCGTCAACGACGGGACCCCGATCTGCAGGTTGCGGGCCTCGCGCAGCAGGCTGAGCATGATGTAGCGCGCGCGGGTACGGCCCTGCTCGTCGAGGACCCCGTGCAGCGAATCAAGCCATTCCTGCGTCTCTGCCGGGTCGATGTCCGGCAGCTGGGTGGGGATCCCGTTGAGGATGGGTCCGCGCTCGTTGGCCACGATCTTGGTCTCCTGTCGTCGCGTGCGGTGTCGGTCACGGGTCCCGATCGAGGTGACGGGTCGGTCCCAGTGTGACCTAGCTCATTGTCTCGCAGTGTGCAGTGAAGGGCCAACACGCCCACCTGGGGGACTCGTTCGGCTCGTCGACTCTGGCCGGGCACTTGCGCGCGCGGGCAGAACCGGATGCACTTGGAGGCAGTCACGACGGCGGCAGCCCCGCGTCGGGGCCGAACGGATGAGATCGACGCATGAGTTCAACCACTCAGAGCAACGAGTCAGAGCAACGAGTCAGAGCAACGGATGAGATCGAGGAAGGGAGCCGGCTGCCAGTGAGTGGGAGCGTGGTCGCCGAAGGAGCGGGCGGGGCGTCCGTTCCCGGCACCGGGTTGGGTCGGTTGGGGTTCGCCGCGGGTCAGGTGGTCCAGGAGATCGGGTACGACGACGATGTCGACGATGCTCTGCGCGCCGCGATCGAGGATCTGACCAATGCCGACCTGGAGGACGAGAACTTCACCGGAGCCGCCGACGCGGTCCTGTTGTGGTGGCGCAGCGAGGACGGTGATCTCGGCGACGCCCTCGTCGACGCGCTCACCAATCTGGTCGAGCGCGGCTTCCTGCTGCTCCTGACACCCAAACCGGGGCGGTGGGGCCACGTCGAGGCCGCCGAGATGAAGGAAGCCACCGCGGTCGCCGGCGTGATGCTGGTCGGGAGCGCCCAGTTGTCGGCCGATTGGTCCGCGCACCGGGTCGTCGCGACGGCCGGCCGACGCTGAGCGCCTGGCAGACTGGCGGCATGACTGCCTCGGCCCATCCGGCCGCCTCCCCGGCCAGCCCCCCGGCATACCCGAGCCCGGTGACCCTCGAACTCGGGCAGCCGGCTCCGGACTTCGCCCTGCCCGACCAACACGGGCAGCCGTTTTCGCTCGCCGCGGCTCGGGAGCGGGGGAATGTCGCGCTGGTCTTCTTCCCGTTCGCGTTTTCGGGCATCTGCACGGGGGAGTTGCGGGAGGTCCGCGACACCCTGGAGGACTTCCAGGACGACGGAATCGCCGTGGCCGCCGTCTCGTGCGATCCGATGTATGCCTTGCGGGCGCTCGCGGACGCCGAGGGTCACTTCTTCCCGCTGCTCAGCGATTTCTGGCCGCACGGGGAGGTGTCCCGCCGGTTCGGGGTGTTCGATGAGCAGCGCGGCTGCGCCGTACGCGGGACCTTCCTCGTGGACCGCTCCGGAGTCCTGGCGCACGCGCAGGTCGACCCGATCGGGACGCGCCGTGACTTCACGGCATACCGGAAGGCGTTGGCCGCGCTGCGGGAGGGGTGACGCTCAGGCCGACGGAGCCTCGGTCGGCGGCGGGCCGTCGACGTAGTAGGGCCGGCCGGCGGCGATCGCCTCGACCGCGGCCCGGGCTGCGTCGCTGTCGCAGTAATCGAAATGGGCCCCTTCCCCGAGCCCGCCCCAATGCTCCATCAGGCAGTTGGCGGCCAGTTCGAGGGGCAGGTTGGGGCCGAACACCTTCGTCATCTCGGTCGTTCCGGTCACCGGGTCGGGGTAGACGTCGTACTGACGCAGGTGGCCGAGTTCGTGCAGGACGACGGCTTTGAGGTCGCCGTGGGCCGCCCCGCCCTCGGCGAGCGCGTCGGAGAGTTCGATCCGGTCGTACCCGACATGCGCGACCGCCAACGAGTCACCGCCCATGGTGCCGTGCGGCATACCGGAGACCACGTCGATCACGGTCTGCGGACGAATCGGGCGGATGAGTTCGTATGCCTGTGCCGCCAGTCCGTCGTAGTGCTCGGGGTTGACGAACCGGAGGGTGCGCTCCTGCGAGAGGACTTCCGGGGCGGTGTCGGTGGCGGGGATGCGGTAGCGGTAGGTGATGGCGGAGGTCTGGTCGGTCGGCGCGGTTTCGAACCAACCGCCGCCCCATTGGTCGTCGTTGAGCCCGATGGCGTGCAACGGCTCCCACGCCGCGGTGGGGTCGTCGGCCGACCGGGCCTGGAGTTCGAGGGTGCGGCCCCACGCCTGGTCGATGCTGACGAACTCGCGCAGCGTCGTGCCTGCCGGTACGGCGTCCTCGTCGATGCCGAAATCGCCGCGTTCGAAGGGGCGGGGGCGCACGAAGACCGGACTGGGGTGGGCTGCGGCGTCGGTCACGCACCGAGGGTATGCCAGGTATGTCACGGATGCGGGCGGGTCGGCAGCATTGGCGTCACCCTGCCACAATGGTCGATCGAACGGCGTGCCGGTGGGCGGGTCGTCAGGGGGCCTGTAGCTCAGTTGGTAGAGCACCGCGTTTACACCGCGGGTGTCGTCGGTTCGAGCCCGGCCGGGCCCACTCCTCGCGCCGGCCCCCGGCGCTAAGATGCGACATGTGCCGTGGGCGCTTTGGACATGAATGCCGCTCCGGGA
>JBDIAR010000128.1:0-10219 GCA_039812545.1 Dermatophilaceae bacterium | reverse complement strand
GACCCGCCGCCCTACTGATGGGAGACGCGGCACACCCCCAGCCCGAACCCTTTCCCGGCGACCGGATTCCGCCATAAGCTCGATCAGACGCGACGAAGGAGTCCACGATGAATGTGCTCGACATGTTCCGGCTCGACGGCAAGGTGGCGGTGGTGACGGGCGCCAGTTCCGGGCTCGGCGTCGCCTTCGCCCAAGCTCTCGCGGAGGCCGGCGCGGATGTCGCCCTCGGCGCCCGCCGAGCCGAGAAGCTCGCCGATACCGCTGCCCTGGTCAGCGCCACCGGACGGCGCGCCATCACCGTCGCCACGGACGTCGCCGACCCGAAGCAGTGCAGCGCACTGGTCCGCGCGGCCAAGGACGAGTTCGGCCATGTCGACATCCTCATCAACAACGCCGGCATCGGGACCGCGGTACCGGCGACGATCGAGGATCCCGCCCAGTTCCGTCAGGTGATCGACATCAACCTCAACGGCAGCTACTGGATGGCCCAGGCCTGCGGCAAGATCATGCGTCCCGGCTCGGCCATCATCAATATCGCCTCCGTACTGGGCCTGACGACCGCTGGACTCCCGCAAGCGGCATACGTGGCAAGCAAAGCGGCGATCATCGGTCTCACCCGCGACCTCGCCGGCCAATGGACGGGCCGAAAAGGCATACGCGTCAACGCGATTGCGCCGGGCTTCTTCGACACCGAGATGACCGCTCAATACCCGCCCGGCTACCTCGAGAGCCAAATGCCGCGAGTATGCCTGGGACGCAAGGGAAACCCGCGCGAGCTGGCCGCCACAGCAGTGTGGCTCGCGTCCGAAGCGGCCGGCTACGTCACCGGCCAGACCATCGTCGTCGACGGCGGGCTGACCCTCAGCTGAGCGCGGCGTTCCGCACCGTCACCTCCCGGTGAACTTCGCGGTCCGGCGCTCGACGAACGACCGAACCCCTTCTGCCGCATCGTCGGTCGGCAACAGCGAGTGCAGTGCGGGCAGCAGCGCACCGCGCCCCGCCTGCTCTCCGTCCAGCATCGCGGTCCGAGCTGCGGCCATCGCCGCACGCACCGCCAACGGCGCCTGCTGCGCAATCCGCTCGGCGATGATCCGAGCGCCCTGCAGGTGCTTGCCGTTCGGGGTGATCTTCTGGATCAGCCCGAGCCGGTATGCCTCGTCCGCGTCGAACACGTCGCCCGTGAGGATCCACCGCATCGCGTTTCCCCAACCGAACTCACGCGGCATACGAATCGTCGCTCCACCGAACGGCAGAATCCCCCGCTGCACCTCCATCTGGGCGAACCTGGCCCCCTCCGACGCGACCCGCACATCGGCGTTGAGCAGCATCTCGATTCCCGCGGTGATCACCCAGCCGTGGGCCGCGGCAACCAGGGGCTTCGTGCGCACCCGCCCGCGCACCCCGAACGGGTCCACGGTCCCCGCCGGATACAGGCCCTCGAAATCATCGAGATGCGGCCGGATCTCCTCCAGCTCGAGCCCGACCGTCAGATTGTCGCCGTGACCGAACAGCAGGCCGACCCAAGCCTGTTCGTCGTCCTCCAGTTGGGTGTATGCCTGCGCCAACTCGGTGAGCATCCCGCTGGTCATCGCGTTGCCGTGCTCCGGGCGGTTCAACCCGATGAGCAGCACATGGCCGGCGCGCTCGACGGTCACGACACCTGCCGAACCCTGCGAACTCATGTCTGCCGCCTTCCTCGTGCGAATGGTGATGCCAGCGTCGCGCATCCGCTCGTCATTGACCAGAGCACCGGGACGGCAGGGGTCGACGAGATGGACGCGGGCGATGCGGGAGTGATGTGATGAGAGTCTCACCAGAACGTTCCCAGTTCCCAGGCACGTCGATCGAGGAGGACCATCATGGCTCACACCGTCGTCAGTAAGGCCGCCACCAGCTGGGACGGAGGCCTGGTCGACGGCTCCGGTACGACCACACTGGAGACCTCCGGCGCCGCCGCCCTGCCGGTCCGCTGGGCCACCCGCGCCGAGAAGCTCGGCGAGACGACCAACCCCGAAGAACTGATCGGCGCGGCACTCGCGACGTGCTACTCGATGGCGCTGTCGTTCGCTTTGGGCAACAACGGAACTCCGCCGACGCACATCGACACCTCCGCCGAGGTCAGCTTCCTCGCCGGCACCGGTATCACCGGCATCCACCTCACGACGACCGCGGCGGTACCGGGCATCGATGCGGACGACTTCGCACGCATCGCCGAGGAGACGAAGACCGGTTGCCCGGTCGGGGCGGCCCTCTCCGGCACCGAGATCACCTTGTCGGCCTCGCTCGCCTGAGGCAGTCAGCGCCCGATCAGCCGTCGCCGCAGATTGCCCGCGAGCCCGCCCAGGACGCCGAGGACGAGGCCCGCAGTCGACCCGCGACGCTCGCCTGGGGTCGGCGGGTTCGCGGGGCGCCGAGTCTTCCGGGGGGTCGGGTCGCCCTCCGCCGATTCGCGGATCCGCCGACCCTCCTCGACGATCGCCTCCTTCTTGGCGGCCGCCTTGTCGCTCTTTGCGGTGTCGCGAGGCGGCAGCTGCAGGGTCTCCTCCGCAGGGATCCCGGCCTCCAGTTGACGGACCCGCTCTAGTTCGGAGTCCACCTCCGCCCCGAACAGCAGCGCCACATTGGTCAGCCACAGCCACAGCAGGAAGACCACGACGCCGGCGAGCGACCCGTACGTCTTGTTGTACGAGCCGAAGTTCGCGACATAGAAGCCGAACAAAATCGACATGACCAGCCACACGGCGATCGCGATCCCCGCTCCGACGCTGATCCATCGCATCTTCGGCTGGCGCACATTGGGGGTGGCGTAGTAGAGCAACGCGACGATGACGACAACGACCCCGAGCATGACCGGCCACTTGGCCACATTCCAGATCGTCACCGCGGTGCCGCCCAGACCCAACGTGTCGCCGACGGCCTGGGCCACCGGACCGCTGAGGATGAGCGCCACGAGGACCAAGGCGACCATCAGGACGCTGACCAGAGTGAGCAGGAGTTGCAGCGGCCGCAGCTTCCAGATCGGCCGGCCCTCGTCGATCTCGTAGATCCGGTTCATCGCCCGACCGAACGCGCCCACATATCCCGACGCGGACCACAGCGCACCGAGGACGCCGATGACCAGGCCGAACCCGGCCGCCTGCGCCGTCACCATCGAGCGAATCGGGTCCTCCAGAAGTTGTGCGGCGCCCGGCTGCCCGAGGCTACGCACCAATTCGAGGATCGTGTCGACCGTCTTCTCGCCCTGCCCGAACACGCCGAGTAGCGAGACCACGGCGACAAGAGCCGGGAAGATCGCCAGCACCGAGTAATACGTGAGCGCCGCGGCCTGATCGGTGCACTGGTCGTGGGTGAACTCCGCCAGTGCCCGCTTGGCGGTGAGTCGCCAGGACGGTGGCGACAGGTCGGTCGGAGAATCCGCCTTCTCCGGCGCATCCGGCTCCGGTGCGCTGCGTTCCTTGGCCACGCTGGTGCCCTGCGGCTCCATGACGTCCTCCCGAGGTTCAGGTATGCCAGAGCCCAACTCTGTCATTCGCCCACCGGTTGCGCGACCGGAGGGCGGCCACCATCGCGATCGTCTTGGCGAGGGCACCGTCTGCCCCGACGAACGGGTCCGGACCACCGCTCCCCGGGCTCGGAGCGAGTGGACCGGAGGACGCGGCGGCATACCTGACACGATGTTGACGTGACGAGAACTCCGAAGGACCCGGCCCAAGCTCTCCTGCAGGCCCACGTGGCTTGGTGGATCCGCGAACTCACCGCCGGCCCCACCTTGTCGGCCGACCTCGTCGACGACTTCTTCGAACTCGCCGCGGACAGCCCCCTGCGTGAGGTGATCGGTCCCGATTCGGCCAAACAGGCCGCTCGACTGGTGCTGGCGGCGATCTCGTCGGCTCCGGCCGGACCGCACCTCGCGGTCGAGACGGCGGCGCGGATCCACGCGATGCCGCAGGCCCGCTCGATCACGCCCGGCGACATCGTCGAGCGCGCCGATGTCGAGGCCCTCGGGTTGAACCTCCTTCGCGCACGGCACCTTCAAGAACGCATACTGGAGCGCGTCGCCGAATCCCCTTCCGCGGCAACGGTTGCGTCGAAGTTCGTCACCCGGATCGTGTCGGACGTGCTCAACTCGAACCGCGCCTGGGCCGAGAAGGTACCCGGGGTCTCGTCGATCTTCTCGATGGGGACGACGGCCGCCAAACGGATGCGCAGCGTTGCCGAGCGACCGGTCGAGGCGTTACTGGGCGACGCGACCGACAAGGGCGCGGCCTATGCCATCCGCTGGATCAATGCGGCGCTGCTGGAACTGGTAACCGACGCGCCCGTGCACCGGGCCACCATGGAGATCTGGGACCTGCAGGCCGAACTACCGGTTGCCGACCTGCACAGTTGGTTGCGCGCCAAGGAGATTCGCGACATCACCAAGATCGGACACCGACTCTGGGCGAGTGGAGCGACCAGCCCGTATGCCGACGCCGTCATCGACGCAGTCGTCGACGTGGTCTATGAGCAGCTCGGCGACTACTCGATTCCGGATGCATTGGCGGAGTGCGGAATCGAGCGCGACCACCTCGTCGAAATCGTCGAAACCCTCACTGCACACGGGCTCGAGCGCGCCTTCGGTGTCGAGGCGCTGGAAACGCTGCTGCGCCGGCGGCTGGAACCGTTCTACGCGTCGCCGGCGGTGGCCACGATCCTGGCGCGCGGCCCGGTGGCCCCGAAAAAGTAGCGCTCCGACGCTGGCGCCGCGCCTGCGGACCTCACACCCCGCATACGCCGGACTGCAGCGACAACACGATCAACGTCACCGGCTTGCCCGAAGCCAGGTCGCGCCCGGCAGAGGTCAGATCTCGCTGTAACTGCGCAACGGCCTGCGTCTTGTTGAAGGCGGCCAGACTCTCGGCGAGTGCGGTAAGCCGGTGGGCGGCGTCGAGCGGTTCGTCCGCGGTCGTGGAAGCGGCCCGCTTGGCAACGTCCCCGGCGATACCTGTGAGGGTGCTGCACGTGAGCGACCGCACCCCCTCCGGAAGCTGGGCGTACTTCTCCTTCGCGCGCACCAGGGAACTCACCCACACGCCTACGTCGACGCCGGAACGCCGGACCAGGAGCGCGGTGTCGTCACCGGATCGTCCGAGTTGTCGGGCCAGTCCGGCTAATTCGGTTCCGACGACCGCCCCGGATTCGCCGCAGGCCGCCAAGAGCGACAGGATGAGCAGGCCGGCCAGTGCCGGCGCGGGGCGGCCTCTGGCAGAGCGTTCGTTCATCGAGCATGTGTAGCAGACGATCGGTTGCCGCGATAGACGTCGTGAGACGAATGAATATCATCGATTCCCAGGCTGAGAAGCCGTCAAACACGTTACCGTCGATAGATGACACGACTTCGCAAGATTCGACACTCGGCGTGGTCAGCCGCTCTCGTCGTCTTCGTCTTCTTCGCGTCGATTCCGACCGCCATTCCGAGTTCGGCATCGCCGCCGAAGCCGACAGTCCAGGGCAGCGGAAGAACAGTCGCCTCAGCCGTCTTCGTCGACGTTCCCCCCGGTCGCGCGTTCTACAACGAGATCACCTGGATGTACCAACGGGGCATCTCGACGGGCTGGGTCATCGGCGGTCAACGGTATTACAAGCCGCTGGAGGCCGTGTCTCGCGAGGCCATGGCCGCCTTCATGTACCGGATGGCCGGAAAGCCGAGCACGCCGCCGGCCCTGGCAACCTCACCCTTCGCGGACGTTCCCACGACACACCCGTTCTACCGAGAGATCTCGTGGATGTACCAGCGCGGGATCTCAACCGGATGGGTCGTCGGCGGAAAGCGGTACTACAAGCCCGGCGAATCAGTGGCTCGGGACGCGATGGCGGCATTCATGTATCGGTATGCGGGCGGCGCGGGTGCGAAGTTCAGTCCACCGGCGCGTTCGCCGTTCACGGACGTGACACCGGCTTCTCCGTTCTACCGAGAGATCACCTGGATGTTCTGGTGGGGCATCACCACCGGCTGGGGATACGCCAACAAGATCGAATTCCGTTCTGCCCAACCCGTTTCCCGCGAGGCGATGGCCGCCTTCATGTACCGACTGAGCCGGATAGGAAGCGCTCCCCCGCCCGCGCCCACCGTGGATCTCTACGATTGCTCAAGTTTCTCGACGTGGACCGAGGCACAGCGCATCTATCTGATGTACCTGCCCTACTACGGCGATGTCTTCGGACTCGACGCGGACCACGACTACTCCGCCTGCGAGTCGCTCAAAGGCTGATCTGCCGGTCAGGCGGCTCCCAGGCGGCTCCCAGACGCCTTCTCAACGTCGGGGGCCGCCGACGATCCCGTCGTCGTGCAGGCGGGAGATCTCACCGGCCGACAGACCGAGCGAATCGGAGAGGATCTCGTCGGTGTGCTCACCGAGGACCGGGGCAGATCCGGCCGGCTCCTGCGGGTCGCCGAAGGTCAACGGGGACGCGGGCACGGGGTAGGTGCCGATGCCGGGTTGTTCGACGTCGTGGTAGAGCGGGGCACCGAACTCCGGGTCGTCCTCGACCACTTCCCGGAACGAGCGGAACTGGGACCACGTCACCCCCGCCGCGTCGAAGGCGTCGGCGAAGTCGGCCACCGCGCGAGCCGCGAACCACGGCCGCAACACCGCCGTGATCTCGTCCCGCGCCTCGAATCGGTCTCCCTCTCGGGTGAAGTCCAGCCCCAAACGCCGCGCCAGCGCATCGAATTCGTCGCCGGTTCCGGTCGCCGTCACAATCCCCTCCCACTGGCGACGGGTGAGCCCGACGACCATGACCCGGCGACCGTCGGCGGTCGGGAACTCGTCGCCGAAGGCGCCGTAGAGGTTGTTGCCGTACTTCGGCCGATCGACGCCGTTGACCACCACTTCGCCGACGATCCCCAGATTCCCGAGCATCGCCAGGGCGACGTCCTTGAGGGCCACGTCGACCCGGCGACCCTCTCCCGTGATCCGGCGGTGCCGCTCGGCGACCATCAGGCCGAGCGCCGCCATCTGCCCGGCGATACAGTCCCAGGCGGGCAGCGCATGGCATACCGGCTCGGCGGAATCCTGCGGGCCCGTCGCATAGGGGAAGCCGACGGCCGGGTTGACGGTGTAGTCGACCGCGGGTCCGCCGTCACGCGTCCCGAGCACCGTCACCATGATGACGTCGGGGCGGCGCGCGGTCAGGTGTTCGTAATCCATCCAGCCGCGAACACGCAGATTGGTCAACAGGATTCCCGCATCGGGTCCGGGCGCGCAGATGAGTTCGGTCACGAGTTCCTGACCCTGCGGGGTGGCCACGTCGACGGCGAACGAGCGTTTGCCCTTGTTGAGACCCGCCCAGAACAGACTCGTCCCGTCGGCGGTCACCGGCCACCGCCGGTAGTCCAGCCCGCCGCGGATCCGGTCGAACCGGATGACGTCGGCGCCGAGTTGCGCAAGTGTCATCCCAGCCAACGGCGCGGCGACGAAGGCGCTGCCCTCGACGACACGAAGTCCCTCCAGCAGCTTCGCCATGCTTGAGGCTAGCCCGCCGGCTTGCCGTGACGGCAGGTAGATCGGTTCGGCGGGCGAGTATGCCGGTCGCCCGGTCGGCGGGCGTCGGCCCGGCGCAGGACCCCGACCGATGAGCGACCTGCGGGCCCAGCCGGGCACACGGCCGGAGACTGGTGGCAGTGGGAGTTGTCACATGCCGGCCGAACGCTGTTCACCGGCCGGCCATCTGAATGCCACCCATCGGTGTCGGGCTCGTCGGCCTCGTGCGGCATCGTGACTCGGCATGGACGTGGACCACGAGGCCGAGGCCCTGACGATCACCGCGGTCCGCGACCGGCTGCTGGAGCGGTTCGCCGAACGCGATCCGGCGCAGGTGGCCGAGGTCGTGGAGCAGGAGTACGCGCGGCTGGGCGGACCGATCCGCTCCTTCGTGCCGATCCTGGTGGAGAAGGCCGCCTCGCAGCGCCTGGCCGGCGCCGAGAACTTCGGGTTGATCGCCTGAGTCGCGCGGCTGCGATGAGATGCCCTTGGCGGCGCTCGACGCCGGTGCCACAGTTGCCGGTATGCCATCTCGTGAGCTCTGGCTGGGGTTCCTGCTCGCCGCCGTAGGGCTGATCCTCATTCCCGGCCCCAACACCTTCTTCCTGCTCGCCCGGGGCTTGCAGGACGGACGACGCGCCGCCCTGCGCGCCGCCGTCGGCGTCGAGCTGTCCACGCTCGTCCTCGCCACGGCGACCGCGATCGGTGTGGCCCACCTGATCGCCGCCAGCGAGACGGCCTTCCAGATCACCAAATGGGGCGGGGCGGCATACCTGTGCTATCTCGGCTGGCAGGCGCTCACCACACCGGCGAGCGACCCCGGACTCACGACGGCTCCGGACGAAACGCCGGTGGCCGTCGGCCGACGACGCGAACGCGGGTGGCCCGCTCAGGTCCTCGCCGGATTCACCGTCGGGGTGAGCAACCCGAAGGTGATTCTGTTCTTCCTGGCCTTCCTGCCCCAGTTCGTCGACCCTGGGCGGCCGGCCGCCAGCCAGCTGCTGGTCCTGGGCGTCACGCTGGCGTGCGTCGGCATGGCATACGGGATCCTGTTGAGCTTCACCGCCGGCCGGATCCGCACCTGGCTGAGTCGCCGGCCCGGCCGGATGCGCGGATTGCACCGCGCATCCGCCGGGTTCTACATCGGTCTCGCCGGCTGGGCGGTCCTGACGGGACAACGCGCGCCCTGACCGACGCCCGGTCGCTCAGTGGTCGAACGCGTCCTTGACCTTCTCGCCGGCCTGCTTGAGGTCGGACTTGGCCTGGTCGACCTTGCCCTCGGCCTCCAGCTGTTCGTCGTCCGTCCCCTTCCCGACCGCTTCCTTGACCTTGCCGGCCACGTCTTCGGCGGCGTTCTTCGCCTTGTCCACCAGTCCCATGGGCACCTCCTGGGTCAGCCGGCCGATCGGTGGGTCGATCGGCATCGTCGGCGATCCCAGTCTCACCCGAACGACCGGGCGCTGTCGCCCGGGAGACCGGCCCAACCTCGATCGGATCTGTTCGCCGGACGGCGAGCGAGCCGGCGCAGGCAGTTGTGGGGTGCGTCACAACTGCACGGAAGAACTGTGGGCGGAGCCGGCCGACGGAACACTGGGTGCCGACCCAGACAGACCCAAGGAGTACCCATGCCTGCTCGCCGCGTACGTCCGCGTCGTCTCGCGATCCTCGCCGGACGCGTCGTCGCGTTCGCCAGCTGTGCCGCCGTGAGCGCCTGTGCATCGGGACCGGCCGGGACTCAGGTCGGGACGGCGGGCACCACGAACTCGCCGATGTCCCCCGGTCCGGCGACCTTGAGCGCATCCCCGACGACGACCACCGCACCACCGATGACGACGACCACCGCACCGCCGACGACCACGGCTCCGCCCCCGCCGGACGCAACCGCCGCCGACGCGGCCCGTGGCGCGCTCCCGGCATACTGCGACATGCCCGCCACCCAACTGGTCGCCGGGAAGACGCCGACACGCTTCGCGCCCAAGGGCGGTCAGTTGGGGACCTTCCACGTCAGCGTCGACCTGGACGGCGACGGCGCCAAGGAGTACGTCACGAACTATTGGTGCACCGCGGGCGGAGTGGCCTGGCCGGAGTTGCTGCTGGTCTACCGGTCCGGTGGCGTCCTCGGCGGCCTGGTCAAACTGTCCGACTTCGCGAACAAGGAACACAGCACCGTCTCGGCGATGACGGCCAAGGGATCGGGCGTGGAACTCGCGTGGAGCGCGTACGAAGGCGCCGGGTTCTTCAATCGGTACTTCACGGGGACGCTGACGATGCCCGCCGGTAAACCCAACGTCGCCGTGGTCCCGGGTCGGATCGAGTTCTCCAGCCAGAGCGGTGGCGGCGCACTCACCAAGGCGTCCGACGTCGCCGGTCTCGAGGGCACCTCCGCCGGGTTCCGGGCGATCGTGGCCAAGGACCTCGCCGCCGCGCTGAGAGACGGCGGCGACTGCGGCGGGAGTCCGCCCGGCGTTTCGGTCGACAACTACTGGCCGCATGACGTGGCCAATGGGTCCGTGTACGGCTGCGGAGGTGCACTGGTCATCTGGTACGTGACCAAGGGCGTGTGGAAGGCGTTCTACTACCAGTCGGTCCCGATGTGCACCGAGCTGAAGTCAGCCGGCGTGCCGTCGCCGCTGCCCAAACGGATCGGGATGCAGTGCATGACGGCCGGCGGCAAGACGGTCGCCTACTGACCTACG
>JBDIAR010000127.1:0-10254 GCA_039812545.1 Dermatophilaceae bacterium | reverse complement strand
CTGAACGCACCTGCGTTGCGGCGCAGATCGTCTCGACGGGCAGCAGCGACGGGTCGATGACGGCCGGCGAGCGTCCGTGGTGGTTGTGCTTCACGAGGGACACAGCGGGCTGGCGGGTCGTTGACCAAGGACAGATCTAGAGACCGGCTGACCGGATGCCGAGACGGCGACCGTCGGCAGTCCGGGCCTGTGGCACCATCAACCGCGTGACCGCACTTCGCGCCCTCGCGATTATCGAATAGCGCGACGAGACCATCCCTCTCGTCGCGCAGACCTCCCGCACCCGGGGGGTCTTTTTGTTGCTCCGAGGGCGATCCCCGACGAGCAGGCCCGACACGGCTCACAAGGCCCGGGCACGGTGGGAACGAGCAGCTACAGCCAGGCCAGCGTCAGAAAGTTGCGAACCGAGATGACCGACGTCCACGTCTACGACACCACCCTGCGCGACGGCGCGCAGCAGGAGGGGCTCAATCTCACCGTCGTGGACAAGCTCGCCATCGCGCGCTACCTCGACGAACTGGGAGTCGGCTTCATCGAGGGCGGCTGGCCCGGTGCCAACCCCAAGGACACCGAGTTCTTCGCGCGGGCGGCCCGCGACCTCGACCTCAAGAACGCGACCCTCGCGGCGTTCGGCGCCACGCGGCGAGCGGGGGGCACGGCCGCCACGGATCCGCTCGTCAAGGCGCTCCTCGACTCCCAGGCGCCGGTCGTCACGCTCGTCGCGAAATCGCATACGGGACACGTCGAACGAGCACTGCGGACCACCGTCGAGGAGAACCTCGAGATGATCCGCGACACGGTGACCTTCCTGCGGGACCAGGGCCGTCGGGTCTTCGTCGACGCCGAGCACTTCTTCGACGGGTATGCCAGTGACCCCGCCTATGCGCTCGAAGTCGTCCGGGTCGCCGCCGAATCCGGCGCCGAGGTCATCGCGTTGTGCGACACCAACGGCGGGATGCTGCCGACCCAGGTCACCGACGTCGTCGGTGCCGTCCTGGAGGGGACCGGCGCGCGCCTGGGGATCCACTGCCACAACGACACCGGTTGCGCCGTCGCCAACACGATGGCCGCGGTCGACGCCGGCGCCACCCACGTGCAGGGCACCATCAACGGCTACGGCGAACGGACCGGCAACGCCGACCTGCTCACGGTGGTGTCGAACCTCCAGTTGAAGACCGGCCGACAGCTCCTTGACGGGCGCCGCCTGCGCGAGGCCACCCGGATCGCCCACGCGATCAGCGAGGTGACCAATGTGCCCCCGTACGGCCGGCAGCCCTATGTCGGCGCAAGCGCGTTCACCCACAAGGCCGGCCTGCACGCCAGCGCGCTGAAGATCGACCCCGACCTCTACCAGCACACCGACCCGGCGGCGGTCGGCAACGGTATGCGAACCCTCATCTCCGATATGGCCGGCCGGGCCAGCATCGAGCTCAAAGCCCGCGAACTCGGCCTCGAGGTGGGCGATCGGCCGGAACTCGTGGCCAAGGTCCTCGCCGACGTCAAGGACCTCGAACTGTCCGGGTACACCTTCGACGCCGCCGACGCCTCGTTCGAGTTGCTGCTCCGCCGCGAGCTGACCGGCGAGCCATTCTCGTACTTCTCCGTCGAGTCCTGGCGGGTCATCACCGACTCCCGGGACGGCGAGGCCCTGTCGGAGGCGACGGTCAAGCTCACCGCCGCCGGCCGGCGGGTCGTCGCCACGGGGGAGGGCAATGGTCCGGTCAACGCGCTGGACGAGGGACTGCGCCAGGCGCTCCTACCGGCATACCCCGAACTCGCCAAGCTGGAACTCATCGACTTCAAGGTCCGCATCCTGGACTCGGCGCACGGCACCGACGCGGTCACCCGCGTGCTCATCGAGACAACCGACGGGGAGACGTCCTGGTCCACCGTCGGGGTGGCGCCCAATATCGTCGAGGCGTCCTGGCGGGCTCTGGTGGACGGGATCACGTTCGGACTGCTGAAGCACGACGTGCCGCTGCGCTGACCGTCGCCCGGATGGCCGACAGGATGAGCGGCGGCTCCTATCCGGGCTGACCCGGCTGACCGGGTGCCTCTCGCAGGACCAGTCGGCAATTGCCCTGGTCCGGATCGCCGACCACCAGGTCGTCCACCTCGACGCGGTCGCCGGTCACCTCGCATACGCCGTCCGCCAGACCGCGGTGCAGTTCGCAGACGACGGCCGGCGCCGTTCGAGCCTGAGCACTGAACGGACAATGCCGGAGCACGAACTCCACCGACTCCTCGGACTGCACGCGCAGCGGTTCGAACCCGAGCAGCCGGGTGACCCCCTCCAGCAGATCGAGGGCGCCGGCGCCGCCACTGACCGCGCCGGCCAGCTTGGCGCCGGCCCGTTTTCCGACCTCACGAGGCGGATCGCCGGACACAACGAGATCGAGCAGCATTCCGGCGAGTTCTTCTTGCGGTGCTGGGTGCGTCCATCGGTCGACGGCGCCCGGGGTCAGCCGGTAGTGCAATGGCGGTCGACCCCGGGTGGGCCGGACGACACGCTCTTCGAGCACCAGCCCGGCCTGCTCGAGCCGCCGCAGATGCTGGCGAATCGCGTTGTGGTGCAGGCCGAACCTCGCCGTGAGTTCTGACACTCCTAAGGGCGTCTGGCTGGCGGCGAGGTGCTCGAAAATCGCGAAGCGGGTGGGGTCGCCGAGGGCGCGAGCCTGCTCGGTGAGTTCGACCCGCCCCTGGGCGCCATGCCATGCCACGTTCCAAGGGTCGCCGCAGAGTCGAGATGGAGGAAGTCTTTGTGACGCTCGTCACGTAGCCGGCGTGGCGAGGGTTCATTGTCACGCGCGGCGAACTCCTCTAATTTCTCTAATGAGAAACAGAAAAAAGGAGGAACGATGTCATCGCCTCACCGAAACCGTGATCGGCGTTGGTGGATCGCCCTGGCCTTCGTCGTGGTCGGTTCGTTCGCGGTCCTGTTGCAGATGGGCCACAGCATCAACCAGGACAAGCCGCCGGTACCGGACGTCGTCGTCGCTGGCGAGACCATCATGACCGCCCAAGACATCATGTCGGGCCAGGCGGTGTGGCAGTCGATGGGTGGTCAGGAGATCGGATCGGTGTGGGGTCACGGCGCCTATGTCGCGCCGGACTGGACCGCGGACTGGCTGCACCGGGAGGCGACCTTCATCCTGGACGCCTGGGCCAAGGAGGCCGGCGGGACGACCTACGACTCCCTCAGCCCGGAGCAGCAGGGCGCGCTGAAAGCCCGGTTGAAGCAGGTGCTGCGCACGAACACCTATGACACGACATCGAATACGGTCAAGCTCGACCCGATTCGGCAGCAGGCGTGGGAAGCCGGAGTCGCCTACTACTCGGCGATGTTCCGCGACGGGCACGTCAAGTACGCGATCCCGAGCGGCACGCTGACCGACGCACGCCAGGCCGAGCAGATGGCCGACTTCTTCTGGTGGACCAGTTGGTCGGCGTCGACCGACCGGCCCGGCTCCGACGTCACCTACACGCAGAACTGGCCGCACGAGCCGCTGATCGACAATGTGCCTCCACCGGACAACGTCTTGTGGAGTCTGGTCAGCTTCATCCTGCTCCTCGGGGGAATCGCCGGGATGGTCTACTACCACTCCTCGATCGGCAACTCTCAGGAGGCCGACATCGACGAGGTCCCGACGGAGGATCCGCTGCTCGGTTACCGCTCGACGCCGTCCCAACGCGCCACCCTGAAGTACTTCTTCATCGTCGGCTTCCTCTTCGTCCTCCAGATCGCCATGGGCGTCATCGGTGCCCACTACGGCGTCGAGGGAGGAGCGCTGTACGGCATACCGATCGACGAGTTCCTGCCGTATGCCGTCGTCCGCACCTGGCATACCCAGCTCGGCATCTTCTGGATCGCCACCGCCTGGTTGGCCACCGGCCTGTATGTCGCCCCGGCCGTCGGCGGCCGCGAGCCGAAGTACCAGCGGCTCGGCGTCAACGTGCTCTTCGGTGCCCTGCTGGTCGTCGTGCTCGGCTCGATGGCCGGCGAGTGGCTCTCGATCATGGGCAAGCTCGGCCATGGCAACGCCAGCAACTTCTGGTTCGGGACACAGGGGTTCGAGTATGTCGACCTCGGGCGCGTCTGGCAGATCGGGCTGACCGTCGGGCTGTTCCTCTGGCTGGCCCTGATGGCCCGCGGGATGTGGCCGGCGTTGCGGCGCTCCGCCGCGACCGACAAGTTGCTGGCCACGGTCGACGCCCCGCTGGCCGCCGGGTCGCAGCGGTCGTTGATCGCGATGCTGCTGGTGTCCTGCCTGGCGATCGCCGGGTTCTACGGTGCGGCCTTCGGTATCGGCAGTTCGACGCATCTGTCGATCGCGGAGTACTGGCGTTGGTGGGTGGTCCATCTGTGGGTCGAGGGCTTCTTCGAGGTCTTCGCGACCGCGGTCATGGCGTTCCTGTTCGCCCGCCTGGGGCTGGTGCGCGCGTCGACCGCGACCTCGGCGACGCTGGCCGCGACCGTCATCTTCCTCGCCGGGGGCATCATCGGGACGGCGCACCACCTGTACTTCACCGGCAGCCCCAGCCCGGTCCTGGCCCTGGGGGCCACGTTCAGTGCCCTCGAAGTCGTGCCGTTGTCGCTCATGGGTTTCGAGGCGTTCCGCCATCTTCGCCTGCTGCGGGTCCGGCATTGGGTGGCGGGGTACAAGTGGGCCATCTACTTCTTCGTCTCCGTGTCGTTCTGGAACATGCTGGGCGCCGGCGTCTTCGGCTTCCTCATCAACCCGCCGATCTCGCTGTTCTACGTGCAGGGCCTGAATCTGACTCCGCTGCACGGGCATACGGCCTTGTTCGGGGTGTACGGAATGCTCGGTATCGGGCTCATGCTGTTCTGCGTGCGCAGCCTCATGCCGGGCAAGGAGTGGAACGACCGACCGATCAAGTGGGGCTTCTGGCTGCTCAACGGCGGTCTGCTCACGATGGCGCTGGCGAGCCTGCTGCCGCTCGGACTGGCCCAGGCCTGGGCCAGCTTGAACGAGGGTCTCTGGTATGCCAGGAGTGAGGACTTCCTGTACAGCGGACCGATGACCATCGTCCGCTGGCTGCGGGTCCCGGGTGACGTGATCTTCGCCCTCGGCGCGCTGGCCATCGGCGTGTTCATGGTCGGGCTGCTCACCGGCTGGTCCATCCGCAAGGACGGGCGCACCGTCGAACTGGGTTCGGTGACGACCATGGGCGGCGGCACCGACGACGCCGCCCCAGACGCCAACCCAGACGCCACCCCGGACGCCGACAAGGTGCCGACGAGGTAGCGCCCCAGGTAGTGCGATCCGGGCCACCTGAACCCCCGCCGGGTCGGCGTTATCCACACGCGGAGACGAGTCGAGGGGAGTTTCCGACGGGGTTGTGGATGACCGGTCGCCCTGTGCGGCCCGAGCGCCGATGCTGGTTCTCACCGCGGGGCCGCTCGAGGTCCTGTCCGAGCCGGGGAGGCGCAGGTGTTCGATGACAACGGGATCCGCAGTGGGGTCGGTTACGGGTTCGACGAGCGAGACCGGGGCGCAGGGCTGTTCGACGAGGGATCGTGGTCCGATCAGGTCCCCGAGGTGGGTGCCAGGCTGTTGCGGCTGACGGTGCTCGACGGTGATCTCGTCGACGTCGATCGCACCGCCCTCGAAGGCGGCTCGTATGCCGAGCACCGACGGCGCGAGCGCGCCCGCGAGCGGGCGCTGGCGGGTGGTGCGCCCGCTTGGCCGCGCCACGAGTCCGAGCTCGCGTTCCTCGCCGATGCCGTCGGCGGATGGTCGCCACTGGACGGCCTGACCGCAGATCCATTGCCGGACAGCCCGTTCCGGGTGGAAGGACTCGACCCGGAAGTGGCGCAACGCGTCGCCCCGGCGGTGGCGACCGTTGCGGAGGCCCTGGAACGATTGCGCGATCCCGAGATCGCGTGCGCCTTCCGCACGGCGGTGTCCGTCGTGCTGCGGCGCGATCCGCGCTACCTGGCTCGTTCGGTGAGCGATGTCTTCGCCCTCTCCCATGTGGCTCGTCTCGTGGTGTTGGCCAACGGCCCGGGATCCTCCCAGGCCTCGCCCCGTTCAGCGGGAGTCGCCGCGGAGTTGCGCCGCGAACTGGCGCTGGCATCGACCCCCAACGGTCGCGAGGGGCTGCTGTTGGATCTCCTCGAGGCTGGAACCCAGGCCTGGTGGTCGCCGAACCGGACCCGGCCCGCGGAGTTGGACCGGCGATGCGTCATCGGTCCGCGCTTCCTGGTCTCGGCCACCCGCGCGACGATGATCCGGCTGCGTGACCGGGCCCTGGCTGAGCGAAGCGCGTATGCCAGGCTCGTCGGTGAGCGTGGTGTCTGCCGCGCCTGTGGCCGGGCCGAAGGGATGGCGCTGACCGGGTGAGTTGACAGCGCCGACCGGTCGTCAGGCGTGGGCCCTGTCGAGGAGCTGCAGGAGGCGTGCTCGCAGCTGTTGCGCGGAATCGGCGAGTTCGCGTTGCCCTGCTACGTATTCGGCGCGACCGTCAGCGGTTTCGATGCGAATGGGTTGGTATCCGAGCGTCGTCAGATCATACGGCGAGGCCCGCATGTCCAACACCCTTGCGGCCCTGGCGTGCTGGAAGCAGTCCAGCAGCAGGACGCCGGGCACGAGCGGTCCGAGCTTCGTCGCCCACTTGTACAGGTCCATCCCCGCATGCAGGCAACCGGGCTGTTCGTGCATCGCCTGTGAATCCCGGGTCGGGCGTAGGGAGTTGCGTGGTCGGGCCGCATCGGTGAAGAACCGGAATGCGTCGAAATGGCTGCACGACAAGGACATCGACTCCACGATCGAGTCCGTGCCCCGAGCACCCAATCGCAACGGCCAGCCGGCATGGCGGATATCGCTCGCCGGCAGGCCGTAGACCATCGCCCATTCGTGCAGGCCAAAGCAGGTGAACCGCCCGGGGCGCGTGGAGGTGGCGTCCAGCAGCTCGCGCACGAAGGTCACCGTGTCGCCGCGCGCCGCCCGGTATGCCGCCAGGTCGAGGCAGATGTCGTCGCCGTGCACCGCGGTGAAGCGCCACGACGCACGCTCGCAGCGGGCACCCCCGGTCAGGATCACGCCGGGTCCTGGATGCCAACGCTGCAACCGTCCCGGGGTGGTCCGGTAATAGGTGAACAGGAAGTCCTCGACCGGGTGCCGGACGCCGGTCGCCCGCCGCTCGAGGTGGGCCCGCGTCAGCGAACGTGCCCGGTGTCCGTGCTCCACTTCCATTGCACGCCAGCGCTCTTCGGGCAACACCATCTCCTCGGAGATGCCCGGCTCGTGGGGCGCCCCGGTCACCCGGCTCGGCCCGCCCACTCGTCCCGCAGGATCGAGTACAAGAAGCCGTCCCGGTACCGACCGTCCCGCCACTGGGCGCCCCGGACCACGCCCTCCCGGCTGAACCCGGCCCGTTCCAACGCCCGCTGTTCGGCGACATTGTCGACGTCGGTGTGCGCTTCGATCCGGTTCACGGGGGTGTGCCGGAAGAACAGTCCCGCCAGCTCCGCCTGGGCGGTGCTCCCGAGTCCGCGGCCCCGATGCCCCGGCTCGAGCCAGATGCCGATCATCGGGCATCGTGACCCGGCACTCGGGCCCCACTGTCCCCATCGCCAGCTGACGGTCCCGGCGGGTTCGTCACCGACCGCGATCACCAGGGCTCCGTCGGCGTCGAGCCGACACGGCCGGGGGAGAGATTCTCCCGGCCTCGGCCCGAAGTCGTCGAACTCGCTGTCGACGGCTCGCGGCTCGACGAACTCACCGGCACGCATGGGTCGCAAGATGGGCTCGGCTGACACGCGAGCCAGCATACGCACGGCTGGTTAGGATCGAACCCATGCGGATCGCGCGATACACCCTGGGCGAGGACCCGGCATACGGCATTGTTCAGGGCGAGCCGGGCAACGAGGTGATCACCCCGCTCGCCGGTGACCCCCTCTACGTCGGCCTCCAGGCATCGGGCGCCGGACCCGTCCTGCTCGAGGACGCCCGATTGCTCGCGCCGGTCATCCCGCGCTCGAAGATCGTGGGGATCGGGCGGAACTACGCCGAGCACGCCCGGGAGATGGGGACCGAACCGCCGGCCGAGCCGTTGGTCTTCCTCAAGCCGAACACGGCGGTGGTCGGACAGGGTGATCCCGTCGTCCTGCCGCCGCAGAGCCGCGAGGTGCACTGGGAGGGCGAACTGGCCGTCGTGATCGGCAAGATCGTCAAGGGGGTCCGCGAGGAACAGGCGTTGGACTGCGTGTTCGGTTACACCGTCGCCAATGACGTGACGGCCCGGGACCTGCAGCGATCGGACGTGCAGTTCACCCGCGCCAAGGGTTTCGACACGTTCTGCCCGCTGGGCCCTTGGATCGAGACGGAACTCGATCCGGCGAACCTGCGCATCGTCACCCGCCTCGACGGCGAGATCGTCCAGGACGGCACGACCGCCGACATGATCCACCGGGTGCCCGAACTCATCGCGTACCTCTCCTCGATCTTCACGCTGCTGCCCGGCGACGTCATCTTGACCGGGACCCCGGCCGGCGTGGGCGCCGTGTATGCCGGCCAACGTGTCACGGTGGAGATCGAGGGCATCGGCACCCTCGGCAATGTGTTCGTCCGTCGATGACCGACGCCGCCCGAAACTGAGCCGCCCGCCGAACCGCAAACCGAGAGAAGCCATGACGACCGACTCCCCAGAACTCGACGACCAGGTCGAGGATCGTCGCCTTCCGGCGCAGCCGCGACCGACGCCGCGCTCCGATGTGCGAGTTCGATTCTGTCCCAGCCCGACCGGCACGCCGCACGTCGGCTTGGCGCGAACCTGCCTATTCAACTGGGCGTTCGCCCGGCATACCGGCGGGACGCTGGTCTTCCGCGTGGAGGACACCGACGCCCAACGCGACTCCGAGGATTCGTACCTGGCGCTGCTGGAGATGATGACCTGGCTCGGCTTCGACTACGACGAGGGGCCCGGTGTCGGCGGCCCCTATCCGCCCTATCGGCAATCCCAGCGCAAGGCCGACCACCTCGACGTGGCGCGCCTCCTGGTTGCGAACGGCTTTGCCTACCCGTCCTATTCGACGCCGGAGGAGGTCGAGGCGCGCCATCGCGCGGCCGGGCGCGATCCGAAGGAGGGCTACGACAACCACGACCGCGATCTGAGTGAGGCCGAGCGGGAGGCGTTCGAACGCGAGGGTCGGACGGCGACGATCCGGTTCCGTATGCCAGATGAGGACATCACATTCACCGACTACGTGCGCGGGGAGGTGACCTTCAAAGCCGGGACCATCCCGGACTATGCGATCGTCCGCGGCAACGGCGAACCGCTCTACACGCTCGTCAATCCGGTCGACGACGCGCGGATGGGGATCACGCACATCCTGCGCGGCGAGGACCTGCTGGCCTCCACGCCACGCCAGATCGCGCTGTTCCGGGCCCTCATCGAGTTGGGCATCGCGCGCCACGTGCCGCGCTACGGGCACCTGCCCCTCGTCACCGGGGACGGCAATCGCAAACTCTCCAAACGCGATCCGGAGTCCAACCTCTTCCTGCACCGCGATCGGGGCTTCATCCGCGAGGGGATGGTCAACTACCTGGGTACGCTCGGGTGGTCCATCGCGGAGGACCGCGACGTGTTCGAACCCCACGAGATGGTCGCGGCATTCGAGCCGGGCGACGTCCAGCCCAGCCCGGCCCGCTGGGACCAGAAGAAGGCCGACGCCATCAATGCCGATCACATCCGCCGGCTCGACCCCGACGATCTCGCGAGCCGGCTACTGCCCTACCTGGAACGCGCCGGCGTCCTCGGCGGCAACCCGTCGCTCGGCGAACTCGGCCGCCTGCAATCGCTGATCCCCCTGCTCCAGCCCCGGCTCGTCGTCCTCACCGACGCGATCCCGCTCGTCGCCCCGTTCTACGTGACCGGCGATGAGGTGGTCATCGAGGACGAGGCGCGGGCGCAGTTGCCAGACAACGCGATCGAGGTGCTCGATGCCGCTGTCGCCGCACTGGAGAAGGTTCCGGCGGGCGCCGGTGACCTGTTCGGGGTGGGCGCCACGTGGACGTCGGCCACCATCGAGACCGCCCTACGGTCTGCGCTCCTGGACGGACTGGGGCTGAAGGCGAAGGTCGCGTTCGCGCCCGTGCGGGTCGCCGTGGCCGGCAAGCGGGTCTCGCTGCCGTTGTTCGAGTCGATGGAGATCCTCGGGAAGCACTCGACGATGCGTAGGCTGGCCCGCCTGCGCGACGCCCTGGACCCCGCCCTGGGACCCGCCCCGGA
>JBDIAR010000126.1:0-10268 GCA_039812545.1 Dermatophilaceae bacterium | reverse complement strand
GGACCCGACCAAGGTCAGCGGCAAGATGGTGGTCTGCGCCCGGGGCGTCACCGCCCGAGTGGAGAAGTCCGCCGAGGTCAAGCGCGCCGGTGGTGTCGCCATGGTGTTGGCCAATGTCAGCCCCAACAGCCTGGACGCGGACTTCCACTCCGTGCCGACGGTGCACATCAACGACACCGACGGTGCCGCGGTATACGCTTACCTGGGCACCAGCAACCCGACGGGCGCCAACGAGGTGGGTGACACCACCGGTGGCACCAAGACCGCGGTGCCGCAGATCAGCGCCAGCTCGTCCCGCGGACCGGCCTTGGCCAATGGTTCGGACCTGCTCAAGCCGGACATCGCCGCCCCGGGCACCGCGGTCCTCGCCGCCGTCGCCCCGCCGTCGAACTCCAACCGCAACTTCGACCTCTACACCGGGACCTCGATGGCGGCACCGCACATCAGCGGTCTCGCCGCGCTCTACCTCGGTGTCCACCCCAAGTGGTCGCCGATGGCGGTCAAGTCGGCCATGATGACGACGGCATACGACCTGCTCGGCCCGGACGGGAAGAAGCTGGCCGATCCGTTCGCTCAGGGCGCGGGCCACGTCAACCCGGGCAAGTTCCTCAACCCGGGACTGCTCTTCCTCTCCGGACCGGCTGACTGGCGTGGCTTCCTCACGGGCCAGGGCTTCGACACCGGGGTGCCGGCCATCTCGGCGACCGACTTCAACGGCCCCTCCATCGCCAAGAGCCAGGTGGCCGGATCGTTCACGACGACCCGCGTCTTCACCCCGGTGATGACGGGCAAGTGGAACGTCTCGGTCAACGTCCCCGGCTTCTCGGCCACCTACCGCAACGCGTTGCCGATCAACCGGCTCGACAAGACCCAGAAGGTGGAGGTCACCTTCACCCGGACGACCGCCCCCATCGGTCAGTGGGCGACCGGCTTCATGACCCTCACCGGCCCGACCACGGTGCGCCTGCCGATCGCGTTGCGTCCGGTGAGCGTGGCCGTACCGCCGGAGGTCAGTGGCACGGGTACCACCGGCAGCGTGGCGATCCCGCTGGTGGCCGGGATGACCGGTCCGCTCGCCATCGGGGTCGACGTTCGCGCGCTTCGACCTCGACACGGGCCCGGCGGACGCGGACTTCGACCTGTACGTCTACCGCTGCGCGCCGGGCTGTGCGCTCGTCGGGCAGTCGGCGACGGGGTCGGCGGACGAACGCGTCGACATCACCAACCCGGCACCGGGCACGTATGTCGCGCTCGTCGACGGCTACGACGCGGGTCCGGGTCGCACGGCCGCGGACTACGCGTTCACGTCGTACGTCCTCAACCCGGCGACGAACACCGGTGCCTTCACGGTCACGCCCAACCCGGTGACGCTCACCCAGGGCGCCACGGCCACCGTCACCGCGTCCTGGTCGGGTCTGACCGCCGGCGTGCCGTACCTCGGCAAGCTGTCCTACGAGGGTGCGATCTCCCCGACGTTCGTCACCGTCCGGTAGCAATCCGGGTGCGCACAGCACGCGCGACCCAGCCGTAGCATCCCGTATGCCGTCCACTCACCGAAGTGGGCGGCATACGGGCGTCCCGGGCACGTCGGATCCCCCCGGGGGGACGTGCTGGAAGGCGACTGTCAGTGGCGCCGCTTAGGCTTGGGCCCGTGAATCCCACGCCCGTCGTGCCGCACCAGGTGCCGCGCCGTCACCAGGACCAGATCGTCGTCCGCGGCGCCCGGGAGCACAACCTCAAGGACGTCTCGATCGAGTTGCCGCGCGACTCGCTGATCGTCTTCACCGGGCTGTCCGGGTCGGGCAAGTCGTCGCTCGCGTTCGACACGATCTTCGCCGAGGGACAGCGGCGATATGTCGAGTCCCTGTCGGCATACGCCCGGCAGTTCCTCGGACAGATGGACAAACCCGACGTCGACTTCATCGAGGGCCTGTCGCCGGCCGTTTCGATCGACCAGAAGTCGACGAACCGCAACCCCCGCTCGACGGTCGGCACGATCACCGAGGTCTACGACTATCTGCGGTTGTTGTTCGCCCGAGCCGGGCGCCCGCACTGCCCGACCTGCGGTGAACCGATCACCCGCCAGTCCCCCCAGCAGATCGTGGACCGTTTGCTCGAACTCCCGCAGGGCACGAGGTTCCAGATCCTCGCGCCGGTCGTGCGGGGTCGCAAGGGGGAGTATGCCGATCTGTTCGCCGAGCTGCAGACCAAGGGTTTCGCGCGGGCCCGGGTCGACGGGCAGGTCGTCACGCTGACCGAGGTCCCCAAGCTGGAGAAGCAGGTCAAGCACTCGATCGACGTCGTGGTGGATCGGTTGGTGGCCAAGGGCCAGGACGACCCGGACGGGACCGCGAAACAACGACTCACCGACTCGGTCGAGACCGCCCTGGGGCTGACCGGCGGGGTGATGGTCGTGGACTTCGTCGATGTCTCGGCCGACGACGAACGCGCGGATCCGACCGGGCTGCCCTCGGAGCGCCGGTTCTCGGAAAACCTCGCCTGCCCCAACGACCACCCCATCGCGATGGACGAGGTGGAGCCGCGGTCGTTCTCGTTCAACTCACCGTTCGGGGCCTGCCCGAAGTGCACCGGACTGGGGACCGAGCTGGAGGTCGACCCGGACCTCGTCGTCCCCAATCCCGACCTCACGCTGCGTCAGGGCGCCATCGCGCCGTGGGCCCAGGGGTCGGGCAGCCAGGAGTACTTCGAGCGGGTCGTCGGGGCGCTGGCCGAGGACCTCGGGTTCTCGATGGACGTAGCGTGGGTGGCGCTGCCGGAGCGGGCCCGCGAGGCGCTGCTGTACGGGCAGAACTACAAGGTGCACGTCAAATACCGCAACCGGTTCGGCCGGGACCGGTCCTATACGACCGGCTTCGAGGGTGCGGTGCCCTTCGTGGCCCGGCGGCATTCGGAGACGGACTCGGACTGGAGCCGGGAACGCTACGAGGGCTATATGCGCGAGGTGCCGTGCCCCGCGTGTCGGGGTGCGCGGCTCAAGCCCGAGTCGCTGTCGGTGCTGATCGGCGGCCGGAGCATCGCCGAGGTCTGCGCGCTGCCCATCGCGGACTGCGCGGGTTTCCTGTCCGGCGTCGATTTCACCGACCGGGAGCGTCAGATCGCCGAGCGGGTGATCCGGGAGATCCAGGCCCGGCTCGGGTTCCTGCTCGACGTGGGCCTGGACTATCTGTCGCTGGCCCGACCGGCCGGCACCTTGTCCGGCGGCGAAGCGCAACGCATCCGGCTGGCGACCCAGATCGGATCCGGACTCGTGGGCGTGCTGTACGTCCTGGACGAACCGTCCATCGGGCTGCACCAGCGGGACAACCACCGGCTGATCGAGACCCTGACCAGACTGCGCGATCTCGGCAACACCCTCATCGTCGTCGAGCACGACGAGGACACCATCGCCACCGCCGACTGGGTGGTCGACATCGGTCCCGGGGCCGGCGAGCACGGCGGCCACGTCGTCTGGAGCGGCGAGGTCCAAGGGCTGCTCGATCACCCGACGTCGGTCACCGGCAAGTACCTCTCCGGTCGGTTGGAGATACCCACCCCGGCGATCAGGCGTCCCCAGGACGGCCGGGCGGTCACCGTGACCGGGGCCCGGGAGAACAACCTGCGCGACGTGACCGTCTCATTCCCGCTCGGCAATCTGGTCGCGGTCACCGGGGTGTCGGGTTCGGGCAAGTCGACCCTGGTCAACGACATCCTCTACACGGTCCTCGCGAATCGCCTCAACGGGGCCCGGCAGGTGCCGGGACGCCACAAGTCGGTGACCGGGCTCGATCAGCTCGACAAGGTCGTCCACGTCGACCAGAGCCCCATCGGCCGCACCCCGCGGAGCAACCCGGCCACGTACACCGGCGTCTTCGACCACATGCGCAAGCTCTTCGCCGGGACCACCGAGGCCAAGATCCGCGGCTATCAGCCGGGCCGGTTCTCCTTCAACGTCAAAGGTGGCCGCTGCGACAACTGCTCCGGCGACGGCACGATCAAGATCGAGATGAACTTCCTGCCCGATGTCTACGTGCCCTGCGAGGTATGCCATGGGGCGCGTTACAACCGCGAGACCCTGGAGGTCCACTTCAAGGGCAAGACGATCGCCGACGTGCTCAACATGCCCATCGAGGAGGCCGCCGAATTCTTCGCCGCGGTGCCGGCCATCTCACGGCACCTGACCACGCTCGTCGACGTCGGTCTCGGCTATGTCCGGCTCGGGCAACCCGCGCCGACCTTGTCCGGCGGCGAGGCCCAGCGGGTCAAGCTCGCCTCCGAACTCCAGAAACGGTCCACCGGCCGGACCGTCTATGTGCTCGACGAACCGACGACCGGGCTGCACTTCGAGGACATCCGCAAGCTGCTGGCCGTCCTGCAGGGACTGGTCGACAAGGGCAACACCGTCATCGTGATCGAACACAATCTCGACGTCATCAAGTGCGCCGACTGGATCATCGACCTCGGCCCGGAGGGCGGCAACCGGGGTGGCATGGTTGTGGCCGAAGGCACGCCCGAGGAGGTGGCGCAGGTCGACGGGTCGCATACCGGCGCCTTCCTGGCCCCCATCCTGGCTCGCTCCGCACGGACCCCGACCAGACGCTCGCCCGCCGCGGTGGCCAAGGCCACCAAGCCGACCGCCCAGAAGACAACCGCCCAGAAGACAACCGTCCAGAAGACAACCGCCCAGAAGGCGGCCAAGAAGACGGCAGCCCAGAAGACGGCGGCCCAGAAGACGGCATCGCGCAACGGCGCGGAGCGAACTGTGGCGAAGGTGACTGCGGCGCGGGCGAGCGGCGCCGCGAAGTTGTCGGCACGATAGCGAGCGAGCATCCACACACCGCTGGAAGGAGCGGACACATGGCATACAGCAGCCAGGAGCGGCCGGAACAGACGGTCGCCTCGGAGGTCAGTCGTCGCGGAGCTCTCGCGTTCGGCGCCGGCGGCATCGCCGTCGGGGTCGCGGCGTGCAGCGGCAGCGCGACCGACCTGCCGAAATCGACCGGTTCGTCGACGACAAAGGCGACGAGCACGGCGACGCCCGGCGCGGGAAGCTCCCAGGTGAGCGTCCCGGTCGCCGACGTTCCCGTCGGTGGCGGCACGATTCTCGCCGACCAGAAGATCGTCGTGACCCAGCCCGAGTCCGGTACGTTCGCCGCGTTCTCCGCGGTCTGCCCGCACGACGGCTGCCTGGTGTCCAAGGTGGCCGACGGCTCGATCACCTGCCCCTGCCACAACAGCGTCTTCGACGCGGCGTCCGGCGACCGGAAGAGCGGGCCGGCGCCGAGCGGATTGGCCAAACTCAAGGCGAGCGTCTCCGGCTCGAACGTCGTCGTTGGCTGACCCCTCGACCTATCGTCCCGCGCTGGGGTCGATCCCGACCGATCCCGGCGTCTACCAGTTCCGGGACGCCCACGGCCGGGTGATCTACGTCGGCAAGGCCAAGTCGCTGCGCTCCCGGCTGTCGTCGTACTTCCAGGATCTCAGCGCCCTGCACCCGCGCACGGCCACGATGGTGACCACCGCCGCCTCGGTGGAGTGGACCGTGGTCCGCACCGAGGTCGAGGCGCTGCAACTGGAGTACTCGTGGATCAAGGAGTTCGACCCGCGGTTCAATGTGAAGTACCGGGACGACAAGTCCTATCCGTTCCTCGCGGTGACGATGGACGAGACCTATCCGCGGGCGCAGGTGATGCGCGGCAACAAGCGCAAGGGGGTCCGGTACTTCGGCCCGTACGGGCATGCCTGGGCGATCCGGGAAACGCTCGATCTGTTGCTGCGGGTCTTTCCGCTGCGGACCTGTTCGGCCGGCGTGTTCAAGCGGGCCGCGGCCAGTGGCCGGCCGTGTCTGCTCGGTTACATCGACAAGTGCAGCGCCCCGTGTGTCGGCCGGGTCACCGCCGAGGAGCATCGCCGGATCGCCGAGGACTTCTGCGACTTCATGGCCGGCAGCACCGGCACCTTCGTCAAGCGACTCCAGCGCGAGATGAAGGAGGCGGCGGCGGAGCTCGAGTTCGAGCGCGCCGCGCGGTTGCGCGACGACCTCGGTGCGGTCTCCCGGGCACTTGAGAAGCAGGCGGTGGTGTTCGCCGACGCCACGGACGCCGATGTCTTCGCGATGGCCGAAGACGACCTGGAGGCCGCCGCCCAGGTCTTCCACGTCCGCGGCGGCCGGATCCGCGGGCAGCGGGGGTGGGTCGTCGAGCGGGCCGGTGAGGACACCGCCACAAGTGCCGGACTGGTCGCCCGCCTGCTCGAACAGGTCTACGGGTCCGCCGTCGCCGAGGCCGTGCCCCGCGAGATCCTGGTTCCCGCCCTGCCGGAGGACGTCGACCTGATCACCGAGTGGCTGACGGGGCTGCGCGGAGCGCGGGTCGACATCCGCGTACCCCGCCGCGGCGACAAGCGCACCCTGCAGGACACGGCATACCGTAACGCCACCCAGGCGTTGACCCGGCACAAGCTCGCCCGGTCCGGCGACCTCACCAAACGCAGCCAGGCGCTCGCCGACCTCCAGCGGGACCTCGATCTCGACGAGGCGCCGCTGCGGATCGAGTGCTTCGACATCAGCCACGTCCAGGGCACCAACATGGTCGCTTCGATGGTCGTCTTCGAGGACGGACTGCCCGCCAAGCGCGAGTACCGCCACTTCGCGATCCGCAGCGCGACCGACGACGTGGGGGCGATGGCCGAGGTGCTGACCCGCCGCTTCACCCGGCTGCTGGAGGACGGTATGCCGGACCGCACCTTAGTGCCACCCGGGGCCGAACCCCCGGGGCTCGAACCCCCGGAGCCGGCGCGCAAGGGTCGACGATTCGCCTACCCTCCCAACCTCGTCGTCGTCGACGGCGGAGCGCCCCAGGTCAACGCCGCCCGCGCCGTGCTCGACGACCTGGGCGTCCGCGGGGTCGACGTCATCGGCCTGGCCAAGCGGCTGGAGGAGGTGTGGTTGCCGGGCGAGGAGTTCCCCGTCGTGCTGCAACGCACCAGTGAGGGGCTGTACCTGCTGCAGCGGGCCCGCGACGAGGCCCACCGGTTCGCCGTCTCCTATCACCGGCAGCGCCGCTCGACGGCGATGACGACCTCGGTGCTGGACGGCATACCGGGTGTGGGACCCGCCCGGCGCAAGGCCCTGCTCGCCGCCTTCGGCACCGTCAAGGCACTACGGGCGGCCACCGCTGAGCAGGTCGGCGCCGTCGGTGGAATAGGTCCGGTCCTCGCTGAGACAATCGTGTCAGAACTCGCCAAGGACACGGCGACCCGCACTCCCGTCGTCAACGTGACGACCGGTGAGGTCGGGTGACCGGGGTGGGTCGGGGAGCGACTCCTGTCCGGCTCGCCACCGGGGCGCGGCGTTTCGACGGGAAGGCGGCATGGCGGAGATGAGCGAGCAGAGCGAGTTGGGCGACCTCAACGGCGTCAACGGCCTGAACGGCCTGAACGACCAGAACGACCTGGAGCATTCGCAGATGATCATTCTCACCGGGATGAGTGGCGCGGGTCGCTCGACGACCGCCAATGTCCTGGAGGATCTGGGCTGGTACGTCGTGGACAACCTCCCGCCCCAGCTCATCGTCCATCTGCTGCGGCTGACCGCCGAGGCCCAGGTGAAGTACCCGGACCGGGTGATCAAGACCGCCGCCGTCGTCGACGTGCGCGGCCGGTGGTTCTTCGAGAAGTTCGCGGCCGAACGCGAGAAGATGCATCGCGCCGGGGTCCGGCCGACGATGGTCTTCCTGGACGCCACCGACGAGGAACTGGTGCGCCGGTTCGAGAGTGTCCGCCGGCCCCACCCGTTGCAGGACGGCGGGCGGTTGCTCGACGGGATCACCCGGGAGCGGGCGATGTTGCTCGACCTGCGGTCCGAGGCGGACATCGTCATCGACAGTTCCGGGCTGAACGTCCACCAGCTCAGTGCCAAGGTCGCCTCGATGTTCGCCGGGACGACCCGACCGGTGTTGCGCCTGGCGGTCATGTCGTTCGGTTTCAAGTACGGCCTGCCGTTGGACGCCGACATCGTCTTCGACATGCGGTTCCTGCCGAACCCGTTCTGGGTCCCCGAATTGCGCGCCAAGACGGGCCAGAGCCAGGAGGTGTCGGCATACGTGCTGGAGCAGCCCGGTGCGCAAGAGTTCGTCGAGCGGGTCGATGCCCTCATGGTGCCGGTCATCGAGGGCTACCTGAGCGAGGGACGCAAGTATGCGACGCTGGCGGTGGGCTGTACCGGTGGCAAGCACCGGTCGGTCGCCGTGGCGCAACGGCTCGCGACGACCTTGGCGGCCCCGCGGGTCGACACCTTCCTGGTCCACCGGGACTTGGGGCGCGAGTGATCTCGCCGCGGATCGTCTGCCTGGGTGGGGGACACGGGCTGGCGGCCTCGTTGTCGGCGGCCCGGTTGATCACCGACGACCTCTGCGCGGTCGTGACGGTGGCCGACGACGGGGGTTCCAGCGGTCGGTTGCGCAACGAGTTCGACGTCCTGCCGCCGGGCGATCTGCGGATGGCGCTGTCGGCGCTCTGCGGAGAGAGTGACTGGGGGCATACCTGGCGGGACGTCCTGCAACTGCGGTTCGCCGGCGACGGGCCGCTCGGCGGCCATGCGCTCGGCAACCTGCTCATCGTCGCGGTCTGGGAGCGACTGGGGGACACGGTCGCCGGGCTGGACCTCGTCGGCCGGCTGCTCGGCGCGCGCGGGCGGGTCCTGCCGATGGCCGCCGAACCGCTGGAGATCATCGCCGAGATCCGCGGGCACGATCCCGCTCGCCCGGACGACGTCAGTTTCGTGCGCGGTCAGCACCACGTGGCCGCGTCGCTCGGGACGGTCCAATCGGTCGGGATCGTGCCCACCTGTCCCCGGGTCTGCACCGAGACGGTCCAGGCGATTCGGGACGCCGATTGGGTGATGCTGGGCCCGGGTTCGTGGTTCACGTCGGTGATGCCCCACGTGATGGTGCCCGACGTCCACGACGCCCTCGTCGAAACCCGGGCGCGCAAGCTGCTCAACATCAACCTGGACATCCACAAGGGCGAGACCGAGGGCTTCACCGCGGAGGATCACATCGACTCGCTGCGCTCGCACGCCCCCGGGCTGAGGCTCGACGCCGTCCTGGTGGATCCCGAAGTCCTGGACGACGAGGACCGGATGCGGCGGGCCGCGGCCTCGGTCGGCGCACAGTTGCACGTCCAGCCGCTGTCCATGCGCGACCGACGCGGCGTGCACGACCCGTTCCGGCTCGCCGCGGCCTACCGCGACATCATCGCGTAACGCCTCGAAGCGTCACCTCAGCCGTACCTCTCCACCGATCAGACTTCCCCACAACGTCACGAACCCCCTTCGTGGGTGGCAAGATTGCCCGCATGGCTATGACGTCACGGGTCAAGGACGAACTGTCCCGACTCGAGGTGACCAAGCCCTGCTGCCGCAAAGCGGAGGTCTCCGCGCTGCTGCGATTCGCCGGGGGGCTGCACATCGTCGGGGGACAAATCGTCGTCGAAGCCGAACTCGATACCGCCCAGGCCGCACGACGACTGCGGCGGGCGATCGCGGAGGTCTACGGGCAACGCAGCGAACTCATCGTGGTCAGCCCCGGGGGGCTGCGGCGCGGTAGTCGGTACCTCGTTCGCGTCGTCCAGGACGGCGCGGCGCTGGCCCGACAGACCGGGCTGATCGACGCCCGGGGCCGTCCGGTCCGCGGCCTGCCGCCCAAGGTGGTCAGCGGTTCCGCGTGCGATGCCGAGGCCGCCTGGCGCGGGGCCTTCCTCGCGCACGGTTCGTTGACCGAGCCGGGCCGGTCCTGTGCCCTGGAGATCACCTGCCCCGGACCCGAGGCGGCACTGGCGCTGGTCGGGGCGGCCCGTCGACTCAGCATCTCCGCCAAGGCCCGAGAGGTCCGCGGCGTGGATCGGGTCGTCATCCGCGACGGCGAGGCCATCGGCGCCATGCTGACCCGGATCGGCGCCCACGACGCGGTTCTCGGCTGGGAGGAGCGCCGGTTGCGCCGCGAGGTACGGGCCACCGCCAACCGGCTCGCCAACTTCGACGACGCCAATCTGCGCCGCTCCGCCCGGGCCGCGGTCGCCGCCGGCGCCCGGGTCGAACGCGCCCTGGAGATCCTCGGCGACGACGCCCCCGACCATCTGCGCGAAGCCGGTCGCCTTCGCCTGGAACACAAACAGGCCTCCCTCGAGGAACTCGGCCAGCTGGCCGACCCGCCGATGACCAAGGACGCGGTGGCCGGCCGGATCCGGCGGCTGCTCTCGATGGCCGACAAGCG
>JBDIAR010000125.1:0-10418 GCA_039812545.1 Dermatophilaceae bacterium | reverse complement strand
AGGCAGCCAAGGAGCTGCTCCACATCCAGGTCTGGCTCCATCGCGTCGATGAGATCCTCGCCAAGGGCGAGGACGCCCATTTTGGCGGACGCCGTGCTGCAGGCAAGAGGCTGGCCGCAGTGACGGGCGCCCACGACCAACTCGCAGACGGCGCGTGACAGACCTGCACCCCCTCCAGATGATCGACTGAGGTTGGCACCCGCCGTGGTGTCAACTCACGTTGGCGCAGACGTCAGATTTGGTCCTGTGGTCTTGTCGGGGGTCGAGGCACCTCGGTCGAGGGAACCGCTGCCACGGCGGCTTCGACCCGCGCCGCGTCCCCGGCCACGAACAGGTACTCGCGATTGCGCAGCCGGCCCACCGTCCCGACCTTGGCGCCGCTCGCGTTGTGGATCCCGATCTGCGCCCCGACGTACCGCTTGGAATCGAACTCCAACAGCCGCACGCACTCGTGACCGGCCCGGCTCAGCCAGGCGGTGATCTGTTCGGCGCTCACCCACGACTCGTCGTTGTACGACACCACGACGACGCCCGCCCGCACCGCGCCGATCAACCGCTCGAAGGCCACCGGCATACCGGCTCGGGAGTTGAACGCGCTGCGGGTCGACGGATCCCGCACGTCGATCCGCTTGGCCGCGACGCCGTAATGCGCGGGGGCGTCCCACCGCACGAGCGTCTCCCAGACGTGATAGTTCGCGAAGTAGCGGTGCTGGTTGTACGGCGGGTCCAGATACGCCAGGTCCACCCGCTCCAGGGCGCGGGCGACCTCGAGCGCGTCGCCGCGGATGGCGCGACCCGGGCCGGGCAACAGTTCGGGTTCGGTGAGGGTGAGTCGGTCGTGGGCGCGCGGCGCCCAGCTTTTCAGGTAGGCCATTTGCAGGCCGGTCGTGCTGTCCACCCGGTCCGCGGCCAGCAGCAGGGCGGCGAGCAGGATGGGGCGCAGCGCCGAGTCGCCGTGGCGGGCGTCGATGGCCTCCCGGATGGCGTCGACCCGGGCGCCGTTGCGCGGGTGCAGGTAGCGGGCCTGTTCGCAGAAGGTGGCGGTGAAATAGCCCGGCCGGCCCGGCAGGGCGTCCAACTCGGCGAGCGCCGCCGCGAGCGCGACCCGATCGACAGCCCCGGCGTCGGTCTCGATGAAGCACTGCGCGAGCACCTCCGAGTAGGTCGCCAGGTCGACCGCGCTGACGTGGCACCCGCGCCGCTTGAACTCCTGCGCCACCCGCGTGGTCCCCGTGAACAGATCCACCGCCGTGCGCGCCTGCACCGCCGTGCAGATGGCGCCGAGCACCGGGACGAGGCGTCGCTTGGAACCGAGATACTTGATCATCGGCACTCGATCATCCGGCTCGCCCCACGCGCCTCACCCTAGCCGCCGGCGCCCCTCACGACCCGTCACACGACCCGCCACCCGACCCGCCTCACGACCGGCCGGGCGACTCCAGGCATACCCGGGGCAGCTCGAACCACCGCAGGTCGTCGAACAACGGGTCCAGGCTCGCCGCCCCGACAGACGCCTCGTCCTGGGCCGGACACGCCGCCGCCATGATCCGGGCTCCGTCGGCGAGGTAGTCGTCCAGCACCTCCACCCCCGCGCGGTCGGTATGCCGGGGGTAGCTCATCGTCCCGTCCGCGTAGCTGATCTGGTGCAGCCGCAGCGGCGGTTCGACCGGCCCGCCGCGGTGCCGCCAGCGCCCCGAAGCCGGATCGAACAGATAGTCCCCGAGCAGCCGCCAGCCCTCGCGGGCGACCAGCCGTACCGCCGCCACGATGTACTCGAACACCTCGTCGGAGAGGAAGTAGTTGAAGTTGACCCGCACCCAACCCGGCTTGACGCCCTCGCAGCCGCCCTGGATCTCCCGCTCGAAGGCGTGCGACCGGTCGTCGTCGATGCCCAGTAGGTGATGGCCGTACGGCCCCGCGCACGAACATCCGCCGCGGGCCTGGATCCCGAACAGGTCGGACAGCAGCGCCACGACAAAGTTGTGGTGCAGGTACGCCCCGGACGGCGCCCGCACGACGAAGGACACGATCGAGAGGCGGCGGGCCGCGAGATTACCGAGGATCTCGATGGCGGGTTCGTCCGCCCAGGCCCGCACCGCACGCGCGAGGAACCGGTCCTCGGCGGCGCGGATGACGTCGGTCCCGACGGCCTGTTTGAGCTGGAACACCAACCCGGCGCGGATCGCCTCGACGATGCCGGGGGTGCCGCCCTCCTCGCGGGTCGCCGGGTCGTCGAGGTACCGGTGCTCGTGCGGGCTGACGTAGGCCACCGTGCCCCCGCCCGGGACGTCGGGCACCCGGTTGGTCAACAGCTCCCGACGGACCACGAGGATCCCCGGGGTCGACGGACCGCCGATGAACTTGTGCGCCGAGAGGAAGACCGCGTCTTTGTATGCCAGGGGGCCGTTTGCCTGGGGGCCACCGGTCATCGAGATCTCGACATACGGGGCGGCGGCCGCATAGTCCCAGAACGACAGGGCACCGTGTTCGTGCAGCACGGTGGCGATGGCGTCGGTGTCGGTGACGATCCCGGTGACATTGCTGGCCGCCGAGAAGGACCCGATCTTCACCGGCCGATCCGCGTAGGCCGTCAGCTGGGTTCGCAGCGCGGCCACGTCGATGTGGCCGTCGCCGTCCTGCGGGATCGTGACGACGTCGGCGATGCACTCCCGCCAGGGCAGTTCGTTGGAGTGGTGTTCGTAGGGGCCGATGAAGACGACCGGTCGCTGATTCGGGGGAACCAGCGCCGAGGCGTGCCAACGGTCCTCGAAGTTCGAGGGCACCCGCAGGCCGAGGATGCCGACCAGCTTGTCGACGGCCGAGGTGCTCCCGGACCCGGTGAAGATGACGACCGTGTCGTCGTCGCCGCCGACCGCCTCGTGGATGATCCGTCGGGCGTCCTCGCGCAGCCGCGTGGTCTGCAGACCCGTGCCCGAGGACTCGGTGTGCGTATTGGCATACCGGGGGAGCACCTCGTCGGTGATGAAGTCCTCGATGAAGGACAGCGCGCGTCCGGAGGCGGTGTAGTCGGCATAGGTGACCCGGCGCGGGCCGTACGGGCCGGGCAAGACCTGGTCCTCGCCGATCACGGCGGCGCGGATCGTCTCCAGGAGTGCATCGACGTCGGTGTCGGGCATGCAGCAATTGTAACGCCGAGCATCGACATCTGGCAAAGACATAACGGGTGGTTATGTTCCGGGAAGCGTGTGCGACACGACGCCCTAATCCGCTGGGCAAGGCCCCCGATCTGCGGCAGGCTGGGAGCCATGAGCGTGCCTGCCCAACTCGTCGATCCCAACCGCAGCGTCGTCCTGCTCGTCGATCTGCAGGAGCGCGTGATGCGCGCCATCCATCACGCCGAGCGGGTGGTGACGTATGCCGCCCTGCTGGCCGACGTGGCCGCCCTGCTCGAGATCCCGATCCTGGTCGCCGAACAGAACCCGAAGGGTCTGGGGCACAGCCTGCCGAACCTGTCGTCGCGGGCCACCGAGACGATCGCCACCCAGAGCTTCGACGCCTGCGTCGACGGGGCCTACGACCGACTGGTCGCGTTGCGCGGCATCGACCGGCCGGACGTCGTCGTCGCCGGCTGTGAAACGCATATCGGCGTGCTGCATACCGTTCTCGGGCTGCGCGCCCGCGGGTGCCGCGTCTGGGTGCCCGCCGACGCCTGCGGAGCCCGGTCGCCGCTCAGCGACGAACTCGCCGACGAACGGATGCGCCAGGTCGGCGCCTCGGTCAGCACAGTCGAAACCGTCGCGTACGGCTGGTTGCGCACCGCCGCCCACCCGCGCTTCAAGGACGTGACGACGCTGGTCAAGGCGGCATCCCTGCCGGACACCCGCCCGCCGGTGCGTCGCGGCGGGCCGGTGCCCACACTCGTCGATCGCGCGAACGACCTGTTCGGTTCGATCGTGCGCCGCTGAGTCCCCGGCTCAGCGGCTCAGCGGCCCAGCAGGGCCTGGCCGAGGTGCTCGCCCTCGGCGACCCCGGGCAGCATCGCGAAGACGGCCGACCCGACCGGGATCGTCCACATGTTCAACAGGTCGAGTTCGGCGAGCCGGCGCTGTACCGGGACGAACTGGGCCGTCACGTCGGCCTGGTATGCCACGAAGATGAGCCCCGTTTCAGTGCCGTTCCCGACGACCACGCCGGTGCCGGTCTCGGTCGACCCGGTGAGCGAGTCGTCGTAGTTGTAGCCGCGACGCAGCATCTGGTGCCGGGTGTCGCCGGTCTTGGCCCGCCGCACGTGCGCGAAGTCCGGGATGACGAACAGTCCGCCGGGCGTGCGGGCCTCCAGGTCCACCGGGTCGCGTTCGGCCGTCCCGGTCAGTGGCGCCCCCGTGTCCAGCGTCCGCCCGATCACCTGCTCCTTGGCCGGCCGATCCAGCTTGTCCCACGCATCGAGGTCGAACCGGATCCGCCGGATGACCACCGACGTCCCGCCGCGCAGCCAGGCCGGAGCGCTCGCCCCGGCCCACAACAGGCTCGGGTAGTCCGACTCCTTGGGCTGCTGGGTCCCGTCGACCTGGCCCATCAGGTTGCGCATGGTCAGGTCCTCGGCCTCGGCGCCGACCGAGCGCCGGAAGCCGCGCTGCACCCAGCGCACCCGGGCGAACGGCGCGGCGTCCTTGACCATCATCCGCAGCGCGTGAGACAGGGTCACCTGGTCGTCGGCCCCCAGGTGCAGCAGCACGTCTCCGTCGGACCACCGGGGTTCGAGCTTGTCGATCTTGGGGAAGGCCGGGAGCGGGGCGAGCCAGGGGGGTGCCGTGGCTCCGGCCAGCTTGACGACCTTCGGACCGACGCCGACCGTGGCCGTCAGCCGGGCCGGGGCCAGGGTCAACTCCGGTTCCGGGTCGGCCAGCGGGGCCCGGCCGCCGGTCAGCCGCGCGGCGTCGTCGGTCCAGAGCACCATCAGCCGGCGTACCGAGTCCGCCGTCGTCCCGGGGACGAGGTCGAAGGCGACGAAGAGCGCATACGACTGAGGCGGGGTGAGGATGCCGGACTGATGCTCCCCGAAGAACGGCAAGGTGCGCGATCCGTGCAGGGCGGGGTGGACGTCCACGCTGGCCGGCGCGCTCGGGCTGGACGAGCCACCCGGGGCGGTCCCGGCGGCGCTCGAACTGCACGCGCTCAGGCCGGCGCCGCCCAGCAGGGCGGCACCGGCACCGAGCAGCGACCGGCGGGTGGGGGTGTATGCGGGTCGTTCCGCGGTCATCTGCTGTACCTACTTCGTGCGAAATCGGTCGATGCGTGCCCGATGGGTACGCGTCAACTCGTCTTGGTGGGAACGTAGGTCTCCTGGGCGGCCGTGAACGGCTTGACCGGAGCGCTCACCATGACCGTGCTGCCGTCGGCCATCGTCAAGGTGAAGTCGACGGTGTCGCCGGCCTTGAGCGGTTGCTTGAGCATCATCAGCATGACGTGGTCGCCGCCGGGCTTGAGCGTGTAGGTCGCGCCCGCCGCGATGGGGAATCCGCCTTCCTTGGGCTGCATCTTCGTGCCCGAGGTCCCGTTGGGGACGACCTCGTGCAGTTCGACCTTGCCGGCGACGGGGCTGGTGCCGGAGACCACGGTGACGGCCTTGTCGGTGCCGTTCGTGATCGTGCCGAAGGCGCCGGTCATGTTGCCGTCCACGGCCTTGACCCAGAAGTCGGCGACGGTGATCTTGCCGGACGTCTGGGCCGCGGTGGTGCCCGAACTCGACGAGGTCGTGTTCGAGGTCGCCGGGGCGGGGGTTGACGAGCCGCAGGCGGCCAGCGGCAGGGCGAGCGCCCCGACGGCCAGCACGGCCGCGGAGCGCACGATGAAGCGATGGGACATGGTGAATCTCCTTAGTGCTGAAGTATCGAAAGGGTGGAACCGCACACGAGGTGCCGGGGACGCGCCGACGCGCGAACCGCGGGTCAGGCGCAGCGCAGTGCCGGTGGTCCGCGCAGGAACGGAGCGGATCTGCCGGGGCGCCCGACCAGGCGGCGCACCACGGCGGCCGGCGCCATCGGACGCAGCGCCGGCAGGACGATCGACTCGGCGTGAGGGATCGGACGGCATACCCGACGAACGGCATACAGCAGGCGGTCGCCGAGCAGCACCACGCCGACCAGGGCAAACGTCGCGACGACGTGGGCGGCGAGCATCGGACCGCTACTCGGCAGGTCCTGGCCGGCCGGCAGGCCGGGGATGATGGGCACGCTCGTGGCGCCGGGATGGCACGGCAAGCCCGCGGCCATCCCGGGCATGGCCGTACCCGCATGGGCGGCCTCGAATACCCGGTGCACGCCCAGCTGTCCGGTCCCCAGCAGCACGGTGACGCCGGCCACCCCGAGACGGCGCCGGGTGAGCAGAGCGGCCGGCAGGGCGATGACGGGGACCAGGGTCAGGGCCAGTCCCGGCGGGACCGTGCCCCCGCCGACGACGTGAGCGGCCGCGGACAGCGCCACCACGATGGCGGCGAGCGCGCCGGAGCGAGCCACCCGCAGGCCCCCTCGCGCCGGATCTCTCACGCTTGCCAGCCTACGGGAGCTTCGTCAGATGAACAGGAGCTGTGCTCCGACGGTGAGCTCCATGAAGTCGGTCGCCGAGATGATGTCCCTCACACCGGGGTGTAGGTCGCCGCGGTTGAGGTCCATCATGTCGGCCGACATCCGGCAGCCCCACAGGTTGACGCCGGAGGCCTGCAGCAGGTCGAGGAACTCCGGCACGTCGGGCACGTCGAGGTCGGCGATCTGCTTGCGCATCATCTTGGTCGCCATCGTGGTCATCCCGGGCAGGCCGCCCAGGCCCTGCGCCATCGACATGCCGAACCGGCCCGGCGGGTGCATCGCGGTATTGCCGACGAAGGTGAACTTCAGCGAACCCATCGTCGCCTTGTTGACGATGTCGAAGCCCCAGAAGGTGAAGAACATGTGCACCTCGATGCCCTCGCCGGCCGCCGCGTTGGCCAGGATGAGCCCGGGGTATGCCATGTCGAGGTTCCCCTTGGAACAGATAATGGCGAGTTTGCGGCGCCCGCCGCCGCCGCCGCCGCAGGTGCACGAACCTTCGGGCGCGGTGGCGGTGTCGCCGACTGCGGACGCGGCGTCGGCGCGCCCGTCGACGGAGGCGGTCGTCCCGCCGAAATCGGGAATGATCAACTGGTCGGTCATGGGATTGCTCCGGTTGCTCTGGGTGCCGGCTGGGTGAGGGGTTGATGGGTCTCTTGGGACGTGCGCGTCACACGCAGCCCTTGGGCTTGGGCAGCCCCGCGATCCACGCCATCTTCTTGGCGGGCTTGCCGGGGAACAGCTCGAACAGCTCCTTGATCGGTATCCCGCCGACCACGCTGACCCGCCGCAGCGTCGCCGTCGTCTTCTGCGCCGGGAAATCGGCCCGCAGGAACCGGATCGCCCGCCAGTGGGCGTCGGTCAGTTCGATGCCGATGGCCCGCGCCATGGCGGTTCCCATCGCCTCGTCCCACTGGCCGGGGTCGGTGAGGAATCCCTCGTCGTTGACCTCGACCCGGCGGCCGTCGATCACCGAGATGGCCATGTCGTCGCCTCCTTCGGTTCGGCCGGGTCCTCTGGGACCCGTTTGCCCTTCATGCTCATCAGCGTCGGCCACGGCACCGGACGGCCCCGGAGCAGAACGTCCCAATACAGCGGCCGGGCGGCCAGCTTGGCCAGGTGGTTGGCCCGCGATTCCTTGAGCAGGTTCAGCGGGCCGACGACCGGCGCGGGGAACAGCCCGGGCAGCGGTTCGGTGTCGTAGTTGAAATCGAGCAGCAGCGCCTTGCCCCGGCCCGATTCGACGAAACAGTTGGCGTGCCCGTCGAAGCGGTGTGTCATCGGCGCTCCGGCCGCGAGCTGGACGAAGTTCTCGCAGAAGATCTCGGCGGAGAAGTGGGCGACCGAACCGGCTTTCGATGTGGGCAGATTCGTGGCGTCACCGAGCGCGAAGATCTTCGGGTACGTCGGCGAGCGCATCGTATGCGGGTCGACCGGAACGAAGTTCAGTTCGTCACCGAGGCCGCTGCGTGCGACGAAGTCGGCGCCCATGTTGACCGGGATCGTCACGAGCAGGTCGTATGCCAGTTCGCGCCCGTCGTAGGCGATCAGCCGGTTGCGCTCCGGGTCGATCCGCTCGACGGCGAAGTCGGGTTCGACGAAGATGCCGCGCCGGTCCAGCAGGTCGCCGAGCTCACGGCTGGCGATCGGGCGGGTGAACGCGCCGGGCAGGGGAGTGGCATACGTGATCTCGGTCCGGGAGTGCAACCCGCGCCCGCGGAACCAGTCCTCCGCGAGCAGGACGAACTCCAGCGGAGCCACCGGGCACTTGATCGGCATCTCGCAGACGTGCACGACGACGTGCCCGCCGGCGAAGTCCGCCAACGCGGTCGCCAGCCGTTGAGCGCCCTCGTAGGTGTAGAACTCGTGCACCGTGCCCGCGGCCAGCCCCTCCGGCATACCGGGCGTCTGATCCGGGCGCGGGGTCGTCCCGGTGGCGATGAGCAGGTAGTCGTAGGGCAGGGTCCGGCCGTCGGCGAGGTGGACGACATCACCCTGCGGGTCGACTCGGTCGATGTCGGCGATCACGAATTCGACTCCCTCGGGGAGGAATTCGCTGCTCGTGCGGCGCACCTGCCGGTTGGTGTACGTCCCGAACGGCAGGAACAGATAGCCCGGTTGGTAGTCGTGGACGTCCTCGCGGGCGACGACGGTGATCGTCCAGGCGTCCCGTGGGAGCTGCGGTCTCAGCTTGTTGGCCACCACGGTCCCGGCGGTGCCCGCGCCGAGGATGAGGAGGTGAGGCATGCGTGTTCTCTCTTCCGGCATACCCCGGCAGGTATGCCGGAGCGCGCCCATCATAAGGAGGTCGAGGCCGCGAACACCCGGTCCCAAAGTCCCGACGTCGGGTCTGCCGCGGTGGGAAGACCCGCCGGTACGCCCGAGCGGGCGGACGGCATACAACTGCGTCATACAACTGCGTCGACTAAGGTCTGTTCGTGCTCACCGTCGACTATCCGATCCACACCAAGACACTGGCCAACGGCCTGCGCGTCGTCGTCTCCCCGGATCACACGGTGCCGGTGGCGACGCTGAACATCTGGGTCGGGGTGGGGTCGCGGCACGAGGTGACGGGGCGGACCGGGTTCGCGCATCTCTTCGAGCACCTGATGTTCCAGGGCAGTGAGCACGTGGCCGCGGGCGAACACTTCGCGGCGTTGCTGGCGCAGGGCGGCCGGCTCAATGCGACGACGTGGTTCGACCGGACCAACTACTTCGAGACCGTGCCGACCGGGGCCCTGGAGCTGGCGATGTGGCTCGAGGCCGACCGGCACGGCGCCCTGCTGGCGGCGGTGACCCAGGAGAACCTGGACAATCAGCGCGACGTCGTCAAAGAGGAGAAGCGGCAGCGCTACGACAACGTCCCTTACGGCAACGCGATGATCGACGTGTATGCCACGGTCTTCCCGCCCGACCATCCGTATCACCATCCGACGATCGGCTCGATGGCGGACCTGGACGCGGCGACTCTGGCGGACGTGCACGCCTTCTACCGCGAGCACTACGGACCGGACAACAGTGTGGTGACCGTGGTCGGCGATATCGACCCGGAGCGGGCGTTCGGGCTGGTCGAGACGTACTTCGGGTCGTTCACGAGGCTGGGTAGGTCCCGTCGCGAAGCTCTGCCGCAACTGCCGCCGCTGGCCGAACCCGCCCGCCTCGTCCGGCACGAAGACGTCCCGAACGACCGGCTGCACATCGCGTTCCGGCTGCCGACGGACAACACCGACGCCTTCCACGCCTCCGCTTTGGCGTTGGATGTCGTTGCGGCGCTGTCGATTTCGCGCCTCACCCGGCGTCTCGTGCGGACCGAGCAGGTGGTTACGTCGCTGAGCGCTCACGCGATGGGTTTCGTCGACGGTGTGAGCCTCGGCTTTCTGTCCATCGACGTGGCGGTCGGCGAGGACCCGGATCGGGTCGAGGCCGCGGTATGCGAGGAACTGGATCGGTTGGCCGCCGACGGGCCGACGCCGGTGGAGATGGAGGCCGCGTTCGCCGAGACCCAACGGTCCTGGCTCTCGGCACTGGCCTCGCAGGAGGAGCGCGCCGACCTGATCAGCCACTACACGCTGCTCGCCGACGACCCGCAGTACATCAACGGCTATCTCGGGCGGATCGCCGCGGTGACCGCCGGCCAGGTTCGCGACGCAGCGGCCACCTGGCTGAACCCGAAATCGCGGGCGGTGGTGGCCTATCGGCGGGCCGGCGCGGCGCCGCCGGACAGTGTGCCGACCGAGCAGTCGGCCGAGCCGGCAGCCGAGCCGTCGGCCGGGCGGTCGGCCGAGCGGTCGGCCGAGCGGTCGGCCGAGCGGTCGGCCGAGCGGTCGGCAGACGTCGAGGAGGGCACGTCATGACGAACCTGCCGCGGCCGGC
>JBDIAR010000124.1:0-10683 GCA_039812545.1 Dermatophilaceae bacterium | reverse complement strand
GTGCTGTCGAAAAGACCGCTCTCCAACAGCGCCCGACTGGCGAGGTAGACGACGAGCCCCAGCCAGAGCGACCCCGTTGCCTTCGGGAAGCTCGCAGCTCGCAGCATCGTGCCGAAGATGAGCACGGCGACCAGGATCAGTCCCAAGAGCCCGCCTTGGACCAGTGCCGAGATCCAACTGCTGTCCAACAACTGAGTATTCCACCACTGGCCGGGGACGCTGATCTTCTTCTGTGCCAGGCCCGCGCCGAACCACGTCTCCCACGGCCCACGGTCTGAGGTCAGGGCGGCGTCCCAGGCGATGGTCCGATTGCTCAGCGTGGTGATCCCGCGTTGGCCTCCGCGCAGCAGAACCGAACTCAGAATGTCGGTGCCGAGGGCCACGAACCCCAAGATCGGCGCCAACAACATGAGAGCGCCGAACGAGCGGCGGGTGAGTGCGGTGATGCGCAGGGCCATGACGACGATGCCGACGAAGAGGCCCGCGATACTCGACCGGGACCCGGTCAAGACCACCACCCCGACCGTGAGGCCCGCTAAGAGAAAGTCGCTTGCGGATTCCGCCGCGCGCAGCATGCGAGCAAACAACCAGAAGAAGCACACCGACGCCATGAAGGCGAGTTCATTGGGGTTGAGCGGTGGGAGTGCTCCCTGGAGCCGGCCGCTGGTCGCGCTGCCGAGGCCGGTGATTGTCGCGACGGTTACGACGACCGCCAGGATGCGAACCAGACTGGCCATCACCTGTTCAGGGGCGTACCGGGTGAACAGCAGGGAGATGGTCACGGCCAGGACCGCGACACGAACCGCGACGACCGTCGCCGTCAGCGCGGCTCCGGACGCGACGCCGCCGATGACCGTCACCATGAGATAGGAGGCGAGCAGGACGATGGGCGCCGCGGGCACCGGACGTGGTCGGTGGCCGACCGCGCCGTGGGCCGCGATGAGCATGGCGAAGAAGCTGAGGATCGCCTTGAGAATGACGACCGAGTCGAGACCGCCGTCGAAGTAGGTGTTCTTGCGCCACGGGATGGTGGCGGAGATGAGCAGGATCCACACGGCATACGCACGGGCCAGTGACCCGGGCGCGACGTCAGGTGCTCGGGTGGCTTCTCTAGATAACTGGATCGTCAACGGGGGTCTCGACATCTGCGGCTGCCGCTCGGCGACGCCGGTGCCGCAACGATCGCCGTCGGTGGTGGAGGCCTTGTCGGGATTCGGCGAAGACCACGCTTGAGCGAGCCGGCCTGTTGTCGGCGATCAATGCGGCGATGGCGCCCAGGGCGAACCCGAGCAGGATACCGACGCCGAGGTTCAACATGAGTCTCGGCGACGACGGCGCCGTGGGCTTGGGAGCCCGGACCCCGGTCTGGATGTCGATGGGCGACTTGTTGCCGCTCGTGCCCGCAGACTCGAGGCGCATGATGAGTCGGGCCAGGTTGTCGGCGGCCGCGACCGAAATCGCCTGGGCTTCGTCGGGCGACTGGCCTCGGGCGGTGACATTGATGAGCACGGTGTCGACCGGGTTGTCGGCGCTGATCCTCGTGGCCAGTTCGACGGGCGACATGTCGAGCTTCAAGTCGTTGATGATCCCGCTCAGCACGTCCGCGTTGTTGATCAGGACGCTGTACGACTTTGCTCGCGACGTGGCGAACTGGGCCGCCTGATACTCGGCCGAGCCACCCGTCCCGGGGACACCGCGAACGAATTGGACCGTCGTCGCGGTATACACCTTGGGCATCAACATCGTCGCGCCGAACGCCGCGCCCGCCACGACGAGCATCGTGGCGAGAAGGAGGAGCCAGTGGCGCTTGAGTATTGCGAAATACTCGTAGATCGTCACGTGGGCTCCCTCAGTCGTCGGAACAGCTCGAATCCTACGCCGCCGTCCTCGTTCGACTTACGGTGTGGGCCAGAACTCGTCGACCAATCTCTTGGTCGACGCGATGTTCCGCCTGCTGGAGGCCCCGAACACGATGGACTCGACGTTGGGCAACCCGCATACCCACTCGATGGCCTCTCGAGGTTCGATAGCACCGGAGGCGTAGACGGACATGGCCACGGCTCGGAACTGCCGGGTCTCCAACGCCTCGCGGTATGCCGCCACACCCCCCGACATGCGGAAACCGATCTTGTTGATATTAGAGCAGACGATGGGGTTCGCGATGCCCACGTCGTCGAGAGCGTCCAACAGGCGCGGGAGGTTCATCGTGATGAAGCCCGGCTCAGCCCCATACCTGTTGACGACGTGATCGGCGAACACCTTGAAGGCGTTGTGAAAGCCGAGTCCGAGCAGCAGGTCGACCACCACGTTCTGCATCCAGATGACGGGAGTACGCAGCCCCCGGAACATCTTCAGCTCGGCGTCGATGAGCAGTGTCGCGATCCCGTCGATGTCCTTGCCCGCCAAGGACTTCGTACCGCGCACCGCCGCGTTGAGCAGTCCCTCGTCCGGGAGGAACTTGCGGACGGCACCGAGATACCCGTCGTCGGTGATCGCGTTGGCGTACTTGTGCGCGTAGGGCATCCCGGGGAAGAAGGTCATCTCGGCATACCGATCCGGGTTCTGTCGCACGATGTCGCAGATCTGGCCGACTCGATCGTGCGTCGTGCACATGAAGGTTCGCACGCCCTCGTCGTATGCCGCGTCCAGGACCGCCATGATCGCACTCAGGTCCTGGAAGCGGATCTGCTGAGCTCGGGCTTTCTCCTCGGACATGTGGTTGACGCCGAAGAACTGGTTGTCACCGAACAGGAGGCGATCCATCGTGCGCACCTGCGCCGGCCTCGTGGTTTCCTCGGTCATCGCCGGCCCTTCCTCGACGCTTTCAGTTGGCGTGCACGGGCCGCGACTCGGCGCCCCGCGTCGCGCGCGGCCAGCCGCAGTCGCGCCGCGGTGGTGCCCCGAGCGACCCCCCGGTCGACCCGCCGGTCGACCCCCTGGGTCTCACCGGTCGCCACGTCGGGCACGGGGGGTTGCAGTGGCGTCGGACCGCGTTCGGCATCGGTGAGGATGCCGGCGATGATCCGATCGGTGACCGATGCCGACGTGAAGGTGTTCAGTCCATCGGTCAGCCCGGCCTCGACGCGGTTGACGAACTCGTCCAGCTGCGCGCTGTACTCCTCGCCGCGCAGGTAGAACCAGGTGGGTTCGGTCAGCTCGGTGGTGTACCGGGTGTTCCAACCTGCTTGGTATCCCTCGGGGATGGGTGCCGAATCGCGCAGAAAGACCTGAACCTCTTGGCGGTCGGCGTAGATCCGACCCTCGGTGCCCCACACGGTGACCTTGGTGGTCATCTTCCGTTGCGACTCGTCCGACCAGTTCGTCAGCAGCTCGGCGGTCACGCCGTCCGGGTAGAACAACGTGGCGGTGACGGCATCGTCGGTTTCGCGCGAGAAGATGCTGGTGAGGCGACTGCCCCCGATGGCGGTCGGCTCGCCGAGGTACCAGGCGACCAGATCCAGCGGATGCGCCGCGTAGTCGTACAGGCAACCGCCCCCGGAGTTGCGCTTCGTGCGCCAGCTGCGGCCCTGTGGCTTGAGGACGACGGGCCCGTATGCCTCCGCCAGCACCGTGGTCGGCGCGCCGATGGCGCCGAACTCGAGAAGTCGCTTCACCTCCCGGAAGGCTCCGACGAACTTGTTGTGGTACCCGACCTGCGTGACGAGCCCTCGCTCCTGCGCCATCGCCGTCAACTCCGCACCCTCGACCGGGTCCAGGAACAGCGGCTTCTCGCAGAACACGTGGAGGTCGCGCAAGAGCGCCTTGCGCACCATCGGTGCGTGCAGATGTGACGGCGTGGCGATGATCACCGCGTCGAGCTGCGTCGTCGCCAGCATCGCGTCGTAGTCCGTGAAGGTGGGGACGCCGGTGTTCTTGTTCAGGACGTCCAACAGGTAGGCGGCCGAATCGCATACGCCCACGAGGTCGACCTTCGGGTGGGGACGGATCATGGCCAGGTGGGAGAGCCCCATCTTGCCGAGGCCGACGACGGCGACGCGGATCATGACTTGCCTTTCTTCAGCCTGCCGAGCATCCCCCGACGCGAGGACGCGCGACGGCGCGCTCGGTGGATCGCCTGCTCGTAGAGGTCGCCGATGTGCTGCCACGTGTACTCCGCCTCGAAGCGCTCGCGGCTGGCGGACCCCATACGTCGTAACTCCTCCTCGTCGTCCAGGTAGCGGCCCAGCAGGTCGGCAAGGTCGTCCTGACCGTCGAAGTAGTGGTTGCCGGGACCGGCGACGTGGCGGTTGTAGACATTGTTCTGGGCCACCACGGGGTTGCCGGCTCCCATCGCCTCGACGAGCGAGGGGTTGGTGCCGCCCACGGTGTGTCCGTGCAGGTACAGCCGACTGTGGAAACGCAGCGCCGAGACCACCTCCGGGTCGTAGATGGCGCCGACGAAACGGACCTCCTCGGACGCGGCCTCCCGCACCGCTTGGTGGTACGGGTCGTCCTCGAGGAAGTTGCCGAGAACCACCAACGGGATCCCGCGGGGCCGGGCGCTCCACGCGGCGACGATCTCGAGGATGGAGTTCTCCGGGATGGGCCGGGCGATCACCGTCGCATAGTGATTGGGCTGCAGCCCGAGCGGGCCGAGCGGTTCGGTCGGGGCGGAGGTGACGGGATAGGCCCCGTACGCGATCGTGACGACCCGGGAGGTGCCGAAATGCCGGCGTAGGTACGTGGCGATGTGCGGATGGTCGGCGATCAGGACGTCGCCGACGAGACCGGCCAACCGCTCGTTGCCGAGCAGGATCCCCTGCTTGAGCAGGCCCCACCGCCGACGCGTCCACTCCATCCCGTCCATGTTGATGACATTGGGGATCCGCCGGAGACGTTGGGCGATGTTGAAGACGCCGGTGTTGTAGCCGAACGTCAGACAGACCTCGTCCGCCGCCGCCTCGGCAAGGACGTGGGCGACGCACTTACGGTCGAACGACGCCGTCCCGAGCCAGCCATCCCGCGGTTCGTGGATCAGCACCCGTTCGAGCCCGTGCCACGTATCCGTGGTGGTGGGCCCTTCGCCCGGTATCTGGCAATAGACGACGACGCGCCACCCCTTGCCGGCCAGGTGGAGGCCGACGTTCTCGGCTGCGGTCTCGAAGCCGCCGTAGGCGGCCGGCACCCCGTGGGTACCGAGGATCCGAACGGTGGGAGTCGCGGTCATCGGGCCTGACCTCCCGGGATCACTCCGAGAGCCACGGCCTGCTCCACGACAGCAGCCCACTCCGGCGGCCAGGTCGTGGGCTGGACGGCGTGGTCCAGTGCCTGGCGCAACGCTGTGCTGGAGGTATGCCGGGTGTACGGGAAGTAGTGAATCCGCGCGCCGACCTTGGCGAGATCGGCCTCCAACTTGTCCCCCTTGGGTGTGCCCCGCCAGTCGTCGCCCTTGAAGATCACGTCGAAGTGCAACTCCAGCCACGCATCGAACTTGTCGGCGTGGTCGTCGACCACCACCTCGTCGATATCCCGCAGCTCGCGCAGGATCTGCATGCGCTCCTCCAGCGGGACGACAGGGGGCCGTCCCTTGACCCTGGCAACGACCTCGTCGGAAACCGCGCCGACGATGAGGTAGTCGCAGTTGGCGCGCGCGGCCTTGACGATGTTGAGATGGCCGACGTGGAACATGTCGAAAACGCCGGGGACGTAACCCGTCACCATGTCCCGGGGCCGGGTCATCGCCGCCCTCCGAGCCGTCGCATCTGGACCGTCCAACGGCCGAGCGCGGCCAGCAGGAGCGCCGCGCAGCCGGCGAGCATCACCGCATACAGACCGACGAAGAGGCGTGACCAGGCCAGGGTGGCAAACACCAGGCAGAGGGCTCCGAAATCCGTGGGAAGGATCGCCAGCGCCCGGATCAGGGACAGCGAGCCGCTCTTCGCCATCGGATCCGCGCCGGCACCGCGCCGGAGTTGGTCGGTCAGGATCATGCCGAAGAAGAGCACATTGGAGACGAGCAGATACCCCAGCGGGAGCAGGAGCGCGCCGCCCGGGAGATCGGTGAACCGGTACAGGTGGATGGCGACGGCGATGTGCAGGCTCGAGATCTTCGTGCAGTCGATCATGTGATCGAGCCACTCGCCGAACGGCGAGCCCAGACCGGTCAGTCGCGCGACCTGTCCGTCGGCCGAGTCGAGCGCGTAGCCGAGGACCAGCAACACGCTGACCGCGATGCCCAGCCAGAGCGCCGGCGCGCAGGTGGCGACCAGGGCGATCGCGGAGAAGGAACACAACGCCGACAGACCCGAGACCTGGTTCGGAGTCAGGCCGGCCACGGTGAGCCGGGCCGCGAGTTGGCGTCCGAGCGGACGATTGACAAAGCGTGAGTATGCCGGGGTGCCATGCGGTGGCTTCTGTGCGGCGCGTAGCGCCGTCAGCGCCTCGGCGACACTGGACGGACGAGCCGCGCCAGAGTCACTGGTGACCATATGTAATCCCCCTGGGGCGCTATTGCCCGGTTTTCGGCTCGCTGCCGCCAGCCAGAACGGCACTATCGGTGCTTCGGACTCGACCACCCATAGTACCGGAGCCCAGGAGCCGCGCTCGGTCGGTCAACTGACGACGACGTCCTTGACGCTGATCACACCGTCGTCCGCGGAACGGCCGATGTGCAGGTAGCCACCTCGGAACTGGCTGTGCTCGGTCTGGATCAGCTGGCCGGTATCCAAGCGCTGCCACGACATCGAGGTCGTGTCGACGTCCAGTTGGAGCGGAATCCAGCTGCCTTTCTTGGGGGCCGGCCCGGGCTGTGACTTCCCGATCTCCTCCCCGCTCTCCTCGCCGGCGCGATGGATGCGGAACTCCAGCTTGCCGTCCATTCGCATGATGGCGTGATAGCCGTTCAGCGTGCCTTGACGGTGCTCGTAGTACCGGTCGTCATCGTGAGCGAAGGCAAGAGAGAAATTCGACGCCTCGTCTCCCGGGGGGGTGTCCACCCTGATCTTGAGCTGAACTCGATACGGGCCGGCGGGATGTTCCAGCGGACACAGCTGGCCAAGGGTCAGAAAGGCCTGCCGGCCTTGGGACGACAGTGCGATCACACCGGGGTCGGGCCACGACAGACCGAACGAGTCCATGTCCGGGATGCGCGTCATCTCCCCGGGGGAGAGCCCCCCGCTCGCCCAGTCCGTCTGACGCATGGGTTGCACGGCCCGGCTCAGGTAGCCGTAGCTGGAGGCCATAGCACCGACGACCCCTCGCTGGAAGTAGTAGTCGAGTTCCCAGCGACGGTGCACGGGGAAGACCCACACGGGGATCCCGGCCTTGGTCACACGTTTGATGGTGGCGTCGGATAACGGCCCGGAGTCGTCCGAGCTCGGGATGACGATGACATCGGTCGAGGGCTTCAGCCGCGCCACGAGTGCGTCGACGTTCGCCGCCGTCAACTCGTCGGCAGATCCGAAGTAGGCGAACACGGGGTAGCCGGCCTCATGTGCCATCTCGATCCGGCGCGACGGATAGTGCACTTTGACGGCTGTGGAGGCCATCAGTCCGTGCTCTTCGACGAGTCGCATCATCGAGGGGTAGACCGCGTCGTCCTTGGCCTCGATGAACAGCACTGCCCGTTTGCCGATGCGGCCGAGGACCTCGTCCAGTTTCGCGATCCGCGGACGCCGTTCCCCCTGCCACCTCGGTCCGAGTCGCGGGATGTCGATGCGGCCTTCTAAGAGCACGCTGCTGGGCTGCTCGGCCACCCTGCCCTTGAGGTTGGTCGTCCGGTCGAAGGTCAGGTCGTGCTGACAGATGAGGACTCCGTCGCTCGTTCCCACGACGGAAATCTCCAACGCTTTGGCGCCCCAGTCCAAGGCGGCCTCGTATGCCTCCAGACTGTGCTCTGGCAGGACGTCGCCCGAGCCGCGGTGGGCGATGAGGTAGGTGCGCCCGCGATTGGCCTGCCATTGTCCGAACGTCAGTCCCGTCGGCGCCTTGGGTTGGGAACAACCCAACAGGCTCAGCGTTGCTGCTCCTCCCGCGAGGGTCAATGCCTGGCGTCGTGTGAGGAGTCGACTCTCATCGGACGGCGGCCAGGCACTCACGGGCGAAATCGTAGCCGAGAGGGGTCCGTGAGCGTCGCCGACTCGGTTTTCACCACCGCTTCCTCGGCGGGCGCGCGGGCTGCGATGGAGGTGCTTCACCGGGGAGCCGGTTGGTATCGTTCCCGTGGCGCACCATCGCGCCGCCGCGCAAGGGAGGGACCGTCCGGTGACTTGGCCTGCAAGGAGTGCGCTTGCCGCTGTTGCGGTCCTGTCCGCGTCGTCCGCGTTGTTGACGGGCTGCGGGATGGTCAATCGCGGGGAGTCGTATGCCGTCGTCGACGGCAAGGCGATCACCCAGGCCGACGTCGAGGAGACCAGGGCCGCCTTCGAGAAGCTGTCCGGGCAGCCGCTGGCGAGCAAGGACGTGCTGGACGCCCTCATCACCGCGCCGTTCGTCGTTTCCCAGGTGCAGGCCAGCGGCAAGTGGAAGCCCGATGCGAACTTCGCGGCCGCCCTCGCCAAGTTCGACAACCCGTCGCCGACGACGAGACAGCTCCTCGAATATGTCTTCATCCGCAACTCCAATGCGCTCGATCAGGCCGACAGCACGGCCGTGATCACCGCGCTGCGCAAGGCCAACATCCAAGTCAACCCACGGTTCGGCACCTTCGCGAGCGAGGCCAACTCGATCGGTTTGCAGGAGCGCACCCCCGACTGGATCGCCACCGCCACCGCCGGCGCCAAGACCTCGGGCCAGTGAGCGAGACGAGCGAGGGCACGCTCGTCCTGCTCCTCACCTCCCCGCGCGTTCCCGCGGGCCTGATGACGTATGCCGCCTGGGCGCGTCTCGTCGGCGCCGCCCGGGTCTTCGGTCGCGAGGAGGACCCGCAGGTTGCCGGTGTCATGAACGAGGGGATCGACGTCGAGCGGGTGCCCCCCAGCGGCCCGCTGGCCCTGGCCGAACACCTCGTCGCGCTAGCGCGGGCCACCGACGGCGAGGTCGTCTGGGTAGGGTCGGAGGACGGCGACCCCGGCCTGCCGGAGGCCCTGTCCAGCGAACTCACCACGCCCAACGCGCCGGCCGTGGTGGTGGAGATGCTCGTCGGCTCGTGGGACGTCCCCGGCTCTCGAGTCCTCGACCTGGTCGCCGTCATGGACCGCCTGCGCTCGCCCGGCGGCTGCCCCTGGGACGCCGAACAAACCCCGCAGTCCCTCGTCCCGTACCTCATCGAGGAGACTCACGAGGCGGTCGAGGCCATCGAATCCGGCGACCGCGACCACATCGTCGAAGAGCTGGGCGACGTCCTGCTGCAGGTCGCCTTCCAGTCCCGGGTGGGACAGGAGGACCCGGAGCATCCGTTCTCCATCGACGACGTCGCCGCCGGCATCGTCGACAAGTTGGTCCGGCGCCACCCGCATGTCTTCGCCGGAGTCGAAGCGAGCACACCGCACGAGGTGGCCGCCAACTGGGAGGACATCAAGGCGGGAGAGAAAGCCGACCGCCGAGCCGACGATCCGTTCGCCGGCATTCCGGCCGGTATGCCGACGCTCGCCCGGGCCGACAAGATGCTCGGCCGGCTCGCCCGAGCCGGCAAAGACGTCGACCTCGCGTTGCTCGAGCCGCTTGGTGGGCCGGCGGACCCGGGGGCCCGGCTACTCGCCCTGGTGGCGGAACTGCGCGGCGAGGGCGTCGACGCCGACGCGGCGCTGCGCGCCACCCTGCGCCGACTCTCCCGAAGCGACCCCGAGCGCGAGCCTGGGAGCGAACCTGGGAGCGAGCCTGAGAACACCCCGTGAATCGGCGTGCCACCGCGGCTGACGCAGCGTGACGTCCCCCATCGAGACGACCGGGAACGCGACGCCTCCGATACGCTGGGAGGCAACGATCCGGCATACCTGAATCAGGCCTGCCGGAGTTCGTCCCCGACGGATTCGAACCCAGTCAAGAACCCAGTCAAGAACCCACTCGAGAACCCCTGGAAGGACCCACCATGGCCAGCATTGAGGAACTCGGCGCACGCGAGATCCTGGACTCGCGCGGCAACCCCACCGTCGAGGTCGAGGTCCGTCTCGACGACGACACCTTCGCCCGCGCGGCCGTGCCGTCCGGGGCGTCGACCGGGGCCTTCGAGGCGTTCGAGAAGCGCGACGGGGACAAGGGCCGCTACCTCGGCAAGGGCGTCCAGCAGGCGGTGACCGCCGTCTATGACGAGATCGCTCCCCGGCTGCTCGGCTTCGACGCCGCCGACCAGCGGATCATCGACCAGGAGATGCTCGATCTGGACGGCACGAAGAACAAGGAACGCCTCGGCGCCAACGCCATCCTCGGTGTCTCGCTCGCCGTCGCCCGTGCCGCCGCCGAGTCCGCGGGTCTGCCGCTGTTCCGGTACGTCGGCGGGCCGAACGCCCACATCCTGCCGGTCCCGATGATGAACATCCTCAACGGCGGCAGCCACGCCGACTCCAATGTCGACATCCAGGAGTTCATGATCGCCCCGATCGGCGCGGAGTCCTTCAAGGAAGCCCTGCGGATGGGCGCCGAGGTCTACCACTCGCTGAAGAAGGTCCTGCACGACCGCGGCCTGGCCACCGGCCTCGGCGACGAGGGCGGTTTCGCCCCGAACCTGGAGTCCAACCGGGCCGCGCTCGACCTGATCTGCGAGGCCATCGAGGCCGCCGGCTACGTTCCCGGTAAGGACGTGGCGCT
>JBDIAR010000123.1:0-10727 GCA_039812545.1 Dermatophilaceae bacterium | reverse complement strand
AAAAGTCAGGCCCGGAATCAGTCGATTCCGGGCCTGACGTCATTGGTAGCGGGGACAGGATTTGAACCTGCGACCTCCGGGTTATGAGCCCGGCGAGCTACCGAGCTGCTCCACCCCGCGTCGGTATTCCACTACCTTACGCGAGCCCGGGAGAGGCACCAAATCGAAGAGCCCGCAGGGTCACCCACTCACTGGCCGGAGGCCGCGACCGCCTTCTTGATGGCCGCCTTCAACTTCTCCTGCGCCGCCCCGTATGCCGTGAAGTCGCCGCGTTTGAGGGCCGCCTCGCCCTCGGCATACGCCTCGTTGATCTCCTTGATCGCGGCGTTGACCGCGGGCCCGCCGGTCGGGACCGCCGTCGGGCCGGTGGTCGGTCCGGTCGTGGGGCTCGTGGTGGGCCCGGTCGTCGGGGTCGTGGTGGGAGTCGTCGTCGGCGTGCCGCCCGGCTTGGCGTTGGGGTCGGCCGCGGCACCGGAGTCACCGCCGAACAGCCCGTCCAGGGCCTTGTCCAAGGTCGTGTCCCACGCCAGGTGTTCGCCGAACATCACGACGACCGCCCGCAGCAGCGGGTAGGACGACCCGGTCTTGGCCTGGACGTAGATGGGTTGGACGTAGAGGAAGCCGTCGCCGACCGGCAGGGTGAGCAGATTGCCCAGGCTGACGGTGGACCCCTGCGTCTTGTTCAGGTTGATGAACTCGGCCAACCCGCGACCGCCGCCGACCGGTGGGACGTTGGAGGAGGAGATGTCGTTCTGGACCATGCCGGGACCCTTGACGTTGGTCTGACGACCGAGTTCGAGCAGCCGCAGCGTCCCGTAAGACGCTCCGGGCGTGCCGGCCGTCGAGCCCGCGTCGGAGTCCACCGAGAGATACCCGGAGAGGTTCGCGCGGTCCTGGCTGCCCGAACCGGCACCCGGTCGCGGCTTGTAGGCCGAGGTCAGCGAGAACGCCGACGACTTCTGTCCGGGCATCGCCACCGAGAGGTAGAACGGCGGCTGCAACGTCGTGATCGTGTCGGTGCCGAGGGTCGGATCGTCGGGCACCTCCCAGAAGTCCTGACCGCCGTAGAACGACAGCGGGTCGGTCACGTGGTAGCTGCCGAGGACGTCGCGCTGGATCTTGAACAGATCCTCCGGGTAGCGCAGGTGGCTCATCAGCTCACCGGAGATGTTCTGGCGCGGTTCGACGGTGCCCGGGAAGACGCCCTCCCAGGCCTTGAGGATCGGGTCTTCCTCGTCCCAGGCATACAGATGCACGGTGCCGTCGAAGGCGTCGACGGTGGCCTTGACCGAGTTGCGGACGTAGTTGATCTGGCCGCTGGTGATCGCCTGGACGCTCTTGCGGCGCTGGGTGACCGAGTCCTCGGTGATCTCGCCGAGCGACTTCAGCTGCGAGTACGGGTAGGCGTCGGTGGTGGTGTAGGCGTCGATGATCCACATCACCCGCCCGCCGACGACCGCGGGATAGGAGTTGCCGTCCAGGGTCAGCCAGGGCGCGACCCGGGACACCCGCTCGCGCGGGGTGCGGTAGTCCAGCACCCGGGACTTCTCGTTGACGGCGTCGGAGAGCAGGAAGTTGACCTCGCGGTACTTCAGCCCGTACGCGATCCGTTTGAACAGATTGTCGATCGGGACGCCACCGGTACCGGCATACGTCGTCGTCTTGTCCCCGGTCTTGTCGTCCGGGTAGTCGAACTCACGCTGTGGGGCGCCCGCGGGAGCGCCGACGACCGAGTAGTCGGTGGTCCGCTCCCCGAAGTAGATCCGCTCCTCGTAGGTGCCGAGCGCCCCGGTCGAGGGGATGCCGTACTCGAAGAACTTCGGCTGGTCGGTGTTGAACTGGTTGCCGTGCGCGGCGACGACCCCGAACCCGTGGGTGTAGACGGTGTGGTTGTTCAGCCAGTTGGGTTGCGGGACGCCGTCCAGATTGAGTTCGCGAGCGCCGATGACCGTGTCGGAGAGCCGGCCGCCGATGACATACCGGTCCACGTCCAAGGCGTCGGGGAAGGCGTAGTACGGCTTGTTGGCCTGCAACTGCTGGAAGGTGGGCGAGACCAGGTTCGGGTCCAGCAACCGGATGCCCGGCAGGGTCTGGCTGTCCTTGCTCAACTGGCCGCGCGAGACCGTCGTCTTGGGCAGGTAGGACAGCGTCTTCTCGACCTTCTCCAGGTCGTATGCCGCCAGGGTCGCCTCGATATTGCGCCCGATGTAGGGCGCCTCCAGGGTCTTCTCGGACGGGTCGACCTTGAGCGACTGCATGACCGCGGGGAAGATCCCGCCGACGACGACCGCCGTCACGGTCAACAGGGCGACGCCGATGATGGGCAGCCGCCAGGTGCGGGTCCAAATCGCGGCGACGAACAGCGCGGCGCACATCAGGGCCGCCGCCGCGAGGATCGCCTTGGCCGGCAACGAGGCATTGGCGTCGGTGTACCGGATACCGGTCATCCGCGACGACACGGCGGTGACCATGCCGTAGCGCTCAAGCCAGTACCCGACCGCCCGGACCAGCACGATGGCCGCGAAGAGCAGCGACAGGTGGACCCGAGCCGCCTGAGTCGTATGCCGGGCCTTGCCGCCGAGGACCAGGCCCCCGTATAGGTAGTGGGCGAACGCGGCGGCCGCGGTCGCCACGATCAACACCATGGTGAAGAAGCCGACGAGGAAGTCGTACCAGGGCAGGTCGAAGACGAAGAAGCCGAGGTCCATCCCGAACTGGGCGTCGGTCCGACCGAACGGGACGGCATTGCGCCACAGCACGAAGGTCTGCCAGGCGGCGGAGGCCGCCAGACCGGCGAGCAGTCCGATGCCGAGGGAGACCGCGATCGTCGCCGGCCGGCGGATCGGGTCGAGGATGGCGCGGTACTGGTCGAGCACCTGGGACTCCGGCGTCGGCACGTAGATCGGCCTGGTCCGATGCGCGACGATGAAGCTGCTGGCGACCAAGGCGGCGGTGAAGAGGCCGAAGACCAGCCCGAGGACGACGCGCCACAGGATCTGGGTGGTGAAGACCGAGCTGAAGCCGATCGCCTGGAACCACAGCACCTCGGTCCAGAAGGTCGCGGTCGCGGACACGATCGCGCCGAGGATTATCAAGATGATGAGGGTCGGGCCGAGTGGATTGCGCCGCGCCCCCGCCGCGCGGGTCGGCCGGGGTGGCCGCGGGGGTCGCCCGGCGGACTGACCGGGCCCGCCGACCCCGCCGAACGCCTCGGCCTGCCAGCGCGCCCACCGGTGCGCGAAGTCCTCGTCCCGGCTCCGCCGGCCTGCGTCGCCTGGTCCGGTCCCGTCCGGGCCGCCGGGACGCTCACCCGGTCGACCGTGGGGGCGGGGTTCGCCGTCGGGCTCCGTCGGTCCGCTCGGACGCTCGGATTCGTCGCTCACTGCTCACTCCTCAAGCCAGGGTCTCCTGGTGCGCGGGCCGGGCCCACTGTTGCGACCACCATACCTCCGGCCACCGACCGGGCCCGGCAGGGCCTGCGGGGCCCGGGACGTGCGACGATTCGGCTGTGACCGACCCGAACCACCCGGATCCGGCTCGTGCCGAGCGCCGCCTCGCCCTGGATCCGTTCACCGTCGCGGCCCTGGAAACCGAACACCATGTCGCCGCCGCCGGGTGGGATCAGCCGCCGCGGCTCTTCGCGCTCGTCGAGACCGCCGACCTGTTGCGCCGCGAACCCGCCCTGGCGCAATCCATGGGCCCCCTCGACCTCATGCCGGGCGCCCTGAGCGCGATCGAACAGGACGACCTGCCCGGCGAGGGCCGGATCGAGGAATTGCTCGCCGCGGTCGCCTGGCCCGACGAGGTATGCGGGTGCCTGCTCGCCGTGGAACGTTTCGTGGTGCCGCCGGAGGCGCAGGACGACCTCCCCGACGACCCGGACGAGGCGCTCGCCCGCCTCGCCGAGCACCCGGACCGGGCTGACATCAGACTCGTCGCGGCCGTCCTGCGCGACGGACGGCATACCTGTCTGTTACGCCAACGGGCGCACGACAGCGACGACGCGGTGGCGGTGGACCCGGCCATCGCGCCGGGGCTGATCGCGGCCCTGCAGTCCACCTTCGAGGACTGAGCGGGCCGGTCAGTCGCACCGGGCGAGGTTCGCGGTCTGCCCGGCCGCGATGGCCTTGACGTCGGCGAGCGCCTCGTCGAAGGTCGCGACCTTGAAGGCCTCCATCCCCGAGGGGACGTGGCCGACGACCTCGCCGCAGTTGTCCGCGGGGGCGAGGAAGAACGTCGCGCCGATGCCGGCCGCGCCCGCCATCTTCTGTCTGATCCCCCCGATCGGCCCGACCTGACCGGTCGGTGCCAGGGTGCCGGTGCCGGCGATCCGCGCCGAGCCGGTCAGATCGCCCGGGGTGACCAGGTCGTAGATCCCGAGGGCGAACATCAGGCCCGCCGACGGGCCGCCGATGTCGCCGACCGCGATGTGGATGTCCTTCGCCTCGGCCGGCAGCAGCGCCACCCCGAGTTGGGCCTGCCCGGTCGGCAGGCTGCGGGTGCCGACCTCCAGGGTGAGGGACTTGCCGTCGCGCTGGACGACGATCCGGACCGGCTTCCCGCCCGGCTGGGCTCGGATCGCGGCGACGGCGGCCTTGCCGGAGGTGACCGGGGTACCCCCGATGGAGGTGAGCGTGTCGCCGACCTTCAAGGTGGCCGCGGCGGGGGCCCCGGCGGCGATCTCGCCGATCATCACCGACTTCGACACCCCGGCCGCGTCGAGGGCGACCCCGGCGGCATACTGCTGCGAACTCACCATCATCGCCGTGTTCGACGCCTTGACCTGTTCCTCGGTCTGCTGCGGCGGGAAGAACTCCTCCACCGGGTACACGTCGCTGGTGGAGCTCAGCCACGCGCCGAGGACGTCGAACACCGACACGGGGTAGCCGGGTCCTCCGGCCACCCGCACGGTGGTGAAGTCCAGGGTTCCCGCGGTGTTGCGATAGTTCGGGAGGTCCTTGATGGCGATCAGGTCGGTGTCCTTCCCCGTCTCGTCCTTCATCGTGCCCAAGACGTTGTATGCCGGTCCGGGACTGAGTACGGCATACGGCAGGTGGATGAGCTGTCCGGCGATGAGCAGGACCGCGATCAGCAAGCCGACGACGAAGGCGACGCGGGAGGGTCGACGCGAGGGGGGCGCCGGCGGCGGGGCGCCCGGGCCGGGGCCGGGGCCGACGGGTGCCGGTATGCCGAGCATCGGCGGGCCGACCGGGGGTGGACCGACGGGCTGTGGGGTCTCGGGCTGCCGGATGTCGGGCTGCGGGACGTCGGGAGGGGTGGACGAGATCACGGGCAGCCCACCCACTCCTGCGAGCCGTCGGCGAAACGCTGGTGCTTCCAGATCGGCACCTTCTCCTTGAGTTCGTCGATCAACGCCCGACAGGCCAGGAAGGCCGCCTCCCGGTGCGGGGCGGCCGCGGCGACGACGACCGCGAGGTCGCCGATCTGCAACGGCCCGATCCGGTGGATCGCGGCCAGCCGCAGCTCGTGACCGTCCAGGTCGGGCCAGGCCCGCGCGGCGACCTCCTCGCAGACCCGGCGCAGTTCTGCAGCGGCGCCGGGGTGCGCGGTGTACTCCAACTCCGCGACGGCGCTCGCGTGGTCGTGGTCGCGCACGGTCCCGACGAACAGCGCGATCCCGCCGGCGTGCGGACTGCTCACGGCGGCCAGGACCGCCCCGACGTCCAGGGGTGCGGTACCGATCTCGGACAACACGACCGCCACGACTCAGCTCCTTCGTCCACGCGCCTGACGCAACAGCGCGGCGGTGCCGACCAGGGCGACCGCGGCGCTCGCGGCGCCGAGGGCGGCCTCTTTGCGATCCAACCGCCGGCCACCGACCGCGTGTCGACCGCGGCCGGCCTCCAACAGCGCCTCGAATGCCGTGAGGTTGTCGAACCCGGCCACCCAGCCGTGCTCGCGCAAGAGCTGCGCGTCGACGACCCACGGGTGGATGGCATACGCCAGGTCTCCCGCGGGCGCGGGCAGCACCCCGACGCGGTGCAGCCGGGCGGCCGTCCCGAGGGCCACCTGTTCGGGGATTTCGATGCGGCGCAGCCCGGAGATCGTCTCGACCTGCTCTTGGCTGAGCGCGCCGTCGGCGGCGACGGCGACGACCGGGGCGAGGCGATCGCGGACAACGGCGGCCACCGCCGAACCCAGATCGTCGAGATGGCAGAACTGCCACTGCATGGTCCGACCCTTGGCGACGAGCAGCCGCGGCGCCTGGAAGTGCCGGGAGATCATCGTGTCGGCCCCGGGCCCGGCCACCGCGGCCGGGCGGACGCTGGTGACCAACAGGTCGGGGTGGTCGACCCGGGCGGCGGCGAGGACCTCTTCGACGGCCAGCAGGTCGCCGACGAGCCCGTCGTCGAGTTCGGCACGCAGCGGGGCGTCCTCGCGCAGCGGCACCGGGTTGTCGGCCGACGCGCCGTACACCATGGCCGAGGTGACGACCACGAGATGCTCCAGGCCCGCGGCGGCCGCCGACAGCACCGCCGACCTGGTGCGACGCTGGATCTGGGCACGCCGCTGCGCCGCGCGCACGGCGCCGTGCCCGGCCAGATCGGCGGTGTGCGCCGGCCAGACCAGGACGGCCGCGCCGCGCAGCTCGTCGACACAGGGGGCGTCCAGGACGTCCGACGAGACCGTCACGAGCCGGCATACCGGCTCCAGGGCGCGCGACAGCGCCGCCCCGACCGGCGAATCCGCACCGGCCAACACGACGTTGCTGCGCCCCGGCTCGGCGAAGCGCTGCGGACGACGGGAACTCAACGGGCCTCCGCGTGGTTGTCTTGGACACGGACATTGTCACGTATGCCGTCTGCGCGGTGCGTCAGGCTCCGCCAGACCTCAGCAGAGTTTCAGCCACCCCGCCAACCAGCCAACCCGCACGAACCAGCCAACCCGCACGAACCAGCAGCCCTCACGAAGGAGACACCGTGCCCGACGATCCCCAGGGCGTCCCGGCCGACCCCGGCGAGCCGCTCGATCCGAGACGGTTCGGGGAGATGGTGCGTCGATTCCTCCAGGAGGGATCGGACCAGCCCGAGTTGGCGGCGGCGTTCAAGGCGATGGGCATCGATCCCGCCGACCCTCGGACGATGGCCGCGATGGAGGCCCAACTGCGGACGATCTTCGCACCCGGAGGTGGCGGTGCCCCCGACCGGGCGGCGCTGGCCGGCGACATCGCCCGCAAGGTGGTCTCGGCTGATCCGACGACCAATGACACCGTGGGCGCCGCGCAGGAGGGCGCGGTCGCCGAGGCGGTCGGGATTGCCCGGATGTGGCTCGATCCGATGACGACGTTCGACATCGCGACCGGACCGGCGCAGGCATACAGCCGGGCGCAGTGGGTCGAGGCGACGATGGCGACCTGGCTGCGGATCACCGAACCGGTCGCGACCGGGGTGGCCGCGGCCATCGAGAACGCCACCGCCAGCCAACTCGGCCGGCTCGGGGAACTCGACGTGGCGTCCGATCCGGCGGTCGCGCAGTTGCTCGGTGGGATGGATCCGGCCGGGTTCGCCCGGCAGATGGGGCCGATGATGCGCCGGATGGGCGCGCAGATGTTCGCGATCCAGACCGGGCAGGCCGTCGGTGCGCTGGCCGGCGATCTGGTGACCGCGACGGAGACCGGGTTGCCGCTCGTGCCGGCCGGGACGATCGGGTTGTTGCCGACCGCGGTGGACGAATTCGCGGACGGGTTGGAGATCGAACGCACCGAATGCCGGATCTACTGCGCGGTCCGTGAGGCCGCCCGGGCGACGCTCTTCGCCGCCGTCCCGTGGCTCGGCCCGCAACTGCTCACCGCCGTCGAGGACTACGCCCGGCACATCACGATCGATACCGACGCCATCGAGGAAACCGTGCGCTCGATCGATCCGAGCGATCCGGCCGCGCTGCAGGAGGCCCTCGGCTCGCATCTGTTCCACCCGCAGCCGACCGCCGAACAAAGTGCCGCCCTGACACGGCTGGAAACCTACCTCGCGCTCGCCGAGGGCTGGGTCGATCAAGTCACCAGCCAGGCGGTCACGGGCCGACTCCCCCACGCCGACGCCCTGGCCGAGTCCGCGCGGCGCCGACGGATCGGTGGGGCCGCGAGCAAGACCTTCGCCGGCCTGGTCGGGCTGCACCTCGAACCCAAGCGGCAGCGGGAGGCGCTGCGCCTGTGGCAGCTCCTCCAGGATGCCGGCGGGGAGCAGTTGCGGGATTCCGGCTGGGCCCACCCCGATGTGGCCCCGACCGCCGCCGACCTGGACGACCCGTTCGGTTACCTGGACCGGTTGCGCGGCGGCGGAGCGGCGTCGAGTACGACGGACGATCTGGACGCGGTGCTGGCCGACATCCTGCGGGAGGCCGACGGCGGCGAGTCGGACCGGCCGGGTATGCCGGGTACGCCGGGCTGACGTCGTGATCGGGTGCCGAGGCGATCGGGTGATGGGGTGACGAGGTGACGAGGTGACGGGGTGACGCCGCAGGACGGACTGCCCGGGGGGTTGCGGCGCCTGCACGACGACCTGCTCTGGCGGCTGCGCGACTGGCAGCCGCCGGACCCGCGGCAGGAAGCGCTGGCCATGGACTTCCTGGAACACCTGGCCCGGCACCCCGACGCGATGAGCAAGGCCGGTCCGCGATCCCACTTCACCGCGAGCGCCCTGGTGGTCAACACCTCCCTGGATGCGGTACTGCTCACCCATCACCGGCGTGCCGACCTGTGGTTCCAGTTCGGCGGACACTTCGACCCCGTCGACGAGGACGTCCCGAGCGCCGCGGCCCGGGAGGCGCACGAGGAGTCGGGGATCGCGCTGGTCCTCGAACCCGCCATCGTCGAACTCAGCCGGCATACCCTGGCGGGCGATTTCGGACGGTGCCACGAACATCTGGACATCCGCTATGTCGCCCAGGTAGACGACGGGGCCCGCCCCCGGGTCAGCGACGAGTCCCACGACGTGCGATGGTGGCCGATCGACGCCCTGCCGGCGGACGGTGCGGCCGATCTACCGGAGTTTGTCGCCCGCGCCGTACATCGGTTCCGCGGATAGTCGGTCGCCGTCCCGGAAGGCCGACACGGTGCGTCGTGTCCCCGGGTGCGCCGTCGACCGTCATCGGCCGGTGAACCGGGCGGGTCGCCGGGCCGCGACGGCCGCCAGGCCCTCGTGCAGGTCGGCCGTGGCCATCGTGATCGGTTGGGCCAGTGCCTCCCAGGCCAGCGCCGCCTCGAAGGTGGCGTGCCCGCCGTCGCGCAGCGCCAAGGTGGTCAGGCGGGTGGCGATCGGAGCCGCGGAGGCCACCCGGTCGGCGGCCGCCAGGGCGGCCGGAAGCAGATCCGGCGCCGGGTATGCCGCCGACGCCAGACCCAGGCCGACCGCCTCGGCGCCGGTCACCGCGCGTCCGGTCAGCAGCATGTCGCGGGCGATCGCCGGCCCGACGACATCCGGTAGCGACCAGGTGGTCGCCATCCCCGGGTGCAAGCCCAGCGAGGTGAACGGGACGGCCAGACGCGCGTCCTGCGCGGCATACCGGATGTCACACGCGAGGGCGACGGCCAGTCCGGCGCCGATCGCCGCCCCGTTGATCGCCGCGATCGTGGGGACCTCGAGGGACTTGATCGTCAACCAGGATCGATAGAACGCGAGCATCTTGGTCCGCAACGTGTCGACGGTCGCGTCCGGGTCGCCGGCCAGCCAGCTCAGGTCGCCTCCGGCGCAGAACGCGGGCCCGGCACCGGTCACGACGACGGCCGCGACCCGCCGATCACGGGCGAGTTCGGTCATCACCTGGCGCCAGGAAGCGGTCATCGGGTCGGACATCGCGTTGCGCTTGTCGGGCAGGTTCAAGGTGATCACGGCCACCACCGCATCGCCGACCGCCCTGGCCTCGGCCCGCAGATCCGGCCAATCCCCGGCCCATCCGCCGGTCCGCTCGGCCCACCGATCGGTCTGCTGGTCGGCGGGCTGGTCGGCTTGCCAGTCGGAATCACGACGCTCGGCTGGGGTGTCGGGCATGGCCGTCCTCTCACTGATCCGGACCCGTTGCTCCGGGGTGTGTGACCCGTTGCCCCCGGGTCAGTGGGGTGGGTCGAACCCACTTCGGGCAGGCTACCCGGCGCCACCGACACCGGGTTCGCCGCCACCGCGGTGTCCGGACCGCACGCGCCACGCGGGGCCCGGGAAGCGGCGAGGTACCCGGTTTCGTCGGTCGGTCGTCTAAGGTTGGGATGCCACCGAGCACGGCGTAGCTGTGCGGACGGCGGCTGTGGACCCCTGCCAGGGGCCAGGCAGTGACGCTACGTGCCGGACCTACGTGTCGGCCCACAAGGAGAGATCGAATGTCCGACGAGACCTACAAGGGCGAGTTCTACTGCGTGAAGTGCAAGGCCAAGCGTGAGGCCGAGGGCAAGATCGTGGTGTCCGAGAACGGTCGCCGGATGGCGAAGGGGTCCTGCCCGGTGTGCGGGACCAACCTCAACCGGATTCTCGGCAAGGCCTGATCATTCGGCACGGCTGAGCACGGCGGAGGGCGGGTGCTTCGGGACCCGCCCTCCGCCGTGCCCGTTGGGGTTCGGGGCTGCCGATCCACAGGGCGTTGCGGGTGGCGGGGAGGTTTCCGGCGGCCTGTGGATGAGCGCTGAGGCACCGCCTTGTCGTATGCCAGAGTGGCACCTCGATCAAGGAGGTGGCCCGTGGACCCATCGGCCAATGCCCGTCCCCCCACCGATCGGCCCC
>JBDIAR010000122.1:0-10796 GCA_039812545.1 Dermatophilaceae bacterium | reverse complement strand
CAGCCGCTGGTGCTGCCGCAGCCCTCGCAGACGTAGCAGGAGCCGGCCGGACGCATCTTGGTGCCGCAGGTCAGACACATCGGGGCGTCGGCCGCCTTGCCCTGCAGACGTTCCATCAACTCCTGGGACGAGTGGATGGTGATGTCGACCTCGCGGGCCGAGGCGGCACCGGCACCGAAGTTGACCTCCGACTTGTGCTCCGCACGCCCGCCGGGTGACGATGTGGACGACGCGCCCGATGCATCACGGTCGGCGGCCGGCCCGTCGGCGGGTCGGATCGGCTTGGGCTCGGGGGCCTTGACGTTGTGGGTCAGAGCCGACTGCGAGAGCGTCTCCAGCTCCTCCTCGATGTCCTCGTCCAGACCGCCGGTAGCCGGCAGGTACGAGCCCGTCTCCAGGTGCCGGGCACGCTCCTCCGCGGTATAGATCCCCATGAACGAACGGGTCTCGAAGTCGAGGAAGTCCAACGCGAGGCGGCGGAACACGTAGTCGATCATCGACGTGGCCATCCGCACGTCCGGGTCGTCGGTCAGGCCGGCCGGCTCGAAGCGCAGGTTGGTGAACTTCTCGACATAGGTCTCCAACGGCACGCCGTACTGCAGCGCCACCGAGACCGCCAGCGAGAAGGCGTCCATCAGACCGGCCAGCGTCGAACCCTGCTTGCCGAACTTCAGGAAGATCTCGCCCAGCCCCCCGTCCGGGTAGGAACTGGCGGTGAGGTATCCCTCCGCGCCGCCCACGGCGAAGGAAATCGTCTGCGAGGGGCGGCGCTTGGGCAGCCGGCGCCGCACCGGCCGGTACTCGACGACCTTCTCGACCGTCGGCTCCGGCGCCGCGGCGGTCGAAGCGGACTGCTTGTCCGACTTGGCGTCCGACAGCGGTTGACCGACCTTGCAGTTGTCCCGGTAGATCGCGATCGCCTTCAGGCCGAGCTTCCAGCCCTGGAAGTAGACGTCGGCGATCTCCTCGACGGTGGCCGTCTCGGGCAGGTTGACGGTCTTGGAGATGGCCCCGGACAAGAACGGTTGGCAGGCCGCCATCATCCGCACGTGACCCATCGGCGAGATCGCCCGCGCGCCCATCGCGCAGTCGAACACCTCGTAATGCTCGGGCTTCAGCCCCGGCGCGTCGATGACGTGACCCTTGTCAGCGATGTACTCGACGATCGCCTCGATGGTCTCCTCGGCATACCCGAGCTTGCGCAGCGCCCGCGGGATCGTCAGGTTGACGATCTGCATCGACCCGCCGCCGACCAGCTTCTTGAACTTCACCAGCGAGAAGTCCGGCTCGATCCCGGTGGTGTCGCAGTCCATCATGAAGCCGATGGTCCCCGTCGGTGCGAGCACGGAGGCCTGAGCATTGCGGAACCCGTTCTTGGCTCCGAGCGCCACCACATCGGCCCACGCCGTCGTCGCCGCCTCGTGGATTCCGCGGTCCATGACGTCCAGGGTCGAGATGGCGTCATTGGCGCTCTGGTGCTTGCGCATCACCTTCAGGTGGGCGGCCGAGTTGCGCGCGTACCCGGCATACGGACCGACGACACCGGCCAACTCGGCGGATCGGCGGTAGGCCGCCCCGGTCAGCAGCGACGTGATCGATGCCGCCAGCGCCCGCCCGCCGTCGGAGTCGTACCCGTGACCCGTCGCCATGAGCAGGGCGCCGAGGTTGGCATACCCGATGCCGAGCTGCCGGTAGTCGCGGGTCGTCTCCCCGATCGACTCGGTCGGGAAGTCGGCGAAGCAGATCGAGACGTCCATCGCGGTGATGACGAGCTCGACCACCTTGGCGAAGGTTGCCGCGTCGAAGGTGTCGTCGTCGCGCAGGAACTTCAACAGGTTCAAGCTGGCCAGGTTGCACGACGAGTTGTCGAGCGACATGTACTCGCTGCACGGGTTGCTCGCCGTGATTCGGCCGGACTCGGGGTTTGTATGCCAGGCGTTGATGGTGTCGTCGTACTGCACGCCCGGGTCGGCGCACTCCCACGCGGCCGTGGCGATCTTGCCCCACAGGCGGCGCGCGTCGACGGTCTCGATGACCTCGCCGGTCTTGCGACCCCGCAACCCGAACGAGGTGCCCTTCTCGACCGCCGTCATGAACTCATCGCTCACCCGGACCGAGTTGTTAGCGTTCTGGTACTGCACGGACACGATGTCCTTGCCGCCGAGATCCATGTCGAAACCGGCGTCCCGCAACGCCCGGATCTTGTCCTCCTCGCGGGCCTTGGTGTCGATGAACTCCTCGATGTCCGGGTGGTCCACGTCCAAGACGACCATCTTGGCGGCCCGGCGGGTCGCGCCACCGGACTTGATCGTGCCCGCGGATGCGTCCGCGCCGCGCATGAAGCTGACCGGGCCGCTGGCCGTCCCGCCCGAGGACAGCAGTTCCTTGCTGGAGCGGATCCGCGACAGGTTGAGCCCCGCACCCGAGCCCCCCTTGAAGATGAACCCCTCCTCGCGGTACCAGTTGAGGATCGAGTCCATCGAGTCGTCGACCGAGAGGATGAAGCACGCACTGACCTGCTGCGGGCTCGACGTGCCGACGTTGAACCACACCGGCGAGTTGAACGAGAACACCTGGTGCAACAAGGCATACGTCAACTCGTGCTCGAAGACGGTCGCGTCCTCGTCGGTGGCGAAGTAACCGAATTCCTTGCCGGCTTTGGTGTAGGTGAGCACGACTCGGTCGATCAGGGTGCGCAGGCTCGCCTCGCGCTGCGGCGTGCCGAGCGCCCCCCGGAAGTACTTGGTCGTCACGATCGTGCTCGCGTTGACCGACCAGAAGTCCGGGAACTCGACACCGCGCTGCTCGAAGATGGTCTCCCCGGTCCGCCAGTTCGTCTGGACGACGTCGCGGCGCTCCCAGGTCACCTCGTCGTAGGGGTGGACGCCCGCCGTGGTGTAGATCCGGTCGATCGTCAGACCTTTGCCCTTGCCGCGGTTCGTGCCTGTCCGGCGTGCCGTCTCCGTCATGCTCGTGGTTCCTCTCGCGTTGCTACGTCGTGTGCTCGTATGTCGGGGATCGTGCTGTCCGACGGGTCAGCCGGTTGCGGCCGGTGAGGGTTCGACCCCGGTGGCCGGGCGCTCGGCCCGCAACACCGCGATCGCGCCCTCGAAGTCCTCCAGTGACTCGAAGGCCTGGTAGACCGAGGCGAACCGCAGGTATGCCACCTCGTCGAGATCCCGAAGGGGCTCCAGCACCGCCATCCCGACCTCGTGGGCCTCGATCTCGGCGTTGCCCTGGGCGCGGATCGCGTCCTCGACCCGCTGGGCGAGTTTGGCCAGGTCGTCCTCGGTCACCGGACGTCCTTGGCACGCCTTGCGAACCCCGCTGACGACCTTGCCCCTACTGAACGGCTCCGTCGCTCCCGAACGCTTCACGACCGTCAAGCTGGCGGCCTCCACCGTGGTGAAGCGCCGGCTACAGGCCGGACACTGACGGCGCCGGCGGATGGCTGCGCCGTCTTCGGTAACCCGGGAGTCGACGACCCGGGAGTCGCCGTGTCGGCAGAACGGGCAATGCATCGCGTCACCTCCTGAGCGGGCCCGGTCCGAAGCAACGCGAGTGGCACGCGAGCGGGGTGGGCGGTTGTGGACGAGGGTCGGTTGTGGACGAGGGTGGGGATGGCCTGGGGATGAGGTGTGGGTAACACCGGAAACCCTGGGGACTACATGTGGACAACTTACAGCCGTGTAACTACTAGATGTGGTGTATTTGAACACAGCCGACCCCCACCTCACAAGCGATTCGCCGGACAAAATGTCCGATTCGGCGTGTCGCGAACGCCGAATCTCGGCGCCGGCCGGCTCGACCGGAGCCCCGCCCGACGGCATACCTGCAGGTCAGAGCGGGCGAGCGATCCTGTCAGCCCTGACGCGGGATCGTGAGGGTCTGACCGGCGTGAATGTCCGTGGTGCTGAGGTCGTTGGCGACCTGGATCCGGGCCACGCCCTGGATGACGGGCAGGTCGGGCAACTCGACGGCGGCGATGCCCGAAAGGGTCTGTCCCGCACGAACGACGACGGTGCGAGCGACGGCCGGCGAACTGCCCGCCGCCAACGAAGACGTTGCGGTCAACACGGCGAGCCCGACGAGGAAGGCGACGGTGAGGGTGATGGTGAGCCGTCCCGCCCGGGTCACCCGCAATCTCGCCGGCTCCGGCCGCAGTGTCTCCGGCGAGCCGGCCGTCCCGCCAACCAGGCGCAGGGCGGGCCGGCCCTGCGCGGACCCGGCGTAGGCGCCGGCCTCCAACTCGATGGAGCGGTCGGGTCCGGCATGCGGGGCGAGCGCCGATGACCCCTCGGACACCAGGAGCGGTCGAACGACGCCCAACCCGGCCGGCCGGCCGGCGAACTGGCGGGGGCGATGGGCTGGGGAGATGCGGGACGTCGACGTGGCTGACATGGCATACCTCTCTGACTCACGGACGCGTCGCGCGTCCACCTGGGAAGACAACTGAACGATCAGCGGTCCTCGTACAGTCGTTCGATCTTGTGTTAGTCTCATCTATACCACTCCTGTCCGACACGGCCAAGATTTAGTCGTACAAATGTTTGATCACGGTCTGTCGGAGCCATATGATCAACTCGACGACGACAGCACATCACCGACCACCGACAGAGCCCCTGAGTCTCGGCACAAGGGGTCGCCGGTGGCGGCGATGGCGGCGGATCGTCGCGGGACTGTCCAACCACCGGCGCCGAGGGGCGCCATGCACCGTCCGAGAGGGGTCGACATGTCGGATGCACCGAAGAGAACCAAGAGCACCAGCACCAGCACCACGAAGGCCACCACCGCGAAAGCCGGCACTGCAAAGGCCGGCACCGCAAAGGCCACGAGCAGGAAGGCGCCCGGTTCTGGGGCGCCCAGCAGCGCACGAGCGGCTAAGAGCGCCTCGCCGAGCGTCGCGGCAAAGGCAACCACCGCGGGAAAGGCGACCCCCACGGCAAGGTCGACCACCGCGACGAAGGCGGCCGCAGCGCCGATCGACCCCGCGAAGCCGCGCCGCGGCCGGCCGAGACTGGACCCCGTCGCGGTCCTCGCGGACAAGGCGGCCGGCGACGGTCTGACCATGCGGCAGCGGCGGATCCTCGATGTGATCCGGTCCTCGGTGGACCGGCGCGGCTACCCGCCCACCTTGCGGGAGATCGGCGAGGTCGTCTCGTTGACCAGCCCGAGTTCGGTGGCCCATCAGCTGCGTGCGCTTGAACGCAAGGGGTTCTTGCGCAGGGATCCCAACCGACCCCGCGCGCTGGAGGCCGTGGCCGTGGTCAGTGGGAAGGGCTACCGTCCGGCGGAGCCGCGAGCCCGTCAGGACGAGGTCACCGACTCGGGAGATGCCCGCCCGACGCCGAGTTTCGTGCCCGTGCTGGGTCGGATCGCCGCGGGGGCCCCGATCCTGGCCGACGAGGCGGTCGAGGACGTGTTCCCGCTGCCGCGACAGATCGTCGGCGAGGGGCCCCTGTTCCTGTTGCGCGTCTCCGGCGATTCGATGGTCGACGCCGCGATCTGCGATGGCGACTGGGTCGTCGTCCGCCAACAGGCCGTGGCCGACAACGGCGATATCGTCGCCGCGATGCTGGACAACGAGGCGACGGTCAAGACCTTCAAACGCAAGAACGGCCACATCTGGCTGTTGCCGCACAACGCGGCATACGACCCGATCGACGGCGACCACGCCACGATTCTCGGGAAGGTGACAGCCGTCCTACGACGGATCTGAGCACCCCTCGTGCCCTGGCTCCGCGCAGTCCTCGACCCACTGCGCGGAGCCAGCCCGAGCCGTCAGGCCCGGCGATCGCCCTCGACGGCCCGAAGATCGCTCTCGGTGACCGGACGAACGGGGTCGATCTGATCCAGCAGGCCCGGCAGTGCGACGCCCAACCGCTCTCGCCACACCACGTCTGCCAGCTCGTCGCCACGCGTGGGCAGCAGCGTCACGATGCCGATCGGCAGCCCCAACTCGCGGGCCCGCCGGACGAACCGCAGACCGCTCATCACGGCCAAGGAGGACCCCAGCACCACGAGCGAACGGGCTTGCGCGACCAGCGAATAGCACAGCTCCACCCGCTCGACGGGCACGCTGCCTCCGAAGAAGACGACGTCGGGTTTGAGCCGGTCCCCCGCGCACCGGGGACAGCTCGGCATCCGGAAGGCGGCGATTAGTTCCTCGGCGAGCAGCACGTCGCCGTCGGGCTGGATCGCCCCGGCCGGCCCGGCGGCCTCGCGGAAGTCCGGGTTTGCCACGTCGAGTTGGTGCTGTATCGACTGGCGGTGGTATGCCGTCCCGCAGTCCAGACAGGTCACCCGGGATAGCGTGCCGTGGAGTTCGACGACACGCTGTGAACCGGCCGCTTGATGCAGTCCGTCGACATTCTGGGTCACGACGGCATCGACCAAACCGACCCGCTCGAGGGCCGCGACCGCTCGATGACCCGAGTTGGGAAGAGCTGCACCGAACCGGTCCCACCCGACGAAACTACGGGCCCAATAGCGTTGCCGTGCGGCTGCGGATCCGACGAACTCGGCGTGCTGCATCGGCGTCACCCGCCGGGTGCCGTCCGGGCCGCGGTAGTCGGGGATCCCTGATTCGGTGGAGATCCCGGCTCCGCTGAGGACGAGTACCCCACCGGCGCCGATCAGTTCGGCGAGCCGGCGCCCAGCGGCGTTGAGGTCACGCCACCCGGCGGCGTCCCCGTCGCCGGAGACGCCGACCCCCGATGGCGAGGACTCGATCCGTCCGGTCAACGTCGCCTCCTCAGAGCCACAGCGCGGCCCACACCTCTGAGCTTCAGATAATCTCGCATTATAGAACCTGGCATTATCGATTCTCGAACCATAGAATTGGACGGTGATCGATGCTGCCGGCCTGCGGGTCATCCGGGCCATCGCCGACGAGGGCAGTTTCACCGGCGCTGCTGCCGCGCTCGGCTTTTCCCAACCGGCGATCTCGCAGATGGTGCGCCGGATGGAGCATCGGCTGGGCACGGTCCTGGTCGAACGCTTCGGACGACAGGTGCGGCTGACTGAGGCGGGTCTGGTCCTGGCCCGGCACGCCACGACGGTGCTGGCCGCCCTGGATACCGCCGAAGAGGAGGTCGCCGCGATCGCCGGGCTGCGGGCCGGCCGGGTGCGACTCATGGCCTTCCCGTCATCCTCGGCCACCTTGGTGCCCAAGGCGCTGGCGATGGTGAAGCGCCAATTCCCACAGGTGTCGGTCACCTTCTCCGAGGGCGAGCCGCCGCAGTCGCTGGCCGCGCTGCGCTCCGGTGAGTGCGACATCGCGGTCGCGTTCGCGTACGAGGGAATGGACCTGGCCGGGTACCACGGCGACGACCTCGATGTGTTCGTGGCCACCAAGTTGCTGGATGACGAGGTGCGTCTCGTCGTTCCCGCCACCCACCCGCTCGCCCAGACGGCGACCGCTGGGATGGCGGACGTCGCCCAAGAGGCCTGGATCGCGGGCTGCCCACGATGCCGCGGTCATCTCGTCTCGCTCGCGGATGCCGCCGGGTTCGCTCCGAATGTCGCCTTCGAAACCGAGGACTACGTCGCCGTGCTGGGATTGGTCGCCGAAGGGCTCGGGGTCGCCATCGTCCCCGACCTCATCCTGCAGGCGGCCCATCATCCCGAGGTCGCCGTGCTCTCCCTCATCCCGGCCCCGCGACGTTCCATCTACGCCGTGACGACACCGGACCTCCAGCGTGTCCCGGCGGTGAACGCCACGCTGGAGGCCCTCGTCGAATCGGCCGCCACGATGGCTGCCGCCCCTCTCCCCGCCGGCTGACGAGTGCGCCCACCGCCGGACCGCCGAGTGGCCGGTGGCGCTGGCAGAAGGACCATCGCCGCGATCGAGGATCAGCGCGACGATCACCCGGGCGCTCACGGACCTCGACAGGCGACCTCCATGAGGCGCCGTCCCGGGGTTTGATCGCTCTCCGCCTCCTGCGCGGGCCGGATGGCGATGTCGCCGGACTCGTCCGTGCGGAACACGCGCGCTCCGAGTCCTCGAAGCACGGCCAGCGTGGAGCTAGCCGGATGTCCGTAGTCGTTCCCGGCTCCGACACTGATGATCGCCACCGCGGCTCCGGCATACGCATACAGGGAGTCCAGCCGGTTCGCCGAGCCGTGGTGGGCCACCTTGACGACGTCGAACGGGCCGGCATCTCCATGCTGGAGCTCGACGAGCAGGGCACGGGCTGCTTCGCGTTCGATATCCCCCAGCAGGAGCGCGCGCAGCCCCGGCGTCTCCACGGTGACGACGATCGAGCTGTTGTTCGGCACCGACCCCTCGTCGATCCGGCGCGCCGGCCACCACACCCGCCACGCCGTGTCACCGAAGTCCAACAGATCCCCGGCCCGCACGGTACGGACCGCCACCCCCGCCCGCTCCGCCGTCTCCCGGACTCGTTGCGCGTCGGCGGGAGGCTCGGCCACCCAGCTGGTCACGACCGCGCCGACCTCGCGGCCGGCGAGCGCACCGGTCAATCCGTCGATGTGGTCCGCGTGGAAGTGGGTGAGCACAACGGCCGCCACTCGCGTGACGTGAAGGCGACGAAGACAGGTGTCGACGAGCTTCGGGTCTGGTCCGGTGTCGACCAGAACCACATCGGACCCGGCCCGCACCACCAGCGCGTCGCCTTGGCCGACGTCGCAGGCCACGATCCGCCAACCCACCATCGGCCAGGCGAGTTCCCGCACCGGGACGACAGCCGCCAGGATCAGGACGACACCGGCAACGGCGACCCCGGGTCTGGCTCGCGATCGCGCCAGCAGCCAGGGGCCGGATGTCAACAGGGCGACCACGAGAAGGATCGAGGCGACCACACCGGGCGCGCCACCCGGCCAGGGCAGGGCACCCCCTGGCACGTCGGCTCCGATCCGCGCCACGCCCGCGACCGCCATCGTCGGCAGCCCCGCTCCCCAGACGAGGACGGCGGCAACTGCGGGCACACCGGCGGCGACGACGGCCGTCACCACGCCCATGATGGTCGCCGGTCCGACGAACGGAGCCGCCGCGATATTCGCCGGTACCGACACCCAGGAGATGCCGCCCTGCAGGGTCACCAGGATGGGCAGACACATCACCTGGGCCGCGACCGGGACCGTGATCGCCGGGGCCAGCGGCGCGAGCCGACGAGGCAGCCACAGCGCGAGCCGGTCCGCCCAGGGCCGGGCCCACAGCAATAGCCCCAGCGTGGCCAGGACCGACAGTGCGAAGCCGAGCGAGCGCGCCAGCGGCGGACTGTATGCCAGCAACACCACGATCGCCGTCGCCAGCGCGGGTACCGCGGTGCGCGGTCGCGACGAAACCAGCGACACGAGGCCCACCAGACCCATCGCCGCCGCCCGAAGAACGCTGGGTTCGGGGCGCACCAGCACGACGAAACCCACCAAGCCCACTCCGGCGACGACGACACGCCAGCGCCGTGGCACCCGGCACAATCCACAACACCACCACAGGGCATGGAGCACCATCGTGACATTGGTGCCGGAGACGGCCGCCAGATGGGTCAGTCCGGTCACCTTCATGTCGTCGTTGAGCGAGGAGTCGGCAACCGAGGTATCACCCAGCACGAGTCCGGGCAGCAGCCCCGCGGCGTCCTTCGGCAGCCCGGCTGCGGCGTTGCGAAGGCCGCCGCGGACGTGTTCGGCGATCCGGTCCGCCAGCCCGGGTTCGTCGAGGATGCGCGGTGGACCGCGCGGGTCCACGTCCGCTTCGACGGACGACGGGTCCTGCGCCGGCCCGAGTCGGCCCACGAAAACAACGGTCGAACCGCGTCGCAGCGCGTGCCACGACGCGTCGCCGAACACGAGCAGCCTGGCCTGCGAGGCGCCCATCCCGCCTCGCCCGGCAAGCGTCGACACCCCCACGGGCACGATCACCAAGGGGGCAGAACGCGCGGATCGCCCCGAAATCGTCCGGGGGTCCCCGTCGACGGTCCCGGTGACCTCGACGACGGCACGCTGTTCGGCGAGTTCGGCAACCGCCCCGGCCCGATGGACGGCGGCGTCCACCACGGCGCACCCAAGAAGGACCGCGACGACGATTGCGCCGGCACAGGCCAACCCGAACCAGCGCCCCACGGTCAGTACCCCACGCTCCCGGCGCCGGAACAGCACCACCGATCCCGCCGCTCCGAGCACCGCGCAACCGACCAGGACGGCGAGAACGACACGCGCGGGCAGCGGCAACGCCACGGCGACGACCGCCCACCCGGTCAGGGCGGGCAGCAGCAACCGCAGGTCGACCGCGGCGGGCCTGCCCGGCACCGAAACGTCCATCACGAAACCGCCACGGCCGGACGAAGTCGGGCGAACAGCTTGTCGCCGATGCCGGCCACCTCGCCGAGTTCGTCGACCGAGCTGAACCGGCCGTGCTCTTCTCGCCAGGCGACGATCCGGGCCGCCAAGACCGGCCCGATCCCCGGCAGAGCATCGAGTTCCGCGACGGTCGCCGTGTTGAGATTCACCGGACCCGAGGACTTCGTGGCGCCGGGAGCCGAACCGCCCGCCCCAGCTCCGCCCGCCGCGCCCGGGGCGGCCCCGGTGATCGCATCACCGGCTCCCGGCACGAAGATCTGCTCGCCGTCCGCCACGAGGCGGGCCAGGTTGAGCCGGCTGAGCACTGCCGCCGGCGTCGCTCCTCCGGCGGCTTCGACCGCGGCCAGCACCCGGGAGCCGCTGGGCAGCGCGACCACCCCGGGATGCTTGACCTGACCGACGACGTGGACGACGACCTGCGACGCCCCCGGGGCGCCCGCCGCCCCCGCCGCGCCCGCCGAGTTCGCCGAACTCGC
>JBDIAR010000121.1:0-10833 GCA_039812545.1 Dermatophilaceae bacterium | reverse complement strand
TGGTCGGTGGGTTCACCGGTCCGATCTCGTTCGAGCCGCCGCCGTGCAGCGTTCCGATGTGAGTGGCGAGGGCGACCGTGACGGTCGCCTTGACATTGGGGAGGGCGCCGAGCTGCGCCGCGTCGACGACATACCCTCCACCGCTGCTGTGGCCGACGGTGACGATCCTGGACAGGTCGAGCTTGCCCTTGACGTCGCCCGCCCACGACAGCCCAAGCGTCTCCCCCTTGTCGAGGCGCGCGAGCAAGCCGAGGTGCAGCTTGGCGAGAGCGGTTTGCAGAGTGAGGGTCTGGGGTTCGCCGCCCCAATCCAGCCGCTCCTTGGTGTTGACATCGGGAATCACCACCGCAAAGCCTTCTCGGCCAACGCTCGAGCGAGATAGGCCATGCTGGCCGGCGTGCGAAGGTAGTCGGGGCCCTGCGTGATCGCCTGATCGTTGATGCTGCGCTTGCTTCCGCAGCCCTCCGGCCACGGCGTCGTGAGCGCCTCCGAGGTGATCAGCTGATCCCTGGTCGCGTCGATGCACGAGGGGTGAGAGCCGTGGATCACGACCGCGACCGGGTGCCGTCCGGGCGTCTGGGGCAGGGCCACCAGCGCCTCGACTCGGGTGTACAGCTTGATGCCGGGTCCGCCGTCCTCGATCATGCCGCCCGGGAACTCGTATGCGCGGATGATCGGCGCCGAACTCGCGACCGATGGTGCCGCGCGGGTCGCCGACACCGTGCCGACCGGCGCGCCATGGGAAGCCGCTGAGCCGACGACCGATCCCTCGGCAGGCGCAGGCGCACTCGGGGCACTGCAGGCGGCAGCGGCAAGTGAGGCGACGGCCAGGGTCGTCGCGAGTTTTGCACTCCTGGTTGTCAAGGGGATTCGTCGGGGTGCGTCGGGTCGAGTCGCGGTGCGCATGGCCTTCACTGTGGTGTCCTGGTGGCGAAGACAGTGTTCCTGTCGGGCGTCGTGATCGGGGCCTGGCCATAGGACGCCTGGGCCGGCAAACGGGTTGCCCGACCCGGTCATCGTGCCCGGATCGGCGGCCTACCCGTCGGCTTGATCCAGCGAGGCCGTGAGTTCAGCCGTGGCGATGCGCAGGGTTCGTTGCATGCGCTCGTCGAAGTCGGCGAGCGCCTCCCACGCCGCATCCTCGTTGGCCACCGGGGGAGTCACCTCGTCGGGCGAGTCCGCGAGTACCGTCTCGATGTCATTCTGGCCCGGACCGGTGTAGTAAGCGGCCGGGCGGTGAACCCGATCGGTCGCCTCCCCGAGCCAGCGCAGCATCTCGTCGAAGCGGGCGTTGTCGGCGATCACCTGATCGAGCAGGACCTAGGCCCGGTCGAGGGCGGCGCGGGCGTCATCGGCACTCGTCATAAGGCAGATGGTAACCGCCGAATATGTCTCCTGCTCAAGGGGAGTCAGGACCGTGTCGACGGTCGCCGAACCGCAAGTCCCTTGACGTACTCGATCTGACCGAGGTGGGCGGTGATGTCGCCCACCACCGACACCAGGCGAACGGCGGCCGTGACCGGCGGCTCCCATCTCTCGTCGACGATCCTCCCGTATGCCGATTCGTCCAGCCCCGCGAGGATCGCGACAGTCTGATGATGGACCGCGTCGGCGTACTCCACCAGCAGGCCGACGAACTGATCGGTCGCGGCATCGCCGAAGGCGCCGACCTGAGCGCTGGTATGCCCGTAGCCGATCGAGTCCACGGCATACGGCAGGGCAAAGCGATCGACGAACTTCTGTGCGGTCCAGACCTGTTCGACGCCGCCGACGCCCGCGAGGTGATCGTCCTGCACGCGAGTCAGATGCCAGGCCAGCCAGCCGATCGAGTTCGCGTCGGCGTCCGGTCGCCAGATCAGTTCCTCGACCGACAGGCCGCGCAGGGCACCGGGCAGCGCCTCGTGGACCCGATCGAAGGCGTCTTCGAGAACAGCGGTGGCAAGCAGGCGCGTCATGGGTCCATCATGCCGTCGATCGGCTCACGGCGGGGCCGGGGCGGCCGTGCTTGCGGCGATCGTTCCCGTGAGCGAATACGCCGTACCCGAGCCGCTGCCGGTCAGTGTCACCGGCGCGACCAGACGTGCCGGGATCGCGAGCGCCCCTGAGCCGCAGTAGATCTCGACCACGCCGATGTCGACCACCACCCGCACCGGGCCGGTCCTCGGCATGGACCATTCGCCCGCGTCGGCGGTGACGGTCAGCGTGTCGTCGATGACGACCATCTCCAGCGGGGACGATCCGTCGTCCGCGGCGATCGTCAGCGCCGACTCGGTCCCGACCGGAGTCCATTCGATGTCGATCGTCGGACTCTCCACCCGCACCTGCTTGCCCGGTTCCAACGCCACCGGGTCGACCCGCCGCGACGCGATCGAGGGATGCGCGAGAGGGAGGATGCGATCATCCACTCGCCTCAGCAACTGCGGAAGGCTGCTTGCCCCGGACCACACGCCTGAAGGGTCGTCGACCCCGCGCAGCCAATGGATCAGCCCCGGGCGGCCATGCTCGTCCCGGAACGCAGAGGCGGCGTAGTAGGCCGGACCGAACGTCAAGCGCCGCCAGGGGCCGGGCACGAACCGCCCGTCCACGAGGTCACCCACGGCATACGCGATGTAATGCAGTTGCCCGGGCTCCCAGACCGAGACGACCAGGGCCCACCGACCGTCGACCTCGATGAGTTGCGGGCACTCCCAGGCCAAGCCGGTCCAGACGGGTTCCTCCTCACCCGTATGCCGACGCGCGAGTTCCCCTGAGAAGCGCCAGGTTTCGAGGTCGTCGGAGGTGTACAGCCACGCGACCGCAGTGCCGTCGGCCAGCCCGCCGCCGACGACCATGAGCCATCGGCTCCCGTCGAACACCACGTGTGGATCGCGGAATGCCACCACGTCGACACCCTGGGGGACCAGGGCGACGACCGGACCCTTGACCCATTCGATCCATAGATCGTCCACCGGTCGAGCCACCCTGATCCGCCCGACGTCGGCATGTGCCGCATCGACCGAGGTGTAGAAGAGTCGGGTCGGACCGTCCGGCGGGACGGCGACGCTGCCGCTCCAGACTCCGCCGTCGCCATCGCCGGGTTCGAGGGCGACCGGTTGCATCGTCCATTCGAGCAGATCGGTGCTGGTCGCGTGCGACCAACGACATTCGGGGGACCACACGACCCGGTCGGGAAGGTACTGGGCGAACAGGTGGTAACGGTCGGCATGGAAGGTCACGCCCAATGGGTCGTTGATCCATCCAGCCGGAACGGTGAAATGCAGTCGCGGGCGATCGTTCACGAGTCGAGCACCTCCTGAGCGATCGTACGGACTGACGTGTGGACCCCCGATGGGCACCCTCACAACGGCCATGGGCGATGGCCGGCGGCGCCCACTCTCTCACGGCATACCTCCCCCGCTACCGTTGGCGGATGCACATGTTCGGACTCGGCGACGTCACCGGCTGGCTGTCGCACTGGTGGCGCGACGAGGTCGTCGGCGGCTCGAAGGGCCCGCTCCTGGTCAGCCTGCTCGCCTTCGTGACGACCTTCGTCGTCACCCGGACGATCACCCGAACGATTCGCGCCGGGAAGGGCCCGTTCCACAACGTCAGCGATGGCGGTGTTCATCTGCACCACTCAACCCCAGGTGTCCTGCTTCTGGTCACCGGCGGTTTCGTCTCCGTCGGCTCGCAATACAGCACCGTGTTGAGCTATGCGGGAGCCGTCCTCGTGGGTGTGGGTTCCTCGCTGGTTCTCGATGAGTTCGCGATGATCTTCCATCTGCAGGACGTCTACTGGACCCAGGAGGGCCAGCTCTCGGTCAATGTCGTGACCCTCTCTGCGGCCTGCGTCGCGTTGGGCGTGTTCGGGGTGTCGCCGCTCGACGTGGGGGGCCTGAGCGATACCGAGCTGTACGTCCGAGGGGGCGTGGCGGCCGTGTTGATCGTCAACCTCGGGTTCGTCGCGGTGACGGCGTTCAAGGGAAAGTACCCCACCGCCCTGCTCGGCCTCTTCGTCGGGCCGCTGGCCTGGGTCGGTGCGGTGCGTCTCGCCCGTCCACACTCGCCGTGGGCGCGACGGCTCTACTCCCCGGCCCGCGTCGCGCACGCGACCCGGCGGGCCGATCGTTTCGATCGGCGTTGGGCTCCCATCCGGACGCGCTGGGACGACTTCATCGGCGGCACCCCGTCCCAGCCCGACCCCACGACCCCGGGCTCGTCCGGCTCCTGACCCCGACACCGAGCTCTCCCTTTGCTCACAACGATCGGGTATCGACACGGATCGACACGGCCCGGCCTCCCGAGCCGGCGCCGGCCCGCTTGCGAGGATTGACCGGGCGGTAGGGCAGGCCTACCGAGGGACCCGTCGGAGGCACCGGATGGCGCAGAAGGCAGACGACACGATCAACTGGCGGCCCGGTCGTGGTGTGATCGCGTTCGTCACCGTGCCCGCACTGCTCCTCGGCGCCGGCGCCTGGGCGCTGTCCAAACCGTTGGAGAGCGTCCTCAAGGGCGACGAGCGACCCGCCTGCACCCCGGAGACATCACTCGCCCCCCTCCAGAACTCGTTCAAGCTCAACGTGTTGAACGCCTCGGAGAGCCAGGGTGCCGCCACCCGCGTTGCCGCCGAACTCCCGCTGCGCTGGTTCACCCCCGGCCGGGTCTCGAACTACACCGGCATCAAGGAGGTCAACGGTTCCGGTTCGATCCGGTTCGGGCCGAGCGGAATCGACGGTGCCCTGGTGGTGCGCCAGTTGCTCCTGCCGGATGCCGCGCTCGTGCGCGACGACCGCTTCGACGACTCCGTCGACCTCATCCTCGGGCCGACGTTCACCACGCTCGCACCCGCGGACCGTCCTCTGGTCTACCGTCAGGACGTCAAGGTCAACGTCTACAACACGACCTACTTCACCGGCCTGGCCACCAAGGCCGACGAAGATCTGACCCGGCTGGGCTTCGTGACCGGCAAGGTCGGGCTGGACCCGAAGAAGGGCTGGGTCACCGGAGTCGCCGCCGTGCGTTACGGACCGCACGGCAAGTTGTATGCCGATCTGTTGGCCAAGACGATCCCCGACGCCGAACTCGTCCTGGATCCCACCGCAACGGGCACGGACGTGGACCTGCTGATCGGCATGAAGTGGCAGGGCGTCCCGGACGCCTCGATGACCGAACCCGAGGCGAAGAAGCCGGCGTTGACCCGACTCACGGTGACCCGACCCTGTCCGTGACAGCTGCCGTGCGGCGTCAGTCGCCCCGGCCGTGAGATCGTCTAGCCATGGACAGCCGCCATCCGGACGAGGGACCCCCCGGTCCGGACCTCGGCTCGCCGCCACCGTGGCTGACGGGGATCCGAGCCGCGTTGGATGCCGACCCGCCGCATTGGTTCACCCAGTTCGCGCCGCCCGAGCAACCCAGGCGCCGTTCGGCCGTCCTCGTCCTGTTCGCCGGGCGCACTGACGAATCCGGCCGCCCGAACGGCTATTCCGTCGTCCTGACCGAACGCGCGGAAAGCCTGCGTTCGCACGCGGCCCAGGTCGCCTTTCCCGGCGGGATGCTCGACGACGGCGACGACGGGCCGATCGACGCGGCGATCCGGGAGGCGGAGGAGGAAATCGGCCTGAACGCCAGCACGGTGCACATCGTCGACGAACTGCCGCCGCTGTACATGTACCCCAGCGAGAATGCGGTGACCCCCGTGTTGGGGTGGTGGACCGATCCGCATCCGGTCGGGGTCGTCGACGAGGCCGAGGTCGCCCGGGTCGTCCTCGCCGACCTCGACGAGCTGCTCGACCCGGCGAATCGCTTCACCGTCGTCGGCTTCGGCGACTACCGCGGACCCGGGTTCGCGATCGACGGGCTCTTCGTGTGGGGCTTCACCGCGGTGCTCCTGGATCACGTCCTGGACCTGGGCGCCCTCAGTACCCCGTGGGACCGCGAGGTCGAACGCGTCCTACCGGACCGTCTGATCCGGACCTACCTCACCGGCTGACGGCTCGGGCGCCGACGTCCCGGGCCCGCCCTGCGACACTGGCAGCATGGCCGAAACCGGCTGGATCCTCCACGTCGACCTCGACCAGTTCATCGCAGCCGTCGAGGTCCTTCGCCATCCCGACCTCGCGGGTCGCCCGGTCGTCGTCGGTGGCCGTGGCGATCCCACCGAGCGAGGCGTGGTCGCCACCGCCTCCTACGAGGCGCGCGCCCTCGGTGTGAGCTCCGGTATGCCGTTGCGCATCGCCGCCCGGAAGGCACCACACGCCGTCTTCCTCCGCGTGGATCACCCGGCATACGAGGCGGTCTCGGAGCAGGTCATGACCACGTTGCGCGACACCGGCTCTCCCGTCGAGGTGCTCGGCTGGGACGAGGCCTTCATCGGGTTCAACGGTGCTGACCCGGAGGGCATGGCGCGCACGGTGCAGACATCCGTCCTGGAGCGCACCGGGCTGCACTGCTCGATCGGTATCGGAGACAACACGATTCGCGCCAAGATCGGGACTGGTTTTGCCAAACCGCGCGGCGTCTTCCGACTGACCCGGCAGAACTGGGCGGAGGTCATGGGACCGCGGCCCACGATCGAGCTTTGGGGGATCGGCCCGAAGATCTCCAAACGACTCGCCACGCTCGGGATCGGGACCGTCGACGAGCTCGCCGGAGCCGACGTCGAAGCGCTCATCGGAGAGTTCGGTCCGCGAATGGGCCGGTGGTATGCCGATCTCGGCCACGGCCGTGGGCGCGCCACGGTCGCCGACACCGCCTGGGTCGCTCGCGGGCACAGCCGCGAGGAGACCTATCAGCGCAACCTCACCGACGTCGAGCAGATTCGAGCCGCTGTCACGGAGTTGGCCGAGCGGCTCGCACGGGACTTCGCCGCACAGGATCGAGCGGTACGCCGGGTGACCCTGAAGGTGCGCTACGCCCCCTTCGTCACCAAGACCTTCAGCAAGACGCTTCGGCCCGCGTCCACGGATCCCAATGATCTGCGGGGCACGGCCGAGCAGTTGGTCGACCGGCTGGAGCCCGGACGTGAGGTGCGCCTGTTGGGGCTACACGGGGAGTTGGTCATGCCGGAGGGGCAGCAGGGACGGCGGGACTCCACACCGGTGCGCGGCCGGCTCTGAACACCGGCACGGGGGAGGTCCGAGTCCGACGCGAGCTCAGAGCCGTTCTCGGAGCCAAGCGATGTCCGCGGCTTGCCCGGCGATCCCGCCGGGCGTCTCGCACACGACCGGTGCGTGCGCGGTCCGCACGAGTTCGGCGAGCGCGTCCCCGTCGATGCGCCCCGACCCGAAATTGGCGTGCCGGTCCGCGCCCGAATCGAATTCGTCACGGGAGTCGTTGGCGTGGACCAGATCGAGGCGTCCGGTGATGGCCAGGATCTTCTCGGCCAGCCCCGGCAAGTCCATGCCGCCCGCGTGCGCGTGGCAGGTGTCCAGACAGAAGCCGATGCCCGTGCCATTCGCCGCCCGCCCGATCGCCTCCCACAGCCGGTCGATCGCCTCCAGTCGTCGCGCCATGGCGTTGTCCCCACCCGCGGTGTTCTCGATGAGCAACGGCACTGCCAGGTCCAACCCGTCGACACACTTGCGCCAGTTGTCGAACCCGACCTCGGCCTCCTCGTCCTTGCCGAGGTGACCCCCGTGCACGACCACGCCTTTCGCGCCGATCTCGGCAGCGGCATACAGATGCTGTTGGAGAAGTTTGCGACCCGGGATCCTGATCCGGTTGTTGGTCGAGGCCACGTTGATCGGATACGGCGCGTGCACATAGAGATCCACGTCGGCGCGGGCGGCGGCCGATCGCAGCGCGACGGCTCCGCCGGCATACCGGATCACCGGTCCCTTGTAGCTCTGCGGATCGCCCAGGAAGATCTGCACCAGGTTCGACGTGCGAGCCGATGCCTCGGCGATCGGGTCCTCCTGATCGACGTGCCCGCCGATCCGTGGCTGCGTAGGTGGGGTCGCGGGCGTCGCTGTCATGGTTCCACCGTATGCGTCTCGCGTCGCCGCCCGGTAGCGTCGGGGAATGGCGCTCCTCCTGCACCGGTTCACCGTCAAACCGCGCCATCTGGACACGTATCTGCAGATCTGGCCCCGGGAGATCGCGGTTCGCCGACGTCACGGGTATGCCGTCCACCGCGCCTTCGTCGAAACCGACGCCGAGCCGAAGATCACGATGCTGTACTCCCATCCGGACCCGGCGGCCGGTGCGGCGGCGCTGGCGACAGATCCCACCGCGCAGGAGGTGGCCGCCTCGGCCGCACCGCACGTGTTCCGGAACACGACCCTCCGGCCGGTCCGGCCGGAGGTGATGACCGAACTCACCGACGCGTCGTTGACCGCGATCATGCGCCGGTATGCCATCACGGGCTCCTGGGGCGAGTTCCTCTCGATCTGGCGCCGCATCGTCCCCCTCCGGGAGCGGCACGGGTTCCCCTGCCTCTTCGCCGTCTCGGACGAGGAGAAGGACATGTTCACCTGGGCATTCGGGTTCGCCGGCGCTTGGGCGGACTTCGGACCGGCCCAACGGACGTATTACGACGATCCCGAGCGGATCGCATTGCGTGGGGTGTTCGACTACTTGGCGGACTACTCGATTCACCCGGCGCGCCAACTCGAGCTTCCAGATGTCGGCGACTGAATCAGGGTCTTTCGGCTGAGCGGTACCGTCATCCCGCCACGGCGGGGCCGCGCCGTGACGACCGATTCGCTGCCGGGACCGGCGCCCGCAGCGGCCATCAAGGAGTGCGGATGGTTCTGCTCGCACAAGCCGCCACCATCGACTCCGGGGACACCGCCTGGATGCTGTGCGCGTGTGCCCTCGTGTTGCTCATGGCTCCCGGACTGGCGCTGTTCTACGGCGGTATGGTCCGGTCCAAGAGCGTGCTGAACATGATGATGATGACCATCGGCGCGCTCGCGGTCGTCACCTTGCTCTGGGCGCTGGTCGGCTACTCGTTGGCGTTCGGCGACGACATCGGCGGGGGTCTGCTCGGCAACCCGGGGGAGTACCTGGGGCTGGAGTCGATGCTCGGGGACGGGGCCATGGCCGGAACCGTTCCGCTCATCCTGTTCGCCGTGTTCCAGGGGCTGTTCTGCGTCATCACCGGGGCGCTCATCTCGGGCGCGATCGCGGACCGAGCCAAGTTCGGTGCCTGGCTGGTGTTCGTCGGCGTCTGGTCCCTCGTCGTCTACGCGCCCGTGGCCCATTGGGTGTTCGACACCTCGTCCGGGCGACACGTCGGTGGTTGGCTGGTCAACGGCGTGGGGGTCGTCGACTTCGCCGGCGGGATGGCGGTGGAGATCTGTTCGGGTGCCTCGGGCCTGGCCCTGGCGCTGGTCCTCGGTCGGCGCCACGGCTTCGGCCAGGACCCGATGCGACCGCACAACCTGACCCTCGTGATGTTGGGCGCCGGGTTGTTGTGGTTCGGCTGGTTCGGTTTCAACGCCGGCTCCGCGTTGGGCGCCAACCACCGCGCCGGGATCGTCTTCGCGACCACCCTCCTGGCCGGGGCCGCGGGGACGCTGGGCTGGCTGGTCCTTGAGCGAATCCGCGACGGCCGACCCACGTCGCTGGGCGCCGCGTCGGGGATGGTCGCCGGGCTGGTGGCCATCACGCCGTCGTGCGGCACCCTCTCGCCGGGTGGGGCCATCATCATGGGGACCGCCGCCGGAGCCATCTGTGCGTATGCCGTGGGCCTGAAGTACCGCTTCCGGTATGACGATTCGCTCGATGTCGTCGGCGTCCACCTGGTCGGTGGACTGGTCGGGACCATCGGCATCGGTCTGATCGGGACCGCCCGGGTCCCCGGCGGCGTCAACGGCCTGTTCTACGGCGGCGGCATCGGCCAACTCGAGCGCCAGCTCCTCGGCGCCGTCGTCGTCGGCCTGTATGCCTTCGGGATGTCGGCCGCGTTGGGTTGGCTGTTGGAGAAGACCATCGGGTTCCGTGTGCACCGTGATCACGAACTGGGCGGCGTCGACCTGGCCCTGCACGCCGAGACGGCATACGACCTGCACACGCTGACCACCGGGCGCGCGAGCGGCCACGGATTCCTGCGCACGCTCACCCACCACGAGGAGGACTGATGAAGCTCATCACCGCGGTCGTCAAACCCCACATGCTCGAATCCGTGCGGCAGGCCGTGCAAACGGTCGGAGTCAGCGGGATGACCGTCTCGGAGGTCGGGGGCTTCGGCCGACAGAAGGGCCACACCGAGGTCTATCGCGGCGCGGAATACGACGTCGCGCTCGTGCCCAAGGTACGGATCGAGGTGGTGGTCGACGATGCGGATTGTGACGACGTCGTGCGCACCATCGTGGCGGCGGCCCGGACCGGCCGAATCGGTGACGGGAAGGTGTGGGTGACCCACGTCGAATCGATTGTCCGCGTGCGCACCGGCGAACGCGACGACGACGCGGTCTGAGCGAGAACGACGGTCACGTCATGGCATACGACGAAGAACTGGCGAATCGGCTCCGCGAGCAGTTGCAGGACGAACCCGGGCTGACCGAGCGCGCGATGTTCGGCGGACTCGGGTTCATGATCACGGGCAATATGGCGGTGGCCGCGGCCAGCCGTGGAGCGTTGATGGTGCGCATCGACCCGGCGGACGGTCCGGGTCTGACGACGGCGCCCGGCGTCGAACTCATGGTCATGCGGGGGCGGGCGATGCCGGGATGGCTGCTGGTCGACGCCGGGGTCGTCGAGACGGACGAGGCCCTGGCGACCTATGTGGCATACGGGGTGGCATACGCCAGAACGCTGCCCGCGAAGTAGCCGGCTCTCTCAATGGCCGTCGAGCAGCTCGATCTGATGCTGGTGCCCGTGCCATTCGTATGCCACGACGGTCACCCAGGG